>CADABA010000001.1 GCA_902785985.1 uncultured Lachnospiraceae bacterium
ACACGGCTTCAGCTTCGGATCCTTTATCGGCGGATCCCATTTAAGTCCTATAGATCC
Organism: uncultured Lachnospiraceae bacterium; assembly: GCA_902785985.1. Taxonomy (GTDB): domain Bacteria; phylum Bacillota; class Clostridia; order Lachnospirales; family Lachnospiraceae; genus Chordicoccus. The sequence goes on from CADABA010000001.1 coordinate 58, forward strand.
CGTATAGCCTATGCTCATCCTGATGACACCTCCTAATCCGTCCACCACTGCTTACACTTTGTACACATCCATCCGCGCCGATAGTAAAAAATCCTCACGCGCCGTAACAACCGCACCTTCTTACAGAACGGACATATATCTTTGCGGATCGTCTGCGTCATGCTGTGTGTCCTCCTTTTCACTTTTCAGCCAGTCAAGGAACGCATGATACCAATCCAGGTAAACCCCGTAATTTGTATCAAAATCGTCGTTCTCATAGTCCTCATGGATCTTTGCCAATAGTCCTTTCACGGCTGCCTCTTCGGGGCTGTCGTTCTCGCCTGTTATGCTGTTGAATGTCTCGTTATTCGTCATCCCATGTACCCCCCGTGTTTTCCAAATATCGCTAATTCGCACCCGACGATGTAATGACGGAGAATGTATCCCCATAATCGCCTTTATAATGATCAACACCGCTCTTTTTGCTCTCATCCGGGCAAGCCCTCCTTCGCCTTGTCCACTCTTGCTTTCAGCGCCGCCAATAATGCCTCCTGTGCGCCGTCTTTGCATTCCAGCGACCTGATCACGTCCTCATCCGTACCACCCTGTACAATCAGCCTGTGAACGATCACGGGGAACTGCTGCCCCTGCCGGTGAAGTCTCTTGTTTGCCTGCTGATATTCTTCCAGGCTCCATGTCAGTCCGAACCATATGACGTGATGCCCGCCGTCCTGAAGGTTCAGCCCGTAACCGCATGACGCGGGCTGTGCCAGTAATATGTCAATCTGTCCGCTGTTCCAGTCCAGCTCATCCTCAGCCCCCCGATACACACGCACGCGCAACCCCGACTTTGCCAGGGCTGTTAAAAGGCGCTCCCTGTCATGCTTGAAGTAGTAGTACACAAGTGCGTGCTGTCCGTTCAGCTGTTCCACCGTCTCCATGAACGCCTCAATCTTGCAGTCATGCACCTCCAGGGCCTCGCCGTTTTCGTCGTACACCGCGCCATTGCAGAGCTGCAGGAGCTTTCCGGTAAGTGTTGCCGCCGTCGTTGCCGTGACAAGCTGTTCATCGTCCACGGTCAGAAGCATGGTCTTTTCAAGCTCCTGATAGGCCCTCTTTGCTTTCGGATCCAGCGCAACCGGAATATCATCAATGACCATATCCGGCAGCTGTAAATAATCCTCAGATTTCATGCTGATACAAATATCCTGAATCTTTCTGTATATCGCATCTGCCGCGCCGTCCTTTGGTGCATAGCTGAATATCGTTGTCCGGTTCCTTTTGTCCGGAAGGAAATAGATCTCCCGGTAACATGAGATTGTGCGCCCCAAACGCTCACCGCCGTCCAGGAGATACACCTGTGCCCACAAATCCATCAGCCCATGCGGGGAAGGCGTGCCAGTCAGCTCGATCAATCTGCTGATCTTTGTTCTTACCGCTTTCAGAGCTTTGAACCTCTTAGCCTGATGATTTTTGAATGAGCTGCTTTCATCCAGAACAACCACATCGAACGGCCACTTGTTCCCGTAATGCTTTACAAGCCATTGTGTATTCTCGCGGTTGATAATATAAACGTCAGCATTTACACCCAGGGCCTCGCACCTCTGCTTTTCGGATCCCAGGACAACCGATAACCGCAGGTCAGTCAGATGACTCCACTTTGCCGCCTCAGCGGACCATGTATTTTCTGCTACCTTCTTCGGGGCGATGACCAGGGCTTTGCGGATGGAGAACCGGAGATATTTCAAGCTGTGTAGCGCCGTCAACGTGCAGACCGTCTTTCCCAGTCCCATGTCCAGCCACGCACCCATATAAGGCAGCTCTATCATTTTGTCCGTGACATATTGCTGATATTTGTGCGGTCTGTATTCCTTCACCACTGACTCCTTTGCAAATAACCGTCCACCATAGCGCATACCCTTTCGATGCCTTCCTCGCTGTCGATGGAACTCATGACAATAAACCCCAGCGCCCGGAGCTGTCTCTGAACATATTCCTGCCGGGGCCGTTCCTTTTTGCCCGGAGCTTTCAGCTCAACAAAGAACACCTCTCCCCCAGGCATGAGGACCATCCGATCAGGCACACCCGTGAAGCCGGGGCTTTCAAATTTCAGGCAGAGACAGCCCATCGCCTCAACTCGTTTTTTCAATTTCCGCTCGATATCTTTTTCGGCCATCCGGTTCTTGCCTCCCTCAAAAAATTTTTCCCGCCCGTAAAAGTGAACACTCACGGACTTCGCGTGCTTTTGCCTCAGCCGTTTTATTACATTTCGCGCACGCGCGTTATAGACATGTACGGATGTGGGCGAACAGGCGGGATAAATACTCTCTATTTCTCTATTTCAATACCTCTATAGAAAATTTTGTAATTTTGTAATAAACCTTAGAAAACCCAGTAACCACGGGCATTACAGCAAATTACAAACCGATTCCGAAAATGTAATAATGTAATATGCCCTTATTACAAAATTACATTTTCAGAACGCTTGTAATGAACTTGTAATTTAATTTGTAATATCGGATCCCCCAGTGATATAGCCTCTTTGCGCCGCGTAAGGCGCTCCACCATAAAACGGTTTTTCCGCTCTTTTCCACCCCGGCATACTCGCAATACACGCATTTATCTCTTTCCGATCCTGCGCTTTCATGTCCTTTTTGTTCGACATAAACATCTCGCACCATACCTCAATCGGGCTTATCCGGTCTCTCTGCACCAGCTTGTAATCACCGTGCGCCGTCTGCGCCCAGAAGTCGCGCCGCCGGTCAAGATCCCACTTCAGCCAGTCATCCGGGACAGGCTTGCTCATGAAATCGTGAACCATGCCTTCCCAGGGCGATACGTCCCTGTGTTCCTCCTGATGCTCTTTCGCCGCATCCTCCAGCGCACCGGAAAGATAGAGCTGTTCCCCCATCTGCCATCTGACTTTCGCCTCAGCCCAGATCTGTGACACAACCTCATCCGTCAGATCCCGCCACACATTCAGACTGTGTAGCTTTTTGCCCACATCCACTGGCCAGAATCTCCGGTTCCCTGTCGTGTCCTGAAGGAAATCCATCTGATTACACGTCCCGAAGAACACGCATGACCGGGGCTGTTCCTTCATGTTGCGCCCGTATGCCGCCCGGTATCGGTCTGTTCTCAGGGAGAGAAACTGCTTGATGCGGGAGACCTCTGTGCGCCTGAACGCGTCCAGCTCTGCCACCTCCACGATCCAGACACCCGGCAAAAGCTCTGCCGTTTCCTTTCCCTCAAACGTCCGGATTGAGTCGTTGAACCATCCCCGGCTCATCTTGTCCAGAAGGGTAGATTTTCCTATACCCTGCGGACCGCAGAGGATCAGCATATTATCAAACTTACATCCCGGCTCCATGGCACGCGCCACGGCTGCCACAAATGCTTTCCGGCATACCGCCCGCGTATAACCTGCCTCATCATCCTCGGCCCCCAGAAAGTCGATAAAGACCGTATCCAGGCGCGGCGTTCCGTCCCAGGTCAGGCCCTTTAAGAAGTCCTGAACCTCATTGAATGCGTGCATCGCCGCATGGATATCAAGCGCCGCGTCGATGTTTCCGCGTCCGGTGATTTGGTAGGCTTTCTCCAGATACCAGTAAAGGCCGTTGCTGTCCGTGTCGCTCCACAAGCGACGTTTTCCATCCGTGGCCCATGGAAGCTGCCCCAGGATCTCACCGCGCCCAGCGAACTGATTGAGCGCGAATTTCTGTTTGAGCATGGGATCGTTATCAAGAATGATCAGAATGTTGTCTATGGTCGGTTTTACCTGTCCGGTTTTGGCGTTCAGGTCAAGTTTCTGCATCCACTCCGTCGGATCATCAGCGACGTAGGAGAGCAGCCCCTCCATGTCCTGCATGGCTCTTTCCTGCCGTTCCTTTGCCATCAGCGCGGAACATAAAGGATCAGCCACAGCGAACTCACACATCGCCGTATAGGACGGGAGACGGTTATTCGGCGTGCCTGCCTGTGCCTCATCGTCCTTGTCCCCGAATTTGTGGAGACGGACCAGATCGAAACAGTTGACGAGCTTACCGCCGCATGGATCTGTTGCATGATGGGAGAATAAGAATTTGCCGTTGTCATAGACTACAGCGCCGCCGGTCGTACTGCCGCCCAGGTATGTGAACCTGTTTGGATCCGTGTCTACTGCCTCATAGATACCGGGGAGCAGCTTGTCCATGACGTTGAACACGTCACCATAAGCGCGGTTGAATGCACCCACGACACCCGGCTTTGCGTCCGGATCCCCCTGCTTCATTGCCAACTTCTGATAGCTGACAGCTCCGGGAACCTGCGGCCACGAAGAGAAATCCCTCCAGTCTGTGTAGCTTGCCAGTACACTGTCGGCCACCGCGAAGGGCTTATCCGCATACTGGAAAACATAGATACTGTCCACACAGCATGAAGGCCAGTACATCAGCCGGGACGGCTCAAACGTCGTAGGATCAGCCATCTGGATTCCGATTAGCGCGGCGATCCGTCGTGCTATCGGCTCATATTCATCAGCTGATACCGTGCGATCCAAAGGAAACAGAAGGCGAAGGCGCGGAGCTGTTTCCAGGTGCTTGCGCGTGCTGTACACCGCAAACCCGTATCCCAGTGCGTCCGCTGCCTTGATCACGCCATCTGTGCCGTATGCGGGAATGGTATCAAAGTCCAGGGTAACAACGTCCCTGCCGGTTACGGCGGAGGCTTTACGCCTGCCGCCGTTAAGTGTTCCCGCCATGAAACCGCCAACGTCTTTAAGGTCATCCTGCTGTGCCTTTTTTAATGCAAGGTATTGTTGAATCGTTTCTGTACCCCTTGCCGGTACTTTGAGCTTTTCCCAAAGCTCACTGACAGCCAGCGTTTGCGGCTTCCAGTTCATATCTTTCCGGTTGTTCCCTACCGAAATAGTGAGCCGCCGGTCATACTGTAATTTCATGCATTGCCTCTCCTTCAACTGTCAGTTGCTAATATAGTCGAATGAAATCAACTATTTTGATTATAAGTCTAAAATAATCACCTGTCAATCGGACAGGCTACTTTATTCAACTTTTATTCGTCATCTGGATGCCAGCAAAACGGACAACGCCTGCAGGCTTCGGACGGCTGATTTAGCGCCGAAAATTTCTCCGGTTTATCCCAGCTGCATTTAGCACACTTGATATACTCCCCGGTTGACTCGCGCCAACTCTGAGGCATATCCACCGCGCTGCCAATCGCCAGAATCCAAAAGACGATCAGAATCAAAATGAGCAATATCGCGATTGCCTTTATTACGGTTATTGCCATGTCTTGCCTTTCTTTCCTGTTTTGCGACACTGCATATCGCCTGGAATGCCGTGTCATCTCTATATCCGGATCCATTGTATCGGATTCCTCCGTATGCCATGGTCAGATGTCCCCCTCTTTTCTGTGCATGGATTTTTCCGTAGAGAAACCTTCCGGATACCGTTCCATCAGCTTTCTGATATTGACCTCCATCACCCATGACATTTCCACGTCAAGCGCGTCACACGCCTCCGCGATCATCCACAGGCAATCACCCAGCTCCTTGATCAGATGGTTATTGTCTGCCGGATGCCCCTGATATTCTTTCTGGAGGATTCCGGCTACCTCACCGGCCTCTGAATTCAGACCCAACACCGCATGAAATAGTCTGTCCCTCTTGCTCAGGTCCTTTGCCTGCGTCCGTCTTGCCTTTTCCTGATATTCCTGAACTGTCATCTTATACATCCTTTCGCATTTTTCGCAGTCATTATTCGCCGCTCCAAAACATCTATAGCAACGTGTCTCCCTTACTTTCCAGCTTCGCCGGTGTCCGAGAGATCTTCGCCGCTTCCACCCCTGCATTCTTCGCAATGATCCACACCTTCCAATCCCGCCTGTGTAGCGATTGCCGCCACATCGTCCAGCTGCTTTTTCAGCAAATCGTTTTCTGCCCTGAGTATTGCCACCTCCTTGCATTTCTCAGCATAGAGATGATCCATCTCCCTGATCTGATCCGGTGTCAGTTCAAGCGCCCTGTATGCTTCCAGATCGTCATTCTTCCCTGACAAGAGTTTCTGTACCGTCTCCCTGGGAATCTCTGCCGTCAAAGCATTCTGAAACAGGTTCCTCTCAACCTCAGCCTTTATCAGATACCTCAAATCAGACATTTTCACCTGCGCTCTGTCCTCAGCGCCTAAAGCATCAGCCAATCCCATAGTTAAATCCTCCCTTTTAATCCTGCGAAATCGCGCATCGCTTTTTCTTCCTGTTCCTGTTTCTGACAGTACGGGCATATATCAATCCAGTCATCCCCGACCTTCCTTGACCGCCATCCTGCCTGTTTCTTTGCTTCCACGGCATCGTAAAAATCCCATTCGTCATCCAGGTTATCGCCGCAGACATCGCATACCGGCGTGAATACCTCTTCGCCGTCCTCCCATCGCTTTTCTATTGCCATCTTTCATTCCTCTCTGTAGACAAGGGCGGGATACCCGCTTTTATAGTTCTCCTCGATCCAGCTGAACTGATCCCGTGACAATGGAATGGATACCGTAGCATCAACGTCTGTCCGTTCCAAGTACATGAATCCGTCCTTAAAGAATGCATCGTACACACCGACCGGGACATTATTTGTCCGGATGATCATATGCTGAAGGATCTCAGCTCCCTTATAGAACCCGGCCAGATTGTCAGATGTGTTCAGCATGAGGAACAAATCATCCGCGTCATAGTGCTGCTCCTTTTCGTCCATCCGTTCCCGGTTTTCCCTCTGCCGTGTGTAGCTCACCGTCACCGCTGCCACTATGATGACCACCGCCATGGCAGCGGCAGCCATCAGGATCTTGAAGTCTTTCATGTCTTGTACCCGGCTGCTTTCATCGGGGTTTCACCTCCTATCACTCTTTGCATAGCCCTTATTCTTTCCTGTGCCATCTCAAAATAGCTTTCATTCTGTTCCATACCTATAAAGTTTCTGCCTGATATCACACACGCAACGCCCGTTGATCCGGATCCCATACAGTTGTCAAGTATGGAGTCCCCCCCCTCCGTATAAGTCCGAATCAGGTATTCCAGAAGATCCACCGGTTTCTGTGTCGGATGCTTATAGGGCCTTTCCCTGTTCGTCCCAGGAGCCGCAAACCGGATCACGTCAATCGGGAACCTCTCACCGTTGCTTGCTGTCTGCGTGGGCTTTTGGGATCCGTAATTGGTGCTTGCCCTGCCGCTGATCGTCTTATAAGGCTTGAATCCGTGCCGCATCTGCGGATTATATGTGGGCTGTTTCCGGTAAAAGACGCATATGTTCTCATGAACTTTCAGCGGAGCCTTCTTTGCATTTAGGAATCCGGTTCCATTTGCCTTTTCCCAGATCCACTCATACTTGAAATCCCGCCTGTTGCTGTTTACCAGCTCTGCCGTGAACGGCATCTGTGAGAACAGTACGATTGCCCCTTCAGGCTTTACCAGACGCTCATATTCAGCCCATAGACGATCAAGGGGTATAATCGTATCCCATCGGTTTCTTGTCGTGCCGTAGGGCAAATCACAAAGCACCATGTCTATGCTGCCGTCTGGGAGTCCCGGCATCAGATCCAGACAGTCACCAAAATATAACTGCGCCGTCATTGATCTGCTCCTTTTTCAAACCATTCCTCAGCCCGATGGGACAGCATCCAGATATCCCAGTCACGTTGTTTCACCGTGGCCCATTCGATAGTTCCGACAAAAGCCACAAATGCCAGAACCGCTGCAAGGACCTTAAAGAATACTTTTGTCCATTTCCACCTTTCCATGTCTCTCCTCTACCGCATATTGATTCTCAGAGGCAAGGTTTACGCCCAGGACTTCATCGAAATGCGGCTTGCCTCCTGGAATGTACCGGCCATACTTTACAATGATGCGCCGGTAATCTCCCAGCCAGTCAGTCCATCCGTTCTCCCGTGCCTCTTCCCGTGTGTAGCCTGTATAGATCACAATCGGATCGTCCGTCTCTTCGCGGAACCGTTTGATCAGGTTAAATACCTCCGGTGAGTCAAACGGTTCCAACCCCTGAAAACAAATTGCCTTTGTGATCGGATTATTCAGGTATCGTGATACAAGCCCCTCCATGCTTACACAGATATTTTCCATCTTTGCCAGCTCTGAATTCTGACACAGATCCTTTCCGCACTTGAATGAACACTTCGGAAACATAATCGTCATGCACGGCAGCTTATAATTCACAAAATCCTCATCAATAATCCCTTTCACTGCAATCTTACTCATCGTTTACGTTCTCCCATTCCCTCATGTGGTATTCCTCTTTGCGCTTTTCCGACCATGTTTTGATCTTCGTAAAGAATCCCACAATCCGGGTATACTCGCTATCTACCGGCTTCCCGCACTCAGGACAGATATCACCATAGAATGCGTGGTTATTCTCGCAAGCCTGGATCCGTGGATTAAATGCGAAATAGGTAACGCCCTGATCCGCGATATAATTGATCAGATCCCATGCCTTTTCAAAGGAATCGAACGGCGCGTCAATATTGATATGCAGGATGGACCCGCCATTACAATACCTGTCGAACTCTGCCGCGATCCTCACGCGTTCCTGTATTGTTGTCTTGATACCAAGGGGAATAAACTGATTGCCGTAAAGTGGAAGATCGTAAATACCGCCGTTTGGATGGAAAAACTTATCCTTCCGCATCAGCTTGTCTGCAGCGCTTTCGCCCGGAATCTGCTCCGTGTTGACCTGGTAATCACAGTTGTACTTCTTGATAAAGTCATCTGCAGTCTGCCTCATCACCTGGAAGATTTTTTGTCCGAACCTGGACGCGTCCTCCGTGTAATAGATATTCCCGAACTCATCCATCCTTGTATACCCGAACTTTTTCAGGGTTTCATAGATGCCGATGAATCCGACTGTGTTATACAGATGCTCAAAATCAATCAGCCCGTAACTGAAATTCGGGAGAATACCTTTCTCCACGTTCCGGCGAATGATATGCCTGACCGCATCCAGCGCACACAAACAGATCCATGTCCGATGGTGTAGCACCTCCAGATATTCTTCCTCTGTCTCAGTGTCCAGTGCGATCCTTGCCAGATTGACGGTATTAACTTTCACGGATCCGACCTTCAGGGCTGTACCGCCGATAGAATTGAAATAGCCCAGATCCTCGATGTTTGACTTCAGGCGGCAACAGTTTGAAAGGGAATTCACCGAATTATCCACAAAGAGATTGCTGTCATACCATTTCATGTTGTGCTTAACCGCCCACTTTGCGAATTCCTCATCCACGAACTTTCCATCCTGCCTCAGAAGGGAAATCGTGCTGACCGGGAATGTAAACATATTGATACTGCGGATATCGGACATTACGTCCATATACCATTTCTGAAAGTCGATGATCTGTTCCTCATAGTCGATCATGAATGAGCCGTCCGGGAATGTGGATCCACCGAAAAGGGCCTCATAATATTCATGATCAAAAACAGAAGTGTTTGTAAATGCGCTCTGTGATCCGTCCCTGACATAGGGCTGGTTCACAGCATAAATAAACCGCTGAAAATTCTGCTTCGCATAATATTTCTCATTGCCGCTTGTCCTGATCCCCAGATAATCGGATTCTACGTCCTTTTTCCAGAAATAGAACATATACGGCAGAATGTTCGGGAGACCAACCGCTCCGGATGTCCGGTTGCAGGTAAAGCTCACGTATTCTTTCACGAAATCCACAAAGGTAGTCAGGTGTTTCGCCGCTTCCGGATTCTGACCCTCTATGAAAAACAGTCCTTTCTCAGCAAGATCCTTCAGATCATAAGCGAAACAATACGGCCTGAAAGAAGAGGATGGCGCGTCATGCATGTACAGGATTCCCAGCCACTCCATCCATAACCATTCATTTGCCACATCCAATCCGAATTTTTTTGCTATCTCATAATGAATCTTATTAAATGCCAGGAGCTTTGAATGGGGCTTCGGCATCTCGCGTTCCAATGTCACGATATCCTTACGAGATACATTCGCATTGCTGTCAACACTCGCATCAGCCACGGTCTCCTTGTCGATAAAGTTGTCGATAAAGTCCGTGTAGCTCAACTGACCCTCATTGAATCCATTCAGTTTTGCCAGCTCTGGCCCAAACTTTGACTGCAATGCGTTATACTGTGATATAAACTCCTTAGACAGCTTGACATCTATTCGGAGTTTCGATTGTTTACTCCACAACCTCCATAAGCTAAGTATTTTTTGTAGCAGCATCGTTATCCTTCCTTGTTGTTTACCCATTTGATAGCGTCAGTAAAATTCATTGCTTCGCCGTCCACCATAAGGACCGGCGCACTCATGAATCCCCGGCTGATCATCTCATCCACGTTTTCCGATATCCTGAATTCGATGTTCTTGTCCATGAGTTTCTGTGCCAACACCTTACAGCGCGGGCAATTCGTTGAATACATCACAACGTCCGTATCAATCCCCTCCTTCCTGATTAACCGGTCTTTTTCAACCGTTCAAAGTTGATGATCGGCAGCCGTTCTCCCTCTTTGAGATATGCACAATTCGCCTCCACAAGTGCTTTCGCCACCGGAGGAGAAACACTGTTTCCGATTTTTGCTACCTGCTCTGCTACAGACATCCTTTTCCATTCGATATCACACCCGATGATGTAATCATCCGGGAAGCCCTGCATTACCTTTAATTCAATAGGCTTTAGCATTCGCAGAAATATATCTGAAATAATGTATTTCTGCCCTTCTATGGTCAGCAGTACATTAACCAGACCAAATCTATCTTTTGTTGTAATCGTTGCCAACGGTTCAGATATTTCCTGTCCGCATCCGGTCCCGTAATACTTAACCAGGAACGCTGATATCAAACCAAAGTGACCGGGGCTTGTTGTAATGGTATGGAGCGGTTCATCACACCCCTGACCTATTCCGGTCTTATAGAACTTCGTCACAAATGCTGTAACCAGACCATACCTGTTTGACGTGTCAATAGTCCGAATCGGTTCTGTGAGGACCTGCCCCCGACTTTCGCCGTCCTTTTGTTCCCCGTGATACTGGATGAGAAATGCCAGCGCCCTTTCATCCTGGACAATGTACGGATCCGGATTTTCCACGATGTATTTGCGGATCCCGTTTGCAATCCTGCGCTGTGTAGCCTCTGCCAGCGGTTTCTTTCTGTCGAATATTGATTGACCCAGATCAGCCCAGTCCATAAAGTTTCCGCACGGCAGCCATCTGGGATCCGCGTCTTTGAAATGCGTTTGCTGCGGCCAGACAATCGACTTACCGTCCCTGCGGAATATTGCATACCATCTTTTCCGTGTCGTTGGAGCGCCATAGTCAGCTGCTATCAGTTCTTTGCTGTCAAACTGATAACCCAGCTCCTTTACAGCACAGATAAAGCGATTATATTCCTCACCTATCTTTTCTTTGATCGGCCTGCCGGTTTCATCCAGTGGCCCCCATTGCTGGATTTCCTCGACATTCTCCATGATGATCACATCCGGCTGTACTGCTTTCGCGTGTTTGTAAACCGCCCAGGGAAGCATCCGGATACCACTCACACGGGGCCGTCCACCTTTTGCCTTACTAAACTGTGTGCAATCCGGTGAAGCCCACATAAGCGCAACATGTCTGCCACCGACATATTTTTGCAGATCGACCTCAAAGATATCCTCCGTCAGATGTAGCGTTCCAGGATGATTCACCGTATGCATCCGGATAGCCTGCGGATCGTGATTGACCGCGATATCGACGCTGCGCCCCAAGGCCATCTCTATTCCTACCGATGCACCGCCACCACCGGCAAAGCAATCTATGATTAAATCTGTGTCTCTCAACTGTTGACCTCCGTTCCGCAAATCGGACAAATTTTGATACTTTCCGGTAACTTTATGCCGCATTTTGAGCATTTTCTTTCTGAAACGGGCATTTTATCCGGTAAAATGAGCATTTCATTTTTCGCCCGGTTGTAGAATTCCTTATTGATTTCAAATCCGTAAAACTGTCTCCCCGTTTCCAGGCAGGCACGACCGGTTGAACCGGATCCAAAACAGGGATCAATCACCACATCCCCCGGATCCGTGCAAATCTCAATCAGCCTTTTCAGGAGCTTGACGCTTTTCTGTGTCGGATGGATCTTCGGGATCTCTTTTCCGTCCCTTTCATATTCCATCCAGTCCAGAACCATATGACCTGTTCCCCGGATAGGCTTTCCGTCCTCATCGTACTCAGCGCCGTTCCTGAACTTCGGAAGATAAGACCTGTAAAAGAGCAGCGCCCGCTCCGTCGCGCCCACGATCCGCATATTGGCTTTCAATGCCTGCGGGCTGCTCTTTTTAACGAACGTCAAAGGTATGTACTTCGTAAATCCATGCTTCTTTGCAGCCTCGATCAGTGTGAATTGCTGCTGAAAGCTGCAAAAAACGATCATGCATGGAGCATCTGATGACCTTCCTCTTGCACCGCCTTTTTTCGGCTCCTTCCGCATGAGCTGACTGCAAAAATGGAAGTATTCATACAGATTGAAGTTAAAATCCGATGCAAATGCAGCTTTACCGGCAAGTTTACTTTCGCCATTCTTGTTATCCCCCCCCTTGTACCAAACGGGGTTAGATCCATAGAAGTTTGTCCCGACATTGTACGGAACGTCAGCAATGATCAGCTGTGCTTTCTGAATCGGTTTGCTCTTCCAATTCTGCATACTGTCATTCCAGATCTCGCATTTCAGCTTCTTTTCGTGTGTCATCTTTCATAAGGAGGCCACCCAGGTTTTATGTGCGCACAGCCTCGCGCCTCCTTTCGTGATCTCAGTGTGTAGCCTTGAACGGCAGCTCCGCGCATACACCGTACCGGGCATTGTGGTCATCTATATAGACATTCGCAAATACTTTCCTGGGATTGTTCCCATATGTTTCTTTCATCAGATCCAGATTGTCATTGACGGCATCCGGAACCAGATCAAACCCTCTGCCGAGCCATACCAAGGCATCGTTGAGAAGGATCCCCTCCCGCATCGTCCAAAGAATGATCTTATTGCCATCCTTTTGTTCCTTTTTCAGGAACTCGATCAGCGGGAGATTAGGCTTTCCGATTTTCGGCCATGCGTTCTCACAAAGCGTGCCGTCAAAGTCCACGGCGTAAATGGTAGGATTCATTATTTCTTACCCCCTGTTACTGGCTCCGTTGCCAGCTCACCACCACAGGCAGCATAACCGGCCAGATCCACAAAGCTGTCACCCGTGCCGCCACCATTCTTAATCCGGGCGATTTTCAGAAGGGACATCATCATAGCCACGTCCACCGTTGTAAAGCTCACGCCCTTGTAAACCGTCCACATATCCGCGATGGTCCTGAAATTGTCCTCCGGGGATCCGTAATCCTGCTCCCTTTTACCGTTCACGCACTGTTCAGCCAGTGACAGAACCTCTTTCCGTTTCATAAGTGCATCCCCCTCGCAATTTCAAACATGATCAGCGCCACCAACGCAGCTGTGAATACTGTTGCCATTGTCACACATCTGTTACCCAGGGCTTCAGTATTCGCCCCGATTGACGCGACTCCCATGAAAAGTGCCGCGATCAGCAGAATAATCTTTACGATCAGCAGAAAAGTCATTTTATATCCTCCCTCGGTTGCACCACGGTTTCCATGTAAATGTCATCGAACAGAACCGGAAACGCTTTATAAAAACCCCGTAAGACCTGTGTAGCCACTTCCCGAATCTGCGGATGTGCTGCCTCGCTGCATCTAAGCTGGAGAAAATGCCGCCATTCCCTGATATTCGCCGTCATGACAACCTCTGTTTTCAGGCTGTTCGGCAATACCGCCCGTGCTTCCTGCGGCGTGCATCCCTGATCCAGAAGGCTGAAATACGCTTTCTCTGCCATAGCGCAGGCATGTTCCCACGTTCTCCACTGATTCGATGTCACCTCCAGATAGCAAGGTGCAATCACCGTGATCTCACGTCCGAATTTCTCTTTGCTGTAATTGCAGTACCTTGTGGATTCCTGACAGTACGATGCCAACCGATGCCGGACAATCTCGTGGGATACGCCCCTGTCACAGATGAATTTCACTGTTATGGAACAATGCTCCAGGACGGCTTCATGCCCGCTCTTGATGATCCCTTTCAGGAATTTGATACCACTGTCCTGTGTGATCCTGTCCTCAGACTTGTAACAGACCCTCCCACACTGTTCCAGGCGCTCGATTACCGCCGGACCGTTCAGCGGCGTAATGAACTCTACCGATGGCTGAATGATTTTCATACTTACCTCCTGTCAAATGCTAAAGCTATGAGAATAATTACCAGATATGCCGGATAGAGGAACATCCACATCCATGTGTAAACCACCGACATAATGATCGGCGTTGCCAGAACGCCTATAATTGTTACCGTGATCGCAAATATGCCGACCCGCATAAGCAATTTCAGAAAAACTTTATCCCAATACTCACCCCTGAAAATCTCACTGTCAGTTTTCTGCCTGTTTACCCCTTTGACCAAATTCCCCTTATTGCTCTCCATCATCGAAATACCCCTCAAACCAGTTATTTGCGTATGAGAATAGAATTAACCATGCGCTTGTAGCGCATACGATTATGAACGGGATCCAGCTGTCACTATCCACAAAACAAGCGGCTGTGATCCACACCATAAAGCAGATATAAGCAATCGCTTTCAAAATAAAATTCTTCATAGACCTTTGCTCCCCTTAGTCCTTCGTGAAGAAATCACCGACCCATCCGGCAGCGTTCAGCGGCATATCTGCCGCCCATGCCGGGGGCTGTTTCATAATGTCGCATACGGTTTTCAGCATCGTGTCATTGTCCGCATAAGGCTTGATGTCAATGACAACCTCATCATGGACGTGGAACACAATGGGGAACCCTGCCGCTTCCAGGCGCTCAATCGCCTCTGCCAGACAATCACGGGCGATAGCCTGTACAACGTTCTCTGTCAGCTTGCCGCCGTATGTCTCAATGTGTTTCCACTGCTTTGATGCCTGATCCACACCGTCATAAATGATGGAGGATCCACCGAATTTGTTTGTCCCCAACCTGGGATTGATGTAGAAAAGTTTCCGACCGGAAGGAAGCGTAATTGTAAGGCAGTAAGTACCCTGATTCGCGTCATATTCCCTCGCAAGGTATAAACCCCTGACTGATTTGCTGCCGCCGAAGGAAATGACCTGTACAGCCGCATCATCCATCGCATACCAAAGGTTTACGATGTTCCGGTTCGCGTTCCTCCACCTTGTCACGATTTCCGGCAGTTCCTCTTCGTGTAGCCCCATGTCCAAAGCGCCCATGTTGATCAGCGCTCCGTTGCTACCCTGATATCCGAGTGCCAGCTCCGCAACCTTGCCTTTCGCCCTCAACGCATATTCCGGATTGCCCTTTTTGATCAGCTCCAGCGGAACCCCAAACATCTGTGACGCGGATGCCTCATAGATCTTTCCATGCGTCCGGAATACTTCTAACCGCCACTGTTCACCGGCCAGCCACGATATCACACGCGCCTCTATAGCACTGAAATCAGCATCGACCAATACATTGCCAGGGCTTGCCACAAAAGCCGTTCTGATGAGCTGTGAGAGCGTGTCAGAGACGGATCCGTATATGACACGGAGCGCATCTTCCTGACGGTCATGAACCAAATCACGGGCAAGCTCAATCGGATCCGTGTACGTCCTGGGAAGGTTCTGGACCTGAACCAAACGCCCCGCCCATCTGCCTGTCCTGTTCGCCCCGTAGAACTGCAGGAGTCCACGGACACGCCCATCAGGGCATACACACTTTTTGATTGCGTCATATTTCTTTGTGCTTGTCTTTCCAAGCTCCTGCCGGATCTGCAGCATCCTTGTTACGTCCGGGCTGTTGTCATCCCGGTTCAGCATCTTTTTCACGATGTCCTTTGACAGACTGTCGATCTCCGCGCCGGTCTCTTTATTGAGCCAATCTTTCAGCTGTGAAACGCTGTTCGGATTGTCAAGGCTTGTGATCCGTTCTGCCTCACTGATCATCTCTGTCTTGACGTGTTCACCAATCTGCAAAGCACCATCCACAAACGGGATATCCACGGCAACGCCCCGGCTGTTAATTCTCAGATCCGTTTCCCACTGTTTCTGTACAAACTCAGGAACCGGAAAAGTGGAAAGCCGCCGTTCGATCTCCATCTCTGTTACAACGTCCTGACAGCAATACTCTTTGAAAAGCTGCCATTTATCAGGATCGTGATGCGGAAGGTTCCGCGTCCTGCCCCCATTCGTCTTTGTCGCTTTACATGGCACGCAAAAGTAGCGAATAAGCGCCTTGCCAGTATTCAATTTCTGTTTGTCCTCCGGCAGCCCCAGCGCCCTGCCCGTTGCTTCCAGTCCAGCCGTGTAGCCGCAGTACAGACCATGGAACATAGTGCATCGCCACTGTCCGGGATACATTGGCCCGTAATACTTTGACAGGCATCCAAACTCAAACGGCGCATTGTAGGCGTGCTTGATAATGGACGGATTGACAAGTGCCGTGATCAGCCAGGAAGGAACCTCTTCACCGCTTGCCAGATCAATGATCTGAACCGGCTGACCATCCAGTGAATAAGCGAATAACAATATTTCAAAACTGGGATCCTGGATATATCTCTGCGCTCCGGTCTTTGCGATAGGCGCTTCTGAATACGTTTCCAGGTCAATGCTAAGATGATGTAACATGGTTGCCTCCTTCACTTTGAAAACGGGTACTCCCACACCGATGCACCGTTTAACAACCCCAGATCGTCGGTTCACACCTGCTCCAGTCGTTGAATGTGGTTTCCCCGTGTAGCCTGTCTTTTCCAGGCTGCCAGCCACTCTCTTAACGCACTGCTTGTTCATTACGTGACTAAATCGAACATCAGGACCCGTGTGCGCCTGGGTAGGAGTTTAGCGGTATCTGCATCCCTCCCTATGCCGTTTGATACCTCGCACGCCTTATGCGGGTGAGGATTTGCACCTCACATGAGCGACCGGCCATTTACCGGAGCAAGCCTCGGATCAAGCTGCTCTTACCTTATAAGCGTCTACCTATTCCGCCACCGCATAACACCTGTCTTTCCAGGCTGTCAGACAAAGTTCTCCATTCTTGCACTGAATGGGATCGGAACGGCAGGAGTCGAACCTGCAATCTTGCTCTCGTCGTTTTTAAGAGGATCCTCGCTGCTCTACCATTGAGCTACGTTCCGTTAATGCCGGTCTTTCCCGACTGTCACAGTGTATTTATTCGTACTTTGCTGCGCTACCTTACACTGCCACTACGTCACGCTCCCACTTGTCACGGAAATGGGCGGGAACCGGAAGCCTTTTCGTTGCTTTCCCACGCAACCTACTGCATAAGGTTGACCCTTGCCGGTTTCTCACACCCTTACGGATGGGCTATCAGGCAAATAGATAGCTTGCTCAACCGAAAAGCCCGTCGGAACGGTGAGAATCGAACTCACGTAGGATCACTGTAGACCCCGCCAACTTCCTATACTGCAGTTCATAGGACACGTTCCGAAAATGGACCGTCCATCCAAAGATCGCCAAACAAATGCATCCCTCCGTAGGATTACTCCGTCCCGATACGGTAACGGCTACCATCCTGTCTGACTGTGAAAAGTTCACGGCCCCGTATTATTTCATTTCCAAAGCGATCCGGGGATTTTGGATCCCCCTTTAATCACAGCCATTCGCCGTAGATCGCCCCAAAGGAGGAAATCATATGAAATGCATAAGACTTCCTGAGTCGCGGGGATTGGACTTGCACCAATGGCCTTCAGCTTATGACACTGACGAGCTGCTTCTGCTCTACCCCGCTATGCGGATGGATAACCCGCATCGCGTAGTACCGTGGCCCGTACATTATCCATCCATGCCGCTTGCGGTTCAGGCTGTTCCGAGTGCCGTCAATTATCTGCCCAGTGTGTTATTTTTTAAGGTGGTTTCGGTTCCACCAATGAGAAGGAGAAAAAAGTATGAAAAGAAATACCTGCTGACTTTACATCGGCTGCCCTGTGATCGGATTGATCTGTACTCCGCTCATCTGAGGCGCTGCTCCACCAAACGGCAGGCCAGTAGGCGCGGCCATCGGCTGACCCGTGATCGGATTGATCCCGGTATTCGGGTATGTGACCTGTCCAGGTGTGGCGGGCATTGCTCCACCATAGCCCGGTGTAGCCCCTCCGACCGGAACCTCCGGAGCTGTCATGTACTGACCGACATCCAGACCGGCGGCATCTGCCTGAGCGCTGGGGCCACCGGATAACGGTTCCCCGTCCCTGGTCTTGAACACGTTGTCAAGGCTGCACGCAACCGGATTACCGGCCTGCGGATTATAGAAACTCATCGTAACAACCGCATACATCCCGCTGTAGATCTCTTCAGGCGCAAGAGGGGCATTCATGCTTGTGATCGGATAGCACCCCGGCTTTCTGCCTGTGGATGCGGTAAGCACCCAACAACCCTTACATTCCGGACCGAACGGCGTTCCGTTCGTTCTCAGCCCGTCACCGTCATGGATCAGTGGAGAATTCATCTGAGGACGTGCGCCCTTCCACTTTTCCTTGACACCTTTCTCATAGGCTGCCTTGATCGCGCTGTCGATCTCTGCCTTCGTTGCCGTGTCAGATTTCGGGATCAGCATGGTAACGGAATACTTCGGCTTGCCGCCGGGATTCTGCTGACTGACATACGGCTCATTCAAGTGGGCGTATGAGAGTCTGACTTCTTTTGTTGCTACTCTGAGGGGATTGTTTTGATACATTTTTGTTCCTCCTTATCGTTGGATATAGATCTTTGTGCTTCTCTTGATAGGCTCTTACTAATCGAGCGGTTTCCGGATCCACCGGCTTGCCTCTACAGCAACCGCATGAACATTCTGGATTTACCATGGTTTATACTGCTCCTGTATTTCTTTCAGCTTCGGGATCCGTTTCTGAAACCGTTCATATTTCGCTTTAGCGGATTTCACTTTTGCCATGAGTCGGTCATTGTGTGCTTTTCGTTTTTTTTTCCGTTCTTCCTTGTCTGTGATCATGTTGCCGTGGGAATCAAATTTCGTGTCCTGGTACTCTTTCTGGAATTTCACGCTTGCCTCATCCCATTTATCCTTCAGGTCCTCTGTGATGTCAGGAATGTAGGAGAAAAACTGTTGTGTGCTTTCTTCGTTTCTCCACATTTCCTGACCCACAAACTTAAAGAATTTCCTGAGATTTATGATCGGCATTTCGATCATTGCCACCGGCATATTGAGAGTCATCCGGCAGTGTGCGAAATAGAACGGTAATGATTTCTCAACCATCCTGTGTAGCCTCCCGATCCTTCAACCCTGCCAGATCAGCAGCCGCCGAATTGTACGGCTCCCTGCTGTCGGACTCCACTACCAATGTGGGCTTACCCATAGGCTTGACAACGTGCTTTCCGACGATCCGTTCAAAGTCCTTTTTGCCGATCAGCTTTTCCAGCTGCGCCAGGGACTTAGGCTTACGGTCATACAGCATTGCCTCCTGATAACCGGCTTTCAGAATGTCATCCATCGCGGCATCCGCATCATCCCATTTCCGGTCTGACCGTCCTGCTACTGCCTTCCATCCCGGTATACTCTTACCATCCAGAATTGCTTGCAGAGCATAATCGCAAAGCTCGTTATACCAGCTCACAAGGCGCTCACCCCTGTAAAGCAAATCCCCGACATCCGCATCCGTCAGCGCGGGCGGGAGAGCAAATCCGGCATTCATCGCTGCTTCCCTGTCTGCCTTTTCCTGTTCCGTCAAAAGACCGTCAATCGGCAGATCCTTGAAGTCCTCCAGGGCTGTCATGTTCTCAGCTCTTGCACGGCAGACGAAGCGACCCTTGCAGTAATAGTTCTTGCACCACGGACCCTCATGAAACTCTGCGCCTTCACCTGTATAGGCGGTCTGCGCGATAGGCTTTATCTGTTCTCCCCATGCTTTCAGCTCTTCGACCGTGATGATTTCCTCTTTGGCCTCATCGCAGATCCTTGGCTGTATGATCGCCATGCTCACACGATGAATGTCATAAAACATTCCGTACTGCTTCAGCGCACCCAGGGCGTAAAGCCGCATCTGTGAATTGTTCTCAGCCGGTACGTTATAGCCCTTGCCATGCTTGTAATCCGTAATACAGAGAAGATCCCCGCCGATTACGATGCTGTCACAGGTTCCGAACCCGTCCGGTACATAATCGGAAAAATCAACCCTGACCTCCTGCGCCTGATACGGCTTGCCGTCAAAGGACATAACCTTTTCCCAGATATATTGACCGTAGACCTCAGCTGTCTTGATCATTTCTTCCTGGAAAAGCGGATCCTCTCTCAGCTTTTTCAGCTGCGAATTGTACTTCCGCTTCGTAATCTGTCCGGCATTGTATGAGACTGTCAGCTCACAGACCTTATGTGCCAGCGTTCCCTCCTGTGCCGCCTCACCCGGCGGGCCATCGGGAAACTGTGCCTCATAATTCGGGGCGGCTGTACAGTTCAGCCAGCAACCGGAATGGGACGCGCTCAGTTTTGCGTGATCCCGCTGTGTAGTCGTTCCCATACCACATACCCTCCTTAAATCGCTGCGCCCAACGCTCTCAGGTCTGCCGCGAATGCCTCAAACTGATCCTCACGGAGCTGTGTAATGACCTGAACCCCGTACTTACTCAGGACTGCTAAAACGTCCTGCATTTTGCCCTGATCAATCAGCCCTGCGCCCGCTCTTGAAATAGCATTCATGTCGATCTTCGGAGCTTCCTGAACGGGAGCCGGGATCGGTGCTGCGGGCTGTGGGGGATTCATCGCGGGAGCCGGATTCGGCTGAGGGACGGGAGCGACCGGAACAGGCGCGGGAGCGGGAGCCGGTGTAACAGGCTGCGGAGCAACCGGAACGGCCTCC
Source organism: uncultured Lachnospiraceae bacterium (assembly GCA_902785985.1). GTDB lineage: Bacteria > Bacillota > Clostridia > Lachnospirales > Lachnospiraceae > Chordicoccus. The sequence continues at coordinate 20,930 of CADABA010000001.1, forward strand.
ATCACATCCATGGGCGTACCTGCCGGGATTACCATTTCCGCTGAATTGGAATCGGCTACCAGCGCGGAGCCTTTTAATGCGAGTGCCAGCTGTGTGATCGCCTCAGATAGATCCGGTGTTTCGATAGTGACTTTGATTTCCAACATAGCTTTTGCCTCCTTTTCGCTTTATGTTGATTGTTTTCTTTGTTTCCATTCCTGGAATTCTGCCTCACTAACAGAATTTTCAAATAACTTTTTTGCTGAGAACAAAAAAGACATTCCTATGTTTTGACTTTGGTCTTGCGATAAATCTGGTGGATCATATTCCATCAGATTTTCTATTATCGCTTCCATCCTCAATCTCCTTTTGCCTTTCAGCAATCAATTCATCCAGTGCCGACAAGATACATTCCTTCGTTTTCTGGGCGGCTTCATCGGACTCAAATTCTTTCTTACCGTTCATGACGGTGGACACGTACTGATGGGAGTATGTTTTCTTGTTCCCGTCTTTATCCACCCCGTACACGCACCGCCCCGCCAATTCAACGTTGGTGATCCGGTACTTGTGCATCTGACCGGCAACGTGAGCCGTCCAGTCCTCATTCAGAGTCAGTGCCATTTTTACCTCCTGTTCTAAATAAATGTTGTTAATTACAGTTGAAAAAGTTCCACTAATGGGATATAATCAAAACACCACTTTCAACTAAATCCTGTGCAGTTGGACTTTCTGCTTCTTAGTGGATCTCTTTCAACCATCTAAAGCGAGTGTAGCAGAATGAATTCAACTTGTCAATAGGAAAATGGAAAATTTTCAACTATGGAGGTGATCGAGTTTGACTTTCTATGAAAGATATGCTGCAGTCGCGGAAAAGAGTGGACTAAAACCCGGATCAGAGAAGGCAGCAAGCCTGTTCGGATCCAACAAATCAACCGTGTCCAAATGGAAAACCAATAATATTACACCCATCGGAAATGTCGTTGCCGCGATAGCGAATGCGTTCAGCTGTTCAACGGATTATCTCCTGGGACGCACGGACGATATGACGGACTATGCCAAAGGCGAAAAACCATCTCAGGAAGATATCACCCCGTCCCCGGCTGTGATCCAGTTTCCGAATGACGAATCCGACAGCCTGATCCGTTTAATCAAGCGGCTGGATCCGGCTGACCGCCTGCGGGCTGAGGGAGTGATCCAGGGATTACTCATGCAGAGCAAATACAACCCTGCGCCGTCATCCCTTCCGAATGCGGCGCACATCCGGACCGATACGCCGGTCACGCCTGACATGATCGCCCATGATGAGGACATCATGAATGACGATAATTTTTGACCGGATCCAGCTCAGGAAGGTGGTACAAACATGACTTATGAGGACTTACTTTCCGCAGCGGATGGCCTGGGACTGATAACCAAGGAGAAAGATCTGCAGGCATACGACGGACGCATCAAGGGCCGCCGTGTAGCTATCCGACGATCAATCCCCACACAGAAGAAAAAAGCCTGCGTCCTTGCTGAGGAACTGGGACACTATTTCACATCGGCGGGAGACCTTCTGGGACTGGATGACGTGACCGCCCGGAAACAGGAACGCCGCGCGAGACTATGGGCGTACAATGTGCAGATCGGATTATCCGGCCTGATCCATGCCAATAGTGCCGGATGCCGGAATCAGTATGAAACTGCCGAATTCCTGGATGTGCCGGAGCGGTTCCTTCTGGATTGCCTGAAATGCTACCGCGAAAAATACGGACCGTGGATCCGCTATGAGGAATATGTAATACGTTTTGACCCTTATCTTGAAGTGCTGACAGAACAGGAGGCTATGAGCAGAATCAATGACTGGTAAGAAAGAAAATGAGCTTGCCGTCGTATATGCCCGATTTTCATCATCGAAACAACAGGAAACGTCCATCGAAGGACAGCTTGCTGCCGCCCATAAATACGCTGAGGCAAAAGGCTATACAATCATCCGGGAATATTGCGACAGGGCAAAGACAGGCACGAATGACAACCGTGAGGAATTCCAGCGAATGCTATCTGACTGCGCGAAACATCAATTCACGGTCATCATCGTGTGGAAGGTTGACCGGTTCGGACGGAACCGGGAAGAAATCACATTCAACAAATACAGAGCGAAAAAGAACGGTGTCCGCGTGGAATACGTGGCTGAGAACGTGGTGGAAGGACCCGAAGGCGTGATCCTTGAAAGCGTCCTGGAGGGAATGGCTGAGTATTACAGCCTTCAGCTGTCCCAGAACGTCCAGCGCGGACTTTTAGAGGCGGCAAAAAAGCACCACGTCCCCGGCGGCGCTTGCATCTCATACGGATACAGGGCCGCACCTGATAAGACCTATGAGATCGACCCCATCACCGGTCCCGTTGTTACGAAGATCTTTGACCTGTATGCTTCCGGCATGACGGAATCAGAGATCATCCAATGGCTGAATGAGCAGGGACATCGCACAAAGCGCGGTGTAGCTTTCAATCGCAGCTCCCTGGTGAAGATGCTGCACAACGAACGGTACATCGGGACATACATCTATAAAGACCTGATCCGGGATGAGGATGTGATACCGCCTCTTGTGAATAAAGACGTGTTCCGGAAAGTTCAGGAAATGCTAAAGCTGAACAAACGGCAGCCCTCACACAGATGGACCTATGCGGAATATATCCTGACCGGAAAATTGTTCTGCGGCAAATGCGGATCATCCATGGTAGGCAGATCCGGCACAAGCAGATCCGGAGCCAAATACTGTTATTATCAGTGCTGGAATCAGATGCACAAAGACGGCTGTGATAAAAAGGCTGTCCGGCAGGAATACATTGAGAACCTGGTACTTGATAAAATCCATGAAATCCTTAACAATCCAAAGATTTTTGAACTGATCTTAGATAAGACGTGGGAATATTACCTAAAAGAGGATTCAGATCACGCCGAAACAGAATCGTTGCAGAGTCAACTCACTGCTGTAGAGAATGGCCTAAAACGGCTTGTAAAGTCTGTAGAGGATGGAATGCCCTTTGACCTGATCAAACCCCGCCTAGATGAGCTGGAGGGACAGAAAACGGCATTAAAAAAAGCCCTTGCAGATCGTGAACTGGCAAGGGCCGTAAAACTAACACGGGATCATATTCAATTCTTCCTGGAGAAAATGCGCGATACAGGTGACGTAGACATTGAAGCTAAAAAGAGACTTATCGACATTTTTGTTCGCGCTATCTTCGTCTATGATGATCATATCCTGATTACCCTGAACTACAGCGGGGACGGCAGCAAGATCACGGTTCAGGACGTAGAAAAAGCGAGTACAGCGGACACCACAACGGTGTTCGAATGTACTCGCTCCAGCGTCCACGAGCGAGCAACATGCGAACACTTACGGATCCTCTGGTTCCTGGATGTTTTCGCTATCGACGTTCCCACAAAATAAAAAGAACCCCGGCAGGCATCGCGCCTCCGGGGTTTTCTCATGTGTGTAGGTGTTCCGCATCAGTCAGACAGCTGATCATCCTTTATCGCTGCTGCCTTCTCACAAAGATCCTCAATCCAGTCTCTTTTCTGAATAGCCGCAAGCCAGTCAGCGGGGATCGCATCATAACCGTAATACAGCCCAGCCAATCCACCACAAACCGCTCCGACGGAATCAGAGTCATCGCCCAAGTTGACCGCCGTAAGCAGAGCATCACGGAAAGATTCTGTCCTGGACAAAGACCATACCGCCGCCTCCAGGGTATCGACCACGTAACCGGTACTCCTGATCTGACCCTCATCGAGCAGGCTGAACCCCTCGATGTCATACATCCGGCCATAGTTCTCCAGCTCCTTTGTGTAGCTTTCAGCCATCTGGTAAAATGCTCTCGCTGCATCCATGCCGGACTGCAGACGGGAATTCAGATCGCCGTCCTCATTCACGATGGCCCTTGCCATAAAGTAATAGATCCCACTGCCGATCAGCGCCCTGGTGTGATTATGCGTCAGGGATGTCACGTCATGAACCCGGTTGATCGCAGCATACTCTTTCTTGTCCTGATCAATGCAGAACAGGCATACCGGAAGGATCCGCATGATACCACCGTTGCCGTTGGACCGTTCTCCAGTCCTGCCGCACGTTTTCCAATCGTGGCGCTTTGAATAATCATGGATTGCCGCCGTACAGGTAGCACCGTTATCAAATGCCTTGCCAAACGGTGTGTAATCCCCGCAGTACAGCCAGCGCACAAACCGATCCATGATATCCTGCGGAACGACAAAACCCTTCTGGATAATGCTGTCCATCGTTGCGATAGACAGGCTGCCATCATCCGTCCACGTTCCCGCAGGCGTGTTATACGGGCCGCCGTCCTCCATGCCGGTTATCAGACCGTCTTTCTTGATCTTCTCCCGGCTGGAAAACTGTACCGGATCGCCCAGTGCGTCTCCGGTCACAACTCCCATTATTCCATCTAACCAAATATTTCTCATTCGATTACCTCCTCAAAAATTTATTCTCAGGTTCCCACCTTTTGGGTTATTGATCATCATGTTTCCGGATCCATGGATCATCATCCCATGAACCCCGTGCATCTCGATACCGTCACTCTTATAATAATCCATATACTCGATGTATGATACCTCACCGACCTCATACAGATCGTAACTCCTGACTTCATGCTCCGTCAGTTTCCGGTTATAGTACAGCTCTCCCCAGGCTTCCCGCCCGATCTCAGAAACGAACTTCCGCGCTGTGTAGTCTGTCCACCCCACAGCCCCATCCGGCTGCGTCCCTATGCTCCTGCCTCTTAGTAACAGATAATATTTATACATTACGCCGCGCCTCCTGCTTTATCGTTCAGAGGATATTCCATCCGTTTCCATGCCGCCGGTGAATACGTCTCGCGCTTTATGCCGTCATCAATCGTGTACCATTTCTCTGTGTCAGCATCGTAGTAAGCCGGAAAACCTTTCTTGACATGCTTATCCGGAACCACCCAGTAAAAGCCCTTGCTCTTTGGAGGCTTGCCGTCCCAGTGCCATTTCTGCCGCTCTTCCTCTTTCATCGCCGCAACCCTGGGATTCTTCTCAGGATTGACCTTGACATTGAACGCCCTGGGGCTTGCCTCATCCGGACGTTCCTCCCAGTCAAATTCTACCCTGTTCCCTTTCCAGATGTAATGCTCCTTCGGATCGTCTGAGTCCGCAAAGCGGAAGAAATACTCCCGCCCTGCTTCGTCCTGGATAAACCCGTAACACTTATGTCGAATTATCGTCGTGATTGTTCCTCTCATGCGCCACGCATCCTTTCTTCAAATGTCCGCTTGCGGATCCCCTGCTCCTTGCAGAAAGTGGGGAACCACCATTTCTTTTCAATCGCCTCAAACCCCGTTTCGTCCGGAGCCTTTGTCTGAAAAACCCAGAAATCATTCAGGCCCTCCGGGATCGCGCTGTCGATATGGTACTGACAAAAACTGCACAGATGTTCAAACTCATCAGCTGTACACCACAACGTCGGATCCTTACCTTCTCTGATCTGAATGACTCTGAACATTATCCTTGCCTCCCTCTTTATCATCATGTGCTTTCGGGGGATTTGCCAGGAGCAGCCCCGCCACATTCGCCGCGTTCTTCTTTTCCTCAATCGCTCTGATCTCTTCCTCTGTCAATCTTCTCATGACAAACCCTCCTTTCCTGCCTTAATCCTGAACGTTGATATCTACTGCCAGCTGTTTATCCTCAGCCCATCCGATCTCTTTCAGTGTTGCCTTCTGCACATACAGCGTGCCGATCTTCGGAGCATCCAGCTCATTTTCCAGAACCTCAGTAAACTTGACCGTGTTCTTTGTAACCTTTTCCTGCTTGAATGTAACTGTCATTTCCATCCTTTCTGCCGGTATTACCCGACCGGCGGCGGGACAATCAATCCTATGTTCTAAAGCTGCCTCATACTCTTTATCGGTCAGGGCCACCACCGTTTGAGCGATGACCCTGTATCCGGCTGTCTTGCAGTACGCCATTGCGTCTGCCTTACTCTCAAAAGCACCTATCAGGTATGTATGACCACTTTTGAAGTCATACGCCTTATACTGCCTGTTCATGCTAACGCATCCTTGTACAGCTCCCAGGCTTTCAGGATCCCATCGAACGTCCGTACCACATAATGATGGCCGCTCTTCATGTTCGTGACGATCACGGCATAGATGATCTTGCCCTTAATGGTCATCTTCCTGTTCAGCTCTACCCGAACCCCGATGATCTTGTTTTCGTGCTTCCTCAGAACCTTGACACCCATGTTTCCTCTTCTCATTATTTTGCCTCCTTCTCCCATACCGGGGACTTATCACTGACTGCGTGCTGCATTACCATCTTGAAAAGATCGCCTGCATTCGGATCCTCTTTGTTGAGCTTTCCGTAAACCTCATGAAGCAGGAGGGAAAGATCCGATGTAATCTCAACCAGGCTTCCCGTTGCCGCTATCATTGCCGAACCGCCACCATTGCCAATAGTTGCCAATAACATTTTTTACCTCTCTTTCTGCCGGTATTACCCGACCGGCGGCGGGATGCTTCGTTTACCTCATCATCTGATCCGCAATCAGGCCGATTCCTGTGATCTTGTTGATCTCATTCACCTTACGCCTTACGTTTGCCCTGTACTTCTTCCAGGCTGACTCCCTACCGTCCATGAAGGCTTTATTGAACTGCTCTGCCTCATACTCATGGGCCTCTGCTACCATTTTGTCTGTCGTTCCGTTCATGTACATGTCCATCTGCTTTCTGGTCATCGTTCCGATCTCCTTTCTCTATGCGGTTGAATTGTTTCAACTGAGTACACTATAGCAGACTGGTAGAAGGAAGTCAACCCCTTTTGTGGAATTTTTTCAACTTTTTTTCTCAGCCTCTTTTAGAGCATAAAACAGCTCACACCATTTGATCGCTGCCAGAGTATGCTCCCGGTTATCCGTCCACCATCCATTCCTCATCATGACCGTCTGGACCTGTCTGGGACAGCAGTACAGGTTATCCAGATCAAAATTATTTCTGTTCCCATCCAGGAACACAACCAGGTATCCATCAGGGATCGGTCCGTATGCTTTTTCATAGATGACCCTGTGCTTCTGTTGCCAGTTCTCCCGCCTCTGATCTCCGGTATAATTCTTCGGCAGCGGATTATCCGCAACCTTGATCCACCAATACCCACTCTTAAAGGTCTCGGATCCGATAGGCTTCGCAGTAACAGAAGATCCCTCCCCCTGGGGCTTTCCTCCGGACCACCCATACTTATGATCCGGAATCAGCCTGTGTAGCTTTGCTTTGATATTCATATCATTCTGCCGCGTTCCGAATCGTTTATTGAAAGCGTCTGTCAATCCAATGGAATTGACATACTCATCAACATGATCAACCAGCCATTGCTCCTGCTCCCCGGTATAATCCGGAAACCGATTTATGCCATGCTTTGAGGCCCAGCACCGCACCGACTGCAAAGAAACAGCGCACCCGAACTGCTCCCGGATGCGCTGTACAAGCTCTTTGTGGGGCGTATCGGCATAGTTCTCCCGGATGTATCTCTGTACCTCTTCGGGATATGCCTTTGCCATTATTCTCCCACCACCTTCTGAATTGTGCTGTCGCTCAACTTGCCCTCACCGGCCAGTTTGTCCGTCCGGAGGATCACATCGGCGTTATTGATCATCTGCTTTGCCAAACGCGCGATCACATCTGCTTTGTCATATGCCTTCTTACGATCAGCGTCATCGGCATCAACGCTAAGACCATTCACCGTGTTAATCTGATCTCCCAAAATGTCCTGCAACTGTACCATCGTCATGTTTTCACCTCCTTCCTTTTACCGTTCTGGTATCCAGTCTGAATGCTATATCAAGCAGCTTCTTACGAATGCTGTACTTGTCTCTATTCCGGTTCAGAATCTCCCTGGGGCCTGCCGGTGTGATAGACAGCGCATAATCAATCAGCGCGTCCTCTGCCATCCGCAGGGCAGCCACGGCTTCATTGATTCGTGGTGTCAGGTTAAGAGGGGACTGATCAAATTCAGCGCATAGCCTGGTAAACTCCGCCTCATCGTCGATCATGTAAAACTCTGTCGGGACCTCTCCGTCAGGATTCGTGTAGCCGCTCCGCTTCAGGAAATCGGTTTCATGCTCCCTTTGCAATTCAAAGAGGGTTTCTTTTTTGGCTTTTGCCAGGGCATATGCTTTCTGCTGTCTGTTCATTTCATTACCTCCACTTTTTTTCGTTCCTCGATCTGCTTCTTTGACAACTCCCTGATTGCTTCATCCAGTTCGCTCTTGCACCAGGAACACATCTGTATCTTTTCATCCGGCATCCGGTTTATCCCACAATCCCATGCGTGTATCCGCCAACACCCGGAAGCATCCGTGATCAGTTGACCACAAATATTACAATGCCCTCTGTACATCACACACCCCCGAATCTCTTTTCCAGCTCATGCAGGATTGCATCCCTGCTATCGTTGGAGCTGCAAATCCAGATCACAAGTGCCAGTTCTTCCAGAGACGCACCGTCCCGGTTCATGTCGAACAGCTTTTCATACTGCTGATTTGATCCAGCCGTGAACCATTCCTTTTCAATGCAGAGGATCCGAAGATCCTCTGTCAATATCGGGCTTCTGCTTTCCAGAATTTCAATCATGATCAACCTCCCACAATCTCAAAATGCTTATGCTCTGTCAGTAACATCAATCCGGTATCGGACGGGACACAAAGCGTTTTAACCTTTGGATCCCTGATGCTTCTGTCCGTTCCCGCAAGTTTGAACCATTTGCTCTTCGGGATAAGCACCTTCCCGGCATCATCCAGTCGAAAACCATGATCAAATAACCATTCCTGCGCTCTGCCTTTCCACATGATCACACCTCCTGATAATCCAGTTCCCACAGGAACCCGTTTTCATCTCTTAACTCCCATCCATGCTGATCACAGAAGTCAGCTGCATCAATCTCATTCTCAAATACCCGGATATACTCTTTCACGCCGCCCGGACTCTTCTTGTAAACCCCGTACATTGCTGATCCTCCTTTACTGAACCCAGATGATCATGTCACCCATGAAAGTAATTTCCTCTGACAAATACCTGAACCCGTCTCTGTCGATATCGGCCAGGGCGTTTTCATACGCGCCCGTGGCCCATGCTTCGTACCTTGCGATAATTGCGCCATCTGCTTTCTTTGCTACGATGATCATCTCTATACCTCCTCATAATCCTCAGCATTGTAGGTTTCCGGATCGTTGTAGTAGTGATACTCCCTCGCGGCTGTATCCCAGTCGCATCCAAACATTTCAATGAATTCCTCAATCCAATCAAACATTGCCATATCCCCTTACCATCTCTCATAAAATTTGACCGACTTCGCGTCATCTGTGTTCCATGCCTCTGTTTCCATCAGCTTGACTTGCTGCCTCAGAGTGAACTTAATGCCCTTTACCTCAACTTCTGCCTCAACGTTTTCATATATGGGGCGGTTGACCTCTGTAAGAGTGGCCCCATCTGTGAAAAGGTAATTCTTCACGTACTGCCCGTATTCGTCCATCGGGCTTGTGTGAACCGTCCAATCCGCTTTTTTATGCTTCTCGATAAATGCCTTTTTATATTCCAGATATGTCATTGCCGCGTCCTCCTTTTGTGGTGGGGAAGGGCTTACGCCCTTCCTTTCCTTGCCTCCAGGTACTTTTTCCAGTAAACACCACGCTCTTTAGATTTCATGCAGTCCATTGTTTCGCGCCATGCCTTGTCAAATGCTTCATCATCACCGGCTTCGATAGCCTCATCCATTTCCCTTCCAAGGCGTTCCGCTTTTCTTGCCTTGCGGGCCTTTTCCTTTTTCCAAGCCTCGGATACTTCCTTTTCCTCGCCGTCCTGGAATTTCGCACCTGCGATTGTGAGCGCTGCCAAAATAACCTCCGTCTCAGCCTCACCGAACTGCATCCGGTTCCTGAGCATGTCTTTCATGTCATCCAGTTTGATGCATCCGGAAAAGTAATTTGTTTCGTCTTTGAATTTCTCGATCAGTTCCCACGCGGCTTTTTTCGTCATTGTCTTGACCTCCCTATGTGCGGTTGAATTGTTTCAACTGAGTACACTATAGCAGACTGGTTTCTATCTGTCAACCCCTTTAGTGGAAATTATTCAACTTTTTTTATTCCGGTGGATTTTGAGGGAGAATTACGTTTCTCGCACGCGCGTATAGACGTGTTCGCATTAGGCGGGATAGGGAGGATATATACCCTCTATACTCTCTATTTCATATACTCAATAAGAAATGTTTGTAATATTGTAATAAATGGCAAAAAACCCAGTAAAATCAATGGTTCCAGAGATTACAAAAAATGTAATACTCTGTAATATTGTAATTTTTCCGCATTACAAAATTACGGATATTACACGATATTACAAACCGCTGTAATATAAAAAAGGCCCCCGGCAAGGTGGTTTTTCCTCGCCGGGGGCCTTACTGCCTCTGATCAAATCTTCTTCAAATATTCTGCCGCACAATGACCCGTGTACGTGATCCCCTGATACGTGACCTGGATATACAGCCACTTTTCAGATCCTACCATAGAATAATATCCATAGTTTTTGACCTTTGTTCCCTTCGGGATCGCGCCCAGGACATAACAGCCGTTCGCGGTCAGTGATCCCGCCCGGTTCCGGATGTTCAGGCTGGATGCCGTGACCTGATAGGTCCCTGCGATGTCAGGATCCGGCCCGCAGTCCGCGCCGAAGGTGGCGGTTTTCTTCTTTTCCTGCCCCGCCGGTGTAGCCGGTGCGCTCCCGCTTTCTCCGGTGTACTTCCCGATCAGGGACGCACTCAGGAAGCCATATTTTCCATTGTACTTAATATAGTACCAATCCGTATTATCCGCTGCTTTGAGCGTGTCACAGATCTCCACAACCGCGCCGTAGTCCAGGGGGCTGAAGGATACCGGGGGATTCTCAGTACCGGCCCATGTCCGGACGTTCGCTCCTGTCGGATCCGTGACAATGCCCTTCCATTTCGTTGTCGCATTCAGTTTCTTTCCGGAACCTGAAGAACTGGATGAGCTACCGCCGGTTGAACCGGATACACCGGTAACAACACTGTAATCCGGCATAAAGAATTTCGTGTTGTTGCTCAGATCCGACCGGTTATAGGTTTTCTTACACACCCCGCCACCGTTCGCAATGATCCCCGACGCTCCGGAGGTGTTACCCTCAATCGTGGTAATCTTTGTGCTTGTCACGGCAATCACAATCCCGGTATGAGCGTATTCGCCGTTCCGGTAAAACAGGACGATGCTACCGACCTTCGGTGTCTTATTCGATGTCATCCCGGCAAGCGTCGGACAGTAAACAAATGGCCAGTGCTTCAGGAGCTTTTTCGCTGTCTCTTTTCCGAATGCCTTCATCAAGCACCAGGAAACAAAACAGGCGCACCAGGCAAGCGCCTGATATTCAGGGTAGACATCCCGCCAATACTTTGTATAGTTGTTGCTCCCGGCGTTTGCCGTCTTATCGTCCAGCTGTGCATTGCTTTTCTTTTCCAGATATCCGATTTCAGCTGTCGCAATGTCGATCACTGTCTGGATCGCTTTTTCTTCCGTCATTTTCTCACCATCCTTTTTCTGTTTTGCTGCCGTAGGCGTTGAGGCTGTCCCGGACTCATCCACGGCGTACCGCTCAATGAATTCCTTACATTTCAGATGGCGTGTCCAAAACTTGCTGTCACCGACCTGATTATCAGAGGATTTGTCCTGCTGATCCCTTACCAGGGATGCCATGATGCTGTCCAGATCATATTTACCGTTCAGACGATTAAAGATCCGTTTGACAGGACCTATCCCGCCCAGATGCCGGATCTCACAGTACATCATGATCGCCTTGATATCTTTGGTGTATGTTTTTTCGCAATCTGCGATAAAGGTTTTCATCAGCTGTGCGAAAAGCTCATCCTGACATTTCTTTCCCGCCTCAGATGAAATCAGGGCAATCAGGATCTTTTTCTGTGCAGCCGTGGGATTCCACCGTGTAGCTACCCAGTCCTTAGCCAGCATGGATTTGATGCTGCCTTTGCTGTCGATCTTTCTGAATCCTTCCGGATCCGCATCATAGATCATCTGGATCAGCTTGTGCGCCTCAGATCCGTAGTTCTGCGCCCATCCAAGAGTAACAGTGTGTTCCACGTTGCTGTTCGTATACGGGGCGGCATATGCGTCATATCTGCGCTGTCCGTAGACCTGACCGCCCGATTCCACTGCTCCGATCACGTTGACCAGCACAGCCATATTTTTATCGTTCATATTTTCCGCTCCCTTTAATAAAGCGGGCCGCCCCAGGAAGCGGGACGGCCACAAACAAGGTCAATCAGTTTTCTTCTTTGGTTCCTCATAGGTTAGCGCCAATTTGGAATCGCCAACGCCCTCTGTAGTGGGATCCGTCACGATCCCCAGGATGGCAAGGACCACAAACACGGCATTGACAACGGCAATGAGCTTGTCGCTCATAGCTCCAAGATCAAGTTTGATGTCAAATACCGCCGCGATGACCTGAATGAGAAGGATCATCGCCGGGATAATCGCAAGCCAGAAATTTTTGTTCTTAATACGAACCTTCCAGTTAATCATGAAAATCGCTCCTTTCGTTTTCAAAAATCCATGCTCTCGATTGCCTGACGCTTCAGGAAATCTTTCTGATCGTTCTTTACCTTCTGCGCATACTCTTTCGCCTTATGCATATCGCCGTTGCAATGCGCATCCGGTATTCGCTCAACCGCTGATGCCGTTGCCTCTGCCAATGCCATAGAAGCCATGGTCATATTGAGCTGACAAAGTTCATACTCTTTGCGCTGTTTATCGCGTTCGTCGATTTCCCTCTGCCTCTGTTCACGTTCGGCTTTCTGTTCCTCGTCCCGCTTCTGGATTTTCCTTTCCAGTAACCAGAAACAGAATCCTGTGAATGCCGTCGGAAGAATGACAATAAACGCGATCATGTTACTCCCCATCGGTTCCCCCTCCTTTCTCCATAAGTGCATACAAAAAAGCAGATCCGTTATGGACCTGCCCCTGTATCATGATCACCCTTCGTAGGGTTCCCCGGTTATCTCTTCAAATTCCTCCGCAGTGATGCGTCCTTTTTTGACCGCGTTTCTGACCCATTTGATCGACCAGGCTCCGCTTTCATACCACTCTTTGATCTTTTCAAATTCTTCACTGTGTCCCATTTTATAAATCCTCCAACATCATGTCGATATAAGCCTGTGTAGCCTCGTTCTGCTCTCCGCATATCCTGGCGTACTCCGCTGCCGTCATTGTCCTGCATTCACAGATGAATTCATCATAGGCCGGTTGTCCGTCCATTTCATCGTGATGCACAGCGCGGATGTTCCTGCGCTGGATCAATTTTGAAGCCGATGTTACCGCTACAGTCTCAGGACGCTGCGCACAGCGCTCCTCTGTCCAGTCTGTCATGTTTTCTTTCCCTCCTGTCAATTCTTGATATGATTCCACGGAGAACCTTGATTTTCACAAAAGGCTTTATGTGATCCAGGAAACAACCGTATGAATCCGTGTACTTGAACCATCCCATACCGGACAGAAGCGCCCGAATATGCGTCGTATAGTATTTGCCTGTGCGTTCCTTTACCTTTGCCATATGACGCGCAAGGCGAGTAATGTGAAGCATGATCCGTTCCCTCATGATGACTTTCCCATCCCTGTAAAAGACAAATCCCATGATATCAACCGGCCTGCCGATTTTCTTTCCGTCTTTTTTCGTGTATGCAAATCGGATGACCTGGAAATTGTTTTTCAGCTTCAGTCTAAGAAGGCTTCCCAGAAGATGCATGATCTTTTTGATCGTCTTATGCAAAACCTTCTTATTGTCATCCATGAGTAACAGATCGTCCATATAACGGACATTTATTTCAATCCCGCAGACCTCTTTAATCAGCCTATCGAGCGGTTCAAGGAAATAGTTTGCAAGCCATTGTGAGATATAGAATCCGAGCGGAATTCCTTTAACAAATCCTTTCAGGCACAGTTCAACCACATACAGGAACAGTTCATCCTTGATCATGTCCCGGAGCGAGTCCATCAGCATTTTGACGCGGATTGAATTGTAAAAGTGCCTGATATCCAGCTTTGCAAAATATTTGATGTTCCTTCCTCTCTTGATCATCTTTCTCAAATACCGCATACCGTAGTGTGCGCCACGCTTCGGAAACGATCCGCAGCTGATAGCATATGAGGTTGAAAGAATGATAGGAGAGAGGATAAGCACAATTATATGGTGTAACCATTGCTCCCGGATCTCCGGCATATAGATGATCCGGGGCTTGCCATGCTCATTTATAATCTTTGGTTTCCTCTTTTTCGGAGGCTTGAACCCAAGTTCCGGATGCTCCGCGTCCGGTCTTGTGTTTTCAATCATAACGCGCATCTTTTTGACTTCCTCATCCAGATTTGCGTCTATCTGTTGGATTTCCTTTCGTTTGGTCTTGCCCTTGCGCAGTTTCTTGTAAGCCTTCCTGATGATAGCCTCATCAAGCATTTGTCGATACAGATACTTGAACTGTTTATGCTTTTTATTCATGCATGATGTCCCAGTTCCGAAACACTCTGCTTTGAATTCTTCATATCTTTTGTTCAGCATGATGATATTTCTTCTTCTATCGCCTACGGGGACGCAGGTGCGACCGCTTTACGCCCCGCCCTGTATCGGTCTCATTTCCACTTATCCTCCCGGTAACGGTGAGTAAACGGTATTTCAACCGTCAGAGGTGTAGGAAGCAGGCTGACATTTGAGTTGACACTCCATAAATGGATAGATTTGGCCGCGCCGATGTTCCAGTTGGCATTCCCAGCCTCATTGTTCAAGTTCACGCATCGTGGTCCCGTTATGAGGCCATTGTTGCAATTACTGAAACGTAGAGCGACGCAGAAAAGGCGTCAGCCCATCCCCTGATAATAGTTACAAGATTACATTCGCGCTCAGGTTCACGGGGGAGAACCCCCGGACCCCCCAGGCTGTGGCGGCTTACGCCGCCACGCCTACAGGTGGCAAAAGAAGCGAGGCCGCGCCGAAGTACCAGGAGGCATGCCCAGCCCCATCGTTCAAGCCCACGCAACGTGGTCCCGAAACGAGGCCATAGTAGCAATAACTGAAACGTAGAGCGACGCGAACCCCGCTTACATTGAAATACACACCATCGCATCCACCGGTTGATGTACTCCCCTTGTATCCAGTATCCTCATATACCGGGACGGACCCGTAATGGGGAATCGTCTGATAGAAATGAGGATAGAACCAGCCGCCGGATGCCGGGATTGTCACTCCCGTCGCTGTGTAGCTATCCCCCGTCAGGTCATACACATAATTCGGGCTGACCTTGTACTCGCCATCCACAAGCAGCCAGTACGGATCCCTCATGTACTGCTGGAAGGACGCAAGCACGATAGAATGGAAAGCCTTGTTCAGCGCTTTACCTGTATCCGTGCCGTAGAATCTGCCGCCGTTCACGACCGCGTTTTCTTTCACGCCGTTTGTCGGGGAAAGAGCTGAATCATACCCGGAGCAGTTACCGCGTCCGAATACCTCCTGAATGTTTGAGGATTTCCCCAGCATGATCTCCAGGTCCTCAATGGTCTTTGCGATGCCGCCGCCATAGAATACGTGCCTGTCACCGCAGGCGGAGATTGCCGCGTATTCCTGCGCCGTTGTCTTTGAATAGCAGGGCTGCATACCGGACAGGGACCGCATCTTGCCGTTGGTGTCAATGGACCCGTAGAACATCGGGATCCATACGCCTTCCAGGATATTCCCGGACGGATCAATGAATCCGATAGGCTCATAGCCCTCCGCCTTCGTGAACCGGAATGCCACGATACGCTTGCTGCCGACCATCCTTTCAGATTTGTAGATCCGTTTGATCCATGCAAAAGCACCGCCTTCGTAGCTCTGATTTGCCACATCTGAAGCGGTGCCGTCCAGTTTCTTTGTGTAATCCTCATCATCCAACCTGTAATCCGGTGTGCCGTCCCACCTGACCATCCACGGGTGATTGTCCAGCTTGTCGAGGAATGCGCCCCATCCTCCTTCGCTCATCGTGCCATCCGCATTCCTGGTCATCGGATCGAAGGACGCGGCCTCACCGAAGTATGTGATCCTGTCCTCCGGATCCAGAATGCTCATGTCCTCAATGAACCCATATACATAGGTGTCATTGATGTTTGAGGCGATATGCTCCAACGCATCCGCGATCCTCATGCCCGTGCTGTTCCTCATTACCTTCTGTTCATCTGTCAGTGCCATAATTTACCTCCATTTATTTTTTATGAATCGGACTCGCATAAACCGCCGTCCTCACCAATATAGAAACCAAGATGATAAACCCTCCGTGTCTCGCTCCCCTCTTTCACGTAGTTGTCCAGCGTGTCGATTGCGGATTTCACGCCCCCGGATTTAACAGGGTTTGCGCTGTTCGCCGTCGGTGTGTTATCGAAAGTAAGGGAATCCTGTTTACGGTCCAGGGCGGCTTTGATTACTTTATTCTGTACGGCATTTGTGGAAGTGCCTGACATGGCCGTATCAATCACAAGCTCATCGGAAATATGCTCCATGACATCGGCAATGGATGTCGTTTCGCAGTTTGTCCCTTCCGTGATCGTGTCGCCTATGGCAATCGCGGCAGTTGCCTTGTATAGCTGATTGTTGTAGATGAAATACGACTTCTCCGCGTGTGTAGCCGTTGCCGTGGCAGAGGATTCCACGCTCAGGCAGATCATCGCCCTGCCCTGCGTGTCCTGTATTTTTCGGGTTTCGCTGTTGATTTCCAACTCATCAATATATGCCATTATGACCCACCCCCTATCACAGCCGTGTTGTCGCTCACGCTTACCTCATTCCCAGACAGGACAAGTTTTGTTCCCACGATGGATGCGACAAATCCGCTGATCTCATCTTCCGGGAGCCACCCGCACGTCCCGCCCTCCGCAAGGTCTGTTTCCAGCTTGCGGACGTTGTTGATTGTGGTGCTTACACCGCCCTCCTGAATAACCACATTTTTCATGATGCGCCTCCTTACATGCAGCCGAACGGCGCGATGCCGTATGCACCCGTCAAGTTATTCCAACTTGAACTGCCATTGCTGCTGTACACGCAGTGCATGTTACTCGCGTTATACGGTGTCCGCGTCCATGCGTAGGTATTGTTTGCCCTTGAATATCCCTGATATTTCCTTCTGAAATCGCCCAGTTTTGAATACAGATCAACGATGGATCCTTCCGCATCGCTTGACAGGCTGCCGGGACCAAACATCTCCACCCTTGCGCGGAGGGCAAGTTTGCAATCCTCAACTTCGGTCAGCTCATTTGCGGATGGATCCCATGCGTACACGGAAAAGGTTTTCAGCCTGTTCTTGATCCATGACGGCATCGCGTCCACAAGCGCGGGGATCGTGTCGGTACACATTTCCAGCGCCCCATAGCCGCCTGCTGTGGAGTTTGACGGATGCATCCGTTTCAGGACGGACAGGCAATCCTTGAAATCGAACTGAAGGACGTTGCCGCAGTTGTTGTACTCCGCAAAGGATGAAATCACGATCTCGATGTCCTGTTCCGGATAGGACGTTCCTGCCGGATCCGTGAACGCGGAAATGTGGATCTTGCGGATGTCGCTGACATTCCATCCCCCATCCTCCTGCAGGTCAATCGTTCCCAACTGTGCCGCGTCGATCATTGCCGCGATCTGCTCATCTGTTCCCAGGGCAAACGGGACCATCTCAATGCCGCCTTTTGTTGGATAAACCATGTTTGTTTTCAGCTTATACACGATTACGCCCGCATCACGTCCGGCAAGAGTGATCGGGACATCAAGCACTGTACGATCAATCAGCACCGTAACATCTCCATAGTCTGTCCTGCCGGGGCCTGATGATGCTCTGACGGTCTGCTTATATCCAACCTCACCGATTGTGATAGGCGAATCCGTGGTATTCGTGATCGTCAGATGATACCTGAGATAAGGATCTCCCGGCTCATCCGTTCCGATGATCGTATTTGTGATTGCTACTTTGACACCGCTTGTAATCGTGTCGTGTAGGTTGTAGTCCGCATCGGATTCCGCGTCTGAGCTTCTGCCAACTGAAATGCCTGCCGTTGCTGCCGCTGCCGCAAATGCAGCCGTCCTTAAATACGGGAACCGGTCATACCTCGAACAGAGATAGTACATTCTGCCGGAAACATTCTGTACCGGCAGATACCCATAGCTTGAATCCGAAGATTGCAGGGTTGCCGCTAACAGGTTCTTAAAGTTTTTTGTAACCATGCGATACCTCCTAATTTATGGTGCATTCCCAGTTCATTTCAGAAAGTAGATCCGGCATAGAACACAATCCGATAGGCGTGTCATGCTGGCACCTTCCATCATCCGGATTGTTTACGATGACCTGGGAGAAACCGTCCTTTCCTTCAGACGGTAAATACGTGCCGTTCAATGAAACCGCAAGCCGTTCCAGCCTCAGCTCCATATTCACGTCAACTATGGAATACCCTTCCAGTCCTTCATCTGCGGCCGCATACACGCCGCCCTCTGTGATTGTTTTGGTATCAAGCAGATGTGATCCACGGACACCCCAGATATGCAGCACACCGTCCTCAAAGGTGTACCCGGATGC
This sequence comes from uncultured Lachnospiraceae bacterium, assembly GCA_902785985.1. Lineage (GTDB taxonomy): Bacteria > Bacillota > Clostridia > Lachnospirales > Lachnospiraceae > Chordicoccus. The sequence continues at coordinate 39,573 of CADABA010000001.1, forward strand.
GCCTGTTCCAGATCCTCCTCCACCCATCATGATAGGATTACCGACGATCATGCCATCACCTCCGATCTGATGTATTGCACGGTCAGCGCTGAGGAAGGCGGCGCTCCCAGGGCATACGCGGTCAGCACGCCGTTGTTGTTCTCGATCCAGATTGCGATCACGCCGTCATTGATCATCTCCTCCATGACCGCGGCTCCCGGTTGAAGATCATACTTGCTGTACTGTGTGGTTCCTGGGATTTCGATGACCTGTGTGTAAGGACCGTTGCCCGTCCAGTTTGTCGAAAGCGTCACGGTTCCCTGGTTGAGCTTGTCCTGTTTGGCATAAAGCGCAGTATCAATTTTGTCAAAGTTATCGTTCAGGACTTCGATTTCTATGAGGTCCGTTTTGCTGGGCTTTGTCAGCCCGTAATGTGTTGTCTGTGTAGCCATCCCGCCATACCTCCTTAAATTTTATCCTTGACCTGTTCGGCCTTCATCCGGTAATACCTCTCCCCATTGATCGTCATAGTGTCCTTTCCGGTTTTCCCGTTCTCTATGTCATCGGTCGTGATGGTATCATCCGTTTTTGTAAGCAGATAATTTGAGAGAGACCCATACAGGCATTGCCAGCAAACATACTGAATAGGGTATCCGCTGTATGGACTCGGCAGGATGGAGGATGTAAACCGGGTGGAACACCCGGAATAATAAACCGCCTTTGAGCTGCCATCCCTGATCGTGATTGCTTCATCATAAACCGTGATGCTGCCGCCGGTTGCTGTACCGTGGTAGAATGGCTCATCAAGAAACAGTTCCGCGTTACTGCTGTGTGTTTGTATGTACCAAACAGGGGGCGTGTAATTATGCGGTCTTTCTGATCCCGGATAAATAATTTCGGATTCAATGCTGACCTTCCCGCCATAAAGAGAAGGTATCACGTCATCCGGAATTGAATATCGCGCCAAAGATGCATCGCTCATCGCTATGTCTGAAAGAGAATCCGACATATTTTTGAGCATACTTTCCGGAACCCACATATCTCCGATCCCGTTGAAATCCATGCCCGTCGTGGGATCGGTCCATGTGTCGTTATTCAGAGGATTTGTATATAGGCCAGTGATATTGTCCAACCCATCCGGGAGCGTATAATTCAGCGTCCCTGTTCCGTCATAAATATCGCCGGTATCCGGATTTGTCCAAACGCCGATGTTGTCCAGATCAAAATACTGATTGCCGTCAAAATCCGTATATACAGCCGTTCCACCGCCCGGATACTCATCTCCGGTAAATGGATCCGTCCATGTATTGTCATCAATTCCGGTATAGATGATATCGGTATGATCAAGATCAAATTCACTATTCGCGATATTATCCCACTCTATATTGTCCGGAAATTCATAATCCAGTCCGTCGGCAATGTCTTTCCATAGATCACCATCAAAGGTAAAGCCGTCTCCGGATATGATTGACGCGTCATTGTTCCACCCATGCCCTAAAACGGTCAGACGCGCTCCTCCAGGGTTCATATGTAAGCTCATACAATCGCATCCTCCCTTAGCATAACCTTTACCTTATAGCTGCCCTTCTTCTCTATGGTGTGGCCTGTCGTGACATTCAGCACATGGTTTCCTGCTTTTTGATCGTCTGAAGCCTGATAGAGAATATTATCATCAAGAAGGATTTTTACCGTCACCGTTGCATCTTCGTCAATCGTGTATGCTCCGGTCCATGCTATCTGAATGCATGTATTGTCCACCGTACAATCCAGCTTGATCTCCGTGGTAAGCACATCGCTTTCAATCTGTGTAGCCGTATCCGGGAACGAATCAATCAGGATCCAGAAATCTCCGCTTGCATAGACGGACCCCGGATTGACATTGCTGTTACCGCTCACCCCGTCAATCGGCTTGTCCTCTCTGATGGGATCCGTGCTTCTGTCAGGGCTTTCGCATTTCAGCGTCATTACCCCGTTGATCGCACGCGCTATGTATGTGATAGGTGCTGCGCTATCAGCCGGTGCGTGACCCCCGGTAAGGTTCACGACATCGAGCAGGTCAAATGTCGGATCAAAGGGCATTGTCGCGTCAAATGGTGTGAGGGTTTTCCCTTTGAGGGAGTCAATGATCGCCTGTACCGCGACTTCACGATTGCTTTTATTACTGAGCTGGAGGAACACGTTCACCCCTACGTCAAAGATCTCTCCCGTGTCGTAGATGGTATTCACGTTCTTATAGTATTCCTGGATCGCGCCTGCCTTATACTGTGCATAGATCCCCGTGTATGTACTCTTGTAGTCCTCAAAGTCTGATGTGAAGCGGTTATCTGGCGTAATATTCGCCACCGCATTATTTTCGTACTGCACAAGGATCAGCTTTCCCCATCTGTCCATGATGGCGATGGATCCGACCAAGAGAGACAGGTGCGCCAGAAGATCGCGGTATGTTTTCACGTTCGATTCGACATCCGCATATGTAAAGGTGCGGTTCCCGTTCGGCAGTCTCCCGATCTGCGCACTTGTCATTCCCAGCACAACACCGCAGCGCGAACAAATAAGCCGGAGCCATGCAAAAGGTGTTCGTGACACGGTATCCATTGACGCAAGAGGCACATCAAATTTTGTCATGAAGTCCCCGGCAGATATCTTTACACTGTTTATCTCGCGTTTTGCGGTTGATACAAGGTATTGCCCCATCGGAATATCTATGTAGATCTGCTTATCTATCAAACCCCATTTTGACAGCGATATATCCCCCCAGGAATAAACCTCCGCTTCTCCCCATGTCTTAACCGCGCTGCCCTGGACGCGCGTATATAGTCCAATGACGGCATCTTTCAGTAAGGTTGTGCTGATCCCTATGAATAGCTGTATTCTCAGTTCTGTGGCAAAAGCACCGCCGATTCCGGGAACATCACAAACACTGTTCAATGATCCGGATCCCTGGACTATGTTTGACGCATCGAACGTATATACAGTGCCGTTTGTAAGGGTGATTGTGCCTCTCCACTCAATACTTCGGTTCGACCCGTCAATAATATCTCTGAAGGTCTGACTAACCTGATACATACTGTCACTCCTTACATTTCAATTACGTCGATGGTGTAATCCTTATACTCGCCGCCCTCTCTCGCATAGTTCTTCAAATTGACCTGTACATAGCTGTCTTTCCCGCCGTAGGCGTTCATGGTCTGTATGCCATTGTCATAGTAGGTGAAAGAGAATTCCTTTCCCTGCATAAGATTGTGCAGGAACGTCTTTTCATTGCCCGTAAGATGATCAAAATGGAGGATCACCTTACGGACCGTGCGGCGTACCCATGTGATTTTCATATAGCCGCTTTCAGCGCGACCCGTGTCGGGCGAAACGATGTTATCATTCTCAATCCCGACAGAATCAGGAACATAAAGGGCGGTTCCATTGACCGCCCAATATCCATTCGTGCATCTCTTTAGCATTCCCATGGTATCACCGTCCTAATGGGCTACTGCCCTTCTGTATGATGGCATGATTGTTTTCCTCGACAACGATCTGGAAAAGCTCATGCCCGTTGATATTGACGGGTAGAACGATGGTCCTGTTCGATCCTCCGCTCTGAACATTCCGAAGCATGGCCTGCAGCTCTGACAAGATGCTTGCCAGATAGCCCGACACAGCCTCAGAATCGTCCTCAGACGGCGTTCTATCGTCTACCTTAGTTCTGTATGGGACAATGGTTCCTTCGGCAATCTGGGGCATCCTGAAACCGCCTGAAACGGTCAAAGTGTCGGCAATCGTTTTGAACATTACCGCGATTTCACTCAACCCACTGATCACAGCCTGCATACCGCCCACAACGGCATCTGCTGACATTTCCACATCCGGGGAATCAGGTGTCATGCCGTTCGTGACCGCCTCCGCCACCTGTGTAGCGGTTCCCAGCAATCCCTTCTGGCCATCCACTATACCTTTTTCCAGACCGGCATCCAGGTATTCACCGATTTCAGCAAACACTTTTGACGGAGAGGCGATCCCGAAGGCGCTTTTGATTCTGGATACAAGGTTATTCGCACAGTTGGAAACAAGCGTGGTCAGGCTGCTCCATGCGCCGTTGATACCGTTTGACAGACCAGCAACAAGGTTATGTCCTATGTTGTTCCACTGGATATTACCGAAGGATGTACGGATATTCGTCCATCCCTGTACCAGGGAACTTGAAAACCTGCTCCACACGGAAGTCACACCGCTCTGAATCTTGCTGACCATGTTGCTGCCGATGCTGTCCCATTTCACATTTCCAAGCGACGTTTTCAGATTATTCCAGCCAGTCGAAACTGCTGTTGTGATGTTGCTCCACTTTCCTGAGATTGTGGTTTTTATGCCATCCCATGCGGATCCGGCGGTTGTCTTTATATTGCTCCATGCAGTTGAAAACGTGGTTTTCAGGTTTGTAAATCCTGTGGTAAAGAAGGACGTGATACCTGACCACGCATTCTTGATACCGTTCAGCAATCCGGATACCAGGTTTTGACCGATACCTTCAAACACCGTGGACGGGGAATGAATACCCAGAAGGCTCTTGATCCCGCCTATCGCGCCCGTGAAGGCATCACCGAGCAGGCTTAACAGACCTTTGCCATCCGCGCCGAAGTATGTGTTCCAGCCCTGTTTGAAGCCGTCCCACATATTTTGTGGTGTGTCATCCCAGTATGTATCCACCTGCTTTACAAGGGCTTTCTGCGCCTGATCCAGACTCATGCCCGTCGTGTCGATGTTGTAACAGGTTTTCGCCCACTGAGCTGCAATCTCCGGCCCCTTCGTTCTGTACAGCTTTTCAAAATTGCTGAGGGCAACTTCTGTCTCATGCTGATGCGCATTCTGCGCCTGCTGATACGTGCTTGCCGCGTTTTTCAGCGCGTTCACGTCGTATGCAATAAGCAGGGCATCCGTCACGCCTAAAGCCGCTGTTGCGAATGTTGCCGCTGCCCCGGTCAGCAATGTGTGTCCGGCAACCGTGAAATTCGTCAAGCCGGTTGTCAGGAATGTTGTCAGGGTAGTTATCGCGCCCTTAACTTTGGTTCCGATCCCGCCTATCAGCGTCGGCATGGACTCAAACGGACTCACGCCCGTAAGTACCCATCTCTGAACTGCTGCTTTCCATCCTGCCTGTGTGAGCGTAAAGGCAAGCTGTAATCCCTTGATAGCCGCCACAAGCGCAAGGAACATTCTGCCACCGTCCGTACTCATAAGCCCGGACAAAATCCCAGTGAACGCCTCCCACACGATTGCCGCTACATTCGTAAAGATCCCCAGCCAGTCAATGCTCCCAAGGAAGTTACCGATTGCCTGTCCTATGCCTTTCCAGTCCACATTGTCAACGACCTGCCGGATGACCTTCAGCACCGACATGAACAGATCACTGACCGCTTTTCCGAGTGCTGCCCAGTCTACTTCATGGATGACGCGGTTGATAGCGGTATAGATCTTATACGCAACACCCTGAAACGGGTTCTGATCCAGGAATGACCGGATCATAGCCGTTACGCCGTTTAGAATGCTTATCAGGATTGTTGCAAGGGAATTTATATCAATCGTACTGAACCACGATCTCACAAACTGGCCGATTGCGGTTCCGATGCTCTGCCAGATCCCCGGTGTCGTAACAATTCCCTCAATAATGTGTAACAACGCATTCCACTTCAGCGCGAATGTCTCACCCACACGGTTCCAGTCAACTCCATCGAACCAGTCTTTGATTGTCTGCCCGATGTTCTTTCCCAGCTTCAGCCCGTCAAATGTTGTCAGAAAACCATAGGCAAGGTTAATCAATCCCATGAAGCCGTTTTTCAGAGTTTCGGCAAGCAGTTTCCAGTCAATGTTATCCACCAGGCTGTTGATCGCCCTGCCGATACCCTTACCCAAATTCAGGAAATTGAAATTTTTCAGGAACGTATTTGCGATGTCAAGGATCGCATTCAGACCGTCCGCAACGGTTTTACCCAAAAGCTCCCAATTCACACCGTCCACGATCCCGTTAAGGATCTGTGCGATACGTCCGGCCCATTTCACGCCCCAGGGACGGAATTTATTGTTGATCCAGTCATCCACGTACTGCATGGCCGTGTTCAGGCCCTCAGCGATGATCTTTCCAACCCCATACCAATCCCCATTTTTCCAGGCTTCTTTCAGCCGGTTGATCCAGTCTTTTACACCCTTCGGAAGGTCAATGTCCTTAGTTTCGTATTGAATTCCGGTCTTAGAGCTGTCATCATCGTTTGATGTTTCGTCCTTTTTGTTCTGCCGGTTCAGCTCATCAAAACTGTACAGCTCATTGTTCCATTCCTTCTGTGCCTTTGCTGCTTTTTTAGCGGAGTCCGCATAATTGTCAGCTCCCATCTTTGCCGATGTGTATGTGGTTTTACCCTGAAGCAGCGCAAAGAACTGATTCAGATAGCTGACTGCATTTGACAGCGTATTGAGGATCTTTGTAATCACCGGTTCAACTACAGAAATCAAGTTCCCCAACGCGACGGCGATGTTCCCACTCAACTGTGTAGCGCTGTTCTTAATCGAATTCATGTGCGTGTTGAATTCAGAATCGTACTGCGCCAGTTTTTGAAATCCTTCCCTCACCTGATTAAATACAGACGATATGAACATTCGCTTTATACGAGTAATCAAAAGCCTTTTCAGACTCGTAAGGGATTTTACAAGGGCATTCGCTTTGAAGTTTGTATTATTCGCCTGTTTCTGAAACGATTTCAGACTGGATACAGCCTTTTTCGCGCCTGCAGAGATCGCATTGAATGTAATCTGTGCAACTCTCTTACCCAACGATAAAGCTGCTCTGGAAGCGTTCCCAAGTCCCTGTGTGAGCATTACAAGCACACCGGACAGTCTGGATCCTTTCTGGATCGTTTCTTCCTCCTCATCTGCTTCCTCAGCCTGCGCCTGAGCCGCCTGGTTCCTCGCCTCATTCACGCGGGCGTATTCCGCTTCAAGATTTTTGAGCGTTTCAAGCTGAGTCGCATACTTCTGGTTCAACTTATCAATTTCGATCTCCTCAATTTCCATGAGGATCCGTGCCTGATCATCTGTTTTGGCATTCGGAAGCATGGCATCCGTGGATTCCTCTATCTTTGCCTTTTCTTCCTCATAACCTTTCAGCGCGTTTTTTGCTGTCTCAATTTTCTTTGCCAGTTTTTCCAGCTCTTTGTCATAAGCTGCTACAGCCTGGGATGTCTGCTGTACCTGGTCGGCCTCTGTAGAATTGGCCGCTGCATTCCGGGCGGCTTCTACTTCTGCGTATTTAGCTTTGAGCTGTTCAAGCATCGCTGTTTTTTCAGCGTACTTCTCATTGACCTTTGCGATTTCCTGCTCTTCCATTTCAAGGAGCGTCGCTGCCTGTTCATCCGTTGCGGCATTTGGCAGCATCGCATCCGTGGACTCATGGATCTGGTCAATCTCTTTATGGTAGTTCTCTAAGCTCTTCTCTGTCTGATCTATCTGCTTCTGAAGTTTTGCCAGTTCTTTGTCATAAGAACTGACGGAACTCCCTGCCATCTGTGTAGCTTCCTTAGCCCCTTTTCCGACTGCCGCTGATGCCTGCTGCACGGCATTGCTCGCTGAGTGAAGGAGGGCTTCAGGATTGCTGAATGCCTTTTCCATGGCGGCTCCGAATTTTTCAATCTGGGTAGACAGACCGTCAATAGCTGATAACAACTTTGCAGATCCTTTTTCAAAACCGGAATTATCCAGCTCTGTATCCAGAATCAGAGTGCCGTCAGCATTATTATTCGCCATCCTTTGAACCTCCTTCCCTTAAAAGCTGCTCATAAATCGCCTTCATCGTATCTTCCGGTGTCAGTCTTTCCTCAGCTGTTTCAAGGCTGCACAGATCCCGGTTTGCGGCATAAAATTCCTTTTCGTACTTTTCCAGTTTCTTTCTCTTAGCCTTTTTCTGCCGGATCATGAGGACCGTTCCCCATAGATCATTTTGGTCAATCCCCTGGAAGTACCCTAAAAACGTCCACCAGTGCATATAAGGCAACGCCCGGACTTCCGTACCCGCCACTTTATTGATTGCAGGGAAAATGAGCTGTTCATCTTTCTCCCAGTTCACAACCTTCGGGCTGGGCTTGTCGCTCGACAAACGACATTCGATAAATTCCGTTGCCGCCTTAAATGCTTCTGTATAAACGTCTGCATCTTTTGGCATACTGTCCGGATCCTTATAAATCCTTTTCAGACAAATAAAGACCTTTTCCCGGTCGGAAAGGTCTTTATCGTTATATGCCTGTATGATTTTTAAGATGTTCCGATAATCGGAACGGATCTCGTATTCTTTATTGCATACCCGTAGCGTCTGCGGTAACTGTCCTATCATCGCCGTTTACCTCCGGCTTGACATCATCCAGATATTTTTCCGTTCTCTGTCTGGACAGCTCCATTTCCTCTTCTACAGCGTCCGCAATCAAATTCCCGATCACCTCAATCACGCTTTCACAGAAGAACTTACCGCCAACACTGGAGAAGGGATTCCTCTTTGCAAAGATGTCATCTGCCTCATCCATATCAAACAGGGCATTGATGCGCTGCTTCAGCTCGGCTTCCACCTCTTTTACGATCTTCCAGTCCTCTTCAAACGAAACCGTGCCGTTACTGCCGATTTCGATGTTCTTCAACGGTTCAACAATAGTCTTGAAATCCGTCGAAAGTTGCTGATATCTGTCCAGGATAGACAGGTCAGCCGGACGGATATAGATATTGCAGATCAATTTTCCGAACTTGTTCATAAGCGGGATTTCCCGCGTACCGTCATCAATAATCCCTCTGAGTTCTTTAGCCATAATTGCCTCCTAAACATAAAAAATCGGGCGCATGATAATCAAATATCGTGCGCCCGTGGTCATGTGTGTAACCTGTTCCCGGTCGCGTCTCAGCCAGCTGATCAGCCGGATGTGATATCAGTGATGGTGGCAGCGTTGGTCTCCATGTTGTAGGAGATATTCTTTTTCACCATCGGGCCGACAGGTGTAATGGTGTACGGGATCGCGTATCCGGACGTATCTCCACCGGTAGACTGCGGAACAAACCATGCGTCACGCACATAGCAGTAACCACTCATGGTATGCGTTTCCGCATTCACAGTAGTGAAGAAAGCCTCAGCAAATTCGCCCAGAAGATCTTCCTCGCCGTACTTTTCCTCCAGTGCCACTTCCAGCATATGCGCATACATGGCACGGTCCGGATCCATGTAGTACGGATCCACGTCGATCTCCGGTTCATAACCCGAATGTCTGAAGGTGGATTCACCCAGGACATTCTTACTGGATTCAGTATCCGGATTCAGCTCTTTGGAAAGGTCATCATTGTCCTTACCAATGGCTTCCCACACCTGGGTAGCGCTGCCGGTGGGCTTCCAGGAACCAAAGAACATACCTCTGTTACGGTCTAATCTTGCCATAGTGTTAAACCCTCCTATAGGTTATTCTTAACTGGATCTGATATCGTGCCGCGTCACTGCCTATTTCAATCGGATAAGCAGTTAATGTAGGCACAATAGATTTGATCCTTCCCTCATTGATCGTCGGGAAATTACGCAAAGTATTCTGTTCAAGTACCCATGCAACTACTTCATCGTAAAATCCCAAATTCGCAAGATTTTGTTCTACGTCTGAACCGTAGCTTTCCTTACTCGCGAAAATATAATTGATCGACTGGATGTCGGCGGGTACTTCCTCACCCAGTACGTTCTCCCGGTAATTTATCTGAGACGGCACAGCATACAGCGCGTATTCCGTCGGATTTTCCGCAAGATAGTCCATTCGGAAACGATTGCCGTCGGATAAAGCCGGACAGCCTCGAAACCAGGCCCGAAGCTGTTCTGCATTATTTAATTCCAGCGACATTTTTTACCTCCTCGATAATATCTGGGAGTCTGTCAGCTTTCATCCGCTCAAACCAGAACGATCCTGCAAGAGGATTCGCGTCCTTTGAGTATTGCAGTTTTCGTCCGGTCGGATGTTTCTTCTGCCCCGGAGGACTGAACCACCGTGTAGGTACTCCGCTGTTATCCTCAAATACCGGAATGTTCGGACCATAAACCTCTCCGTAATACAGGTAACGTGCATATGGTGAGCGATAAACTATTCTGCCCGTGCCGATTTTTGTATGCGCATACGGATCTTTTGCAAGACTACCGGTTTCCCACGGCGTATATGCAAGCATATAGTCGATCACTGTTTTATCCAACGTTTGCTGTACGAGTCCTCCCTTTTCCAGGTTATACTTTTTCAGCAGAGCCGCTGTGTCCGCAGGCATGTATACCTTTTTTACGTTAATCGAAATCATGCTCCTACCACCTTCCAGTGTGGCTCCCTTGGCGCACGTCGGTTATCAGTCACTCCCAAAATGGTGAACGCTTCATACCGACTGTGCAGATCCTTTGGTTTCAGACCCGTTTTCGTTACTTCGCCCTTAACGATAATGTCACCGTTTGCCAGAGTAAACAAACCGCTCACATCCTCTGAAGTCGCGTAATCCTGCGGAGATGCATACGATTTCTTTCTGAAATCAGCATCCTCCGGGATCCGGATAATGAATTTGTTTGCAGCCTTCAACCCTTCATCAACGGTTGACACTATTTCACAATACCAGGACACGCCCTCGATCACGGATGGGATGTAAGTGTCCTTATCGTTTGCGGTATCCAGTTTGGCATTGAATACGGTTATGGTCTCATTCGCTAACCTCATAGATCCAGCCCCCTATAGAGCAACGGCGTACCGTAATCGTCGGTCTCACCGTAGAGCAGGCTTTTCACGGCTGAGTACATACTTTCTGATGCTGCTGCTGCCTGTTCTGATGCACTGCCGTAGTTTTCCGAATACCCATCTGTATTGAAGGACGATACTGCCGGATTATCCGCCTGCGCGTCCGTTCCAAACTTCTCATCAAACTTAATGACCTGCATCATACACAGTTTTACAGCTTCAGGGACGGATGCCATGTTTTGAACACGGCAGTCCGTCCAGTAATCAATCCGTTTCCTCGCCCTGAACTCAAACAAGGTGAAATCCGCCTCCGGGAGGTCTCCACCGTAACTCTGGTATTCTTCATACGTCAGATATCTCATGTGTAGCACCTCCCGCCATCCTAGAGCGATCAGCCCAGGGAGATGATACGGGCAATCGGGATTGCCTTGTGATTGATGTACTCCTTGGAAGAAGCAGCATTGTCGTTCACAAGCTCCCAGTTTGCGCCGTTTTCCAGCTCTGCATCGGTCGGAGACAGGGAAGCCATGGAAGCCTTCGTAAAGCTGATGCCATACGGGGCAAATGCCTTTCTCTGACGGCTGTACAGCGTATCCTCGCCGCCGTTCTTAGCCGGATCACGATCGGTCTCATACGGAACCTTCGCACCACAGTTTGTGTACTCAATCGCGCCGTCACCCAGGACATAAGTAACGTATCCGGTATCGTAAGCTGTCACCTCATAGTAGCTGCTGAGGCTTTCAGCGGACGGAGTTTCAACCGGAGTATACACATAGTTCGGAGAAGATCCAGAACGGGTGTAATAGGTCTTACCCTCGACAAGTGCCTGATCAGAGGTCTTTGCATAAGTCGGATTGACCTCAATAACCGGCATATTGTCATCCACAAGGACGGTCCTGCCGTTCAGAGTGCCGATAGCAAGATCCCTCTGCATACCGTTCGCATCGTTGTACTTCAGATAGACCAGGAGTCTCAGGTTTTCCAGGTTGGTAGCAACCATAGAATGCATGATGGCAAGGCTGAACTTGCTCTTGTTGTCACCACAAGCCTTCTGCATCGTGGTGTTAAGAGTAGTGCCATCCATTGCACCGGTCACACCTTCGCTGTTCTGCTTTGCGGTCACGTCATTGGTATGAGCAGCCACAAAAGCAGCGCCCGCAGTGTCAGTCATGGAAAAGACACCGTTCAGGACATGCACGATGGTAGCCTGATCAATCTCTTCCCAGTATTCAGAGATCTGCTGCGCGACGTTCTCCAGGAAGTCCTCACCGCCGGTGATGTCATAGGAGAAGTCCTTCTCAGTCCATGCGTTTGCACGACCGACAACAACACGGGAATGAGAGAAGGTCTTAGTCCCGTTCGCGGTCAGGTTCGTACCGCCGTCATAGTTCTGAGCAGCCCCGCCGATCAGGCCCTTCAGGGGAGTGGTGATGTAGTTGCCGCCCACTTCGTCAGCCATAGCCGTTGCAAGATCGGGTCTCGGACGGATAGCGCGGGAGCGGATCAGCTCATTTCTGTTGAGGTTCGGAATGCGATCAACATACTGCTGGAATACTTCAGCATTGAAAAGTTTTGCATCAAAAATACCAGGCATAGTTGTTCTCCTTTCTGGTAGTGGTCAGAGATCATTCTCCAAAGTTGATCTCCGCATTCGGGTTAGCATTTTTCAGTTTCATTGCCTCGGAAAGAGACATCTTTTTCGGAGCGGGAGTAGACTTTCCCGGAAGTACAATAGTCGGAGCCGGTGTGGGATCCGCCGGTTTCGGATCTGCCGGAGGCGTTTCCTGGACAAAAGCACCCGGATCGGTCTCTTGATACTTCGCCACAAAGTCTGTGTAGCCCATCAGCGTATCGCCGTCCTGCTTGAACTGTTGCGCAATGGCATCCTCGATAAAGGCTTTTTTGGCCGATGCGCTGGTAAACTTCAGCTCGTTGGCTTTGCTTTTGATAGCGTATTCATACGCCTGCTGCGCGTTCTTAGCCGCCCACGCTTTGCTGTCCGTGTCATACTTAGACTGCAATTTGGAAAGCTGTTTCTGCGCCTCTGCAAGCTGTCCTGCGTCTGCCTGTGCAGCTGTGAGCTGTTCATTCAGTCCGGCCAGATCTGTATCTCTCTGGGAGATCTGCTCCTGCAAGTCTGTCACCTGCTGCGTAAGCCCATTCACTTTGTCATCGTACTTGCTACGGCTGACATAGCCACCCTCAGACAAATCCGCAAAACGGACGTGCTTTGTCTTGTCCGGCTGATTCGCATTGACCTCATTGATCTTTGCGTCCACCTGTGCAAACAGTTCCTCGCCTAATACTTCCTGTAATGTCATCTCTTCCTCTCTTTCTGCGGCTGTACCCGCCGCTATATCACAGTTTTAAGCCCGTATGAAGGGGCAAGTTCGGAATTTCTATAACCGGATCCGTACCGGTAATATATGAAAAGGACCCTGAAACTTCAGGATCCTTTATCACCAAAAAAATTATATTCCGGTGTTTTAATCGCCGTATTTGCGGAAAAATTACGAATAAATGACTAAAAACTCACTTTTTATGCGTTTTTAGTCATTCACCGTAACATTTTCCAGTTTTACATAGACATCGACGTAGGTTCTCTTTTTGTCTCCATCATATGTAAGCTCATAGTATTTGTTATCCGGGACAGTAGTGCTGACAAGCGCTTTCCAGTTCTGAAGCGTCTTGCTGAACCATACGATATACACATCATCCATTGTGATCTGTACGCCGTCTGTCACGTCAACATGACTGTTGAAGTAATCCATTACTATCCGTCTTGCTTTTTCCTGCATTTCTGTACCTCCTTTACAGCTCAATCCCCTCGATCTGTGCGCGAGTTTCAAGCGTCGCAATGTAATCGGCCATCGCTCTTTCCTGGATATTGTAAATACCCCGGCAGCACGTAGGCGTGAAATCAAGCCGTCCGGCATCCCATTTAATGAGCATCGCCTTCAGCTTTTTGAACCGGATGACCGTCTGCCAGTATTCAGCCCTGAACCGCTCTTTGTAATCCCCGGAAAGCATCGGTTTGATGGTTTCCGCTAAACCTGTCAGAGGTTCCGGAACGACCTCCCACTCATTTGATGCCACATTCGTAAAAGTGAAAAGCGGATCATCCGTCTGCCGGATGTCCAACACCTTCCCGCCCTCACAGTGAAGCATGATCGTGTTTTTCTCCCAGGCCCAATAACCTTTCCATCCGGGAAGTCTCACTTTTTTGCCATTCATCATTGCTGCTAATGCCTCTCTGAATTCCATGTCTGCCTCCTTAAACCTTTACCATTTTGAACCCTTCAACTGTCATCCGATCTTTCCGCATGGTCAGACCGGCGGCATTCGCCACCATTTCATATTTTGCCGCCAGGGCATTGATCCTTTTTTGGCATTCCCTTCTTAGATCCATATCCCCGGCAGCACGACCGGCATTCGCCGCGTCCTTTTCATACCTCACCTGCGTTTCTATTTTCCGCATAAGCTGTGATGCTTCATAAATCGTGTAATGCTTTCCGTCAATCTCGCAGCCCTTTTGATTATCCTCAGCGTACTTTTTCAGTGTTTCATCACTGTATCGCCGTTTTGAATACTGCGTGGAAAAGCTCATTGCGATGTGCATACAGTTCCATTCGCCAATAGGACGGCGGATAGATCCGTACTGGTTCCCGTCCACATCCTGAAACGGTAAACCCGCCTGCAGCTTTTCAAATTCTGCTTTCAGGAATACACGCCCCTGAATCGGTTCATGGTCCGGAGCTGACCGCGCATGAGCTGACAACTCATAAGCGTCGAATCCCAGCTGTTCGCCCATCATGATTGAGCCGTTTTGTGCTATCTGATTCATGCCGTCTATGATGTTCTGTCGGATTGCCGTGTCCAGTCTCCTGTGATACCCGGAAGGATACTGCATCTGAAGGCCGCCATATCCGATTGTCCGGATCGCTCTCCGTGTAGCCGCCTTATAATCCGTCAGCCCATTGCCTGCTGCCAGGATCGCTTCATCCACCGTGCGCCGGTATGCACTTGAGGCGATTGTGGTATTTGACAGGTTGATCATGGTTTCCATGGTCTGCCTGCTTACTGCTTCCGTATAGTGCTGTAAAGACTGTTTTGAATCCTCCGGCAGAGGCGTAAGCGTTAATGCTCGTTCAAACCGTGGATCTGTGTATGTGTCCTTCAGCGCTTCACGATAGAGGCCGTATACCTCCGGGAGACTGACCTGTAGGGCATCCGCCAGCTTTTGATTGATCTCAGCAATATCCTCATTCATGTCAGCCATGACCGTAAGGATATTGATGGTAGACGGGATCAGCTCACCGATTTTCTTAACCTGTTTTGCCACTTTGGCAATAAAAAAGGCATTCACTGTATCGAAATGCCTCATGATCTCATCGACCTTTTTATCAATATCCTTCTGCGTCATTCTTCATCACCGCCAGATTCCTCCTGTTCGGGAAGCGGACCGCCTCCGTTCCCCTGATCCATCGGTGGCATAAGCGCCTGCATCTCTGTAGATTTCTCATCAGAAATGCTTTCGATGGCTGCTTTCGCCTGCGCTTTGGTCTCACCGAAGTACCATTCACGGAATTCTGCCTTGCCGATGATACCGGCATTCAGCATCATCATACGCTCCTGCATTTCCGCATCGGTATCAGTCAGAATCGAATCATCCCACTCAAACGACACGTCATATTCACCTTCCGGGGCCAGATGATACACTGAAGCGTATTTATCCATCGCCCGGACAACGCTTTTCAGGCATCGCTCTAAAGATGCCTGATTGTCAGCTATCGTGGCATATGACCTCTGCTTGATGATCTTCAGCTCTGTAGCCGTCCGCGCCTCTACGTTCGCATCTGAGAGTGTCCCACGGGATAGCCCGGTCAGATCCTCAATCCTCATTAAGTGCTGATTCAGGCCGTTCATGAGGCTTGCATCTCGGATGTTCGGGGAGAACACGTCGTACAGATCCCTGTCACCTTTATCAATATCGACCGCACGGAAAAGGCGCTGATTCAGCTTCGGCATTTCCACGCCGCCGCCCTCTGTCCGTCTCGGTCTCAGGGCTGTCGGGTCAACGTCAATCGCAAGCTCGGATCCCTTAAATTCCCAGATAAGCCGTGAATACTGTTCATCCGCCTCGCGGATCGCGTCTATCGCTTTAGCAAACACGGACGCGCCCAAGGGGCTGTCCACGTCAACATTGTTCGCAGCTGCCACTTTGTACCAGCCGAAAAGCGGGCCGTCCGTCTTTGTGACTGTCGCTTTTTCCTGAAGGCTTGACCATCTTTCGACTTCCTGGAGGCTGATCTCTGTTCCCAGGTTATCCTCCATGGTGGATTTGAATGCCCTCTGCGTAATTTCCACGTTGTCTTTCACGACCGTATGACGTTCCAGGCGCGTGTAAATGATTTTCCCGTCCCTGAAAATGTCAGGGATGATCACATCTGACAAATTGCCGTCATCGTCAAATGCCAAGGGATAAAAGCCCCAATCCATCGCCCAGTCAAAATATATATGCCCGTCATCCGTATTCGGATACGGCTTGATGATCATACCACCGGCGGCGCATCCCTGTTCCAGCTTCAACCGGAGGGAATGCATCAGCTTTTCAAATTCTGCCTTCAGGTACTCAGCACGGGGATTCATGATATCCTCGCCGTCCTCGTTCTGTGTAGCCCCCTCACCGTCCTTCCCTGTGATGTTCCATTTCATCTCCAATACGATTTGACGTGCTATCTCGGAGCTGATAAAAGCAGGGAGGTTCATGGACTTCACGCCTTCCTCTGCGTTAATCCATGGAGCCTTGTTACGATATAACTCATACCAGAAATCAAGGGCATTTACCATATCCGTAGATAAAGGCGTTTCGATATGCTCCGCCTGCTCTATCGACCTATACGGTATCATCTTTCTGAACACCCCCTTGATTTTTGAAAAAAGCATTGCAAATATATTCATACCGCATACCTGCCTCCGCCACTAAAAAAGCACACCGTTTCCGATGTGCTTTCCCTGTTAATGTAAAAAGAACCATATACCTACGCCCGCCGCTATGATCGTAAGGACAAGCCAGAAATAATAGGCTCCTTTCGCACTCGCGACGGCTTGCTTTACGTCAGCCTCCGAAGTGTACGGATAATCATAACCGCAATCCTGACACACGCCTATGCGCTGCCGGTTGACATTGCTGACACCCGTATGCACTCCCATGCCGCTGCCGTAAGAACTTAGTCCTGTCCGCGTTATCCCGGATATCTCCTTTCGGATCTTGATATTCCGGCTCTTACAGTTGGGACATAGCATCTTTGATGAATGTTTCTTTTTTGCAGCCTCATACTTTACATTACTTATGAGAAGCCCGATGAATGCAATAACAAAAAAGATACCGCTCATCATAGTATCCACCTCCTTTGTGGAATACATGATACCACAAAACTGCTAAGAAGTGAATACTTTCAACTATGCCTTTCTCATGCATCCGAAAATGTTGAGCTTTCACCGACAATCCGAAGATCCCGGAGGGCTTTCTTTTATTGACCTTTGCGCTTGTAATAGCGCTCCATCGCATACCGGACAGCATCAATGCCGTGATCGTTCCCGTCCGGGTATCCGCTTATAATCTCATCCTGTTCATTCCTCTCATACTCGTATTCAGGGAATTCCTGCGCTGAATACGGGCATCTGATCGGATCTATGACAATCTTTTTCAAGGATTGCAGCCACTTATAAGAGTATCTGCGGCTATCCGGACCTTTGATCGCTGGACGGCACAGTGATCCATAATCACGATAATCGCCCACGGATTTCTTTTCCGCTGAATCTGCCGTGATAAGATCCTGACTCGTTACACCGTGCTGCATGACAAGCCGGTTCCAGGTTTCCGCGTTTGACGTTTTCCAGCACCGCATCTCATCATAGATATAAAGGATCTTCCGGTTTCCGTCATAGTGCATCTTGCTCCAATGGAACGGATCCGGATACCAGCCCCAGTCAATCCCCATGAAGATGTTATCGAATGTCGATATCTCGGAATCGCTCAGGACCCTGATCTCCAGATTGTCAAATACCTCGCCGCCGGTTCCGACCGCATCTCCCAGGTACTCATGCTGGTATGCTCTGTAATTGGTCTGCTTCAGATCCTCAGCATCATCAATGAACTGCTGCCCCAGCCAGTCAACCGGGACATCCAGATAACAGGATTTATGCCTGTACGCGCCCCTGTGAGGCTTCAGGACATATTTATTCGCCCAGTTTGACCGGCTAATCGGTGGGTTAAAGGATTTGAAAACCGTGTAACACGGGCCACCACGGAGGATGGACTGCTGCACGGATCGGATTTCCTCTTCGCCCGCGAATTCGTCAAGCTCTTCAAACCACAGGAATTTGATGTACCCTTTCGCAACCTTGATGGATTTCAGCTTTTTGGCCTTGTCCAGTCCACGGAATAAGATCACCTGTCCTGTCGGTTTATACGTCGCTTTATATGGATTTGTTGTGGTTTTCCACAGCTCATCCACGCCCAGGGCGTTGATCGCCCATAGCACCTGTTCATATACGGACGTTCCGATTGTGCTTGCCACCTTTCGGAACACTGCCGCGTTTGAGGACGGATCCTCCATGATCCCCATTACCAGCATCAGACTGATGAAGGATGACTTTGTGGATCCACGGCCACCGTAAAGATCGTAATAAGTGTGTAGCCCGTCTTTTACGTCCCAGTACACGGGATAGAACGCCGGGGCTATCAGATCGGTAAGGCGTACACCCTCAACGTTACTCTTTGGCATCCCCCGCCGTATCCTCGTCGGGTTTTTGCAGAGGATTGAATACCGCCGTGTCCGTATTCAGATTTACGGTTCCATGTGGTATGTCGTTGATGATCGCCACCGCCGGACCCTTGCCCTCCTCATTCTTATCTTCCTGCCAACCCTCAAAATTCATCCGAAGGTTGAACATAGCGCCCCTGGATCCGTCGCGGCTGTACAGCTGTTCTTCATTGTACATCTCGATCCGCAATTTGGCATCCAGAAGCAGCTCCATGAATTCTTTTTTCGCTTTGTACCGGTTCAGTCCTGTCCTGGTCTTAAACCCCAGCGCATACGCTAATCCGGATAGTGTCGGAGGCTTTGCCCCCAACATGACAGGATTGCCCCACCGGTCAATGATCGGATCCTCATTGTGGTCTGTAAGGAGCTTTCCTTTGCATTCCTCAAAATACTCATCAATTTTCTGTTTGAACACTTCGGGATCCGTATATTTCGGCGTTTTATTGCCGTACTTATTCCCCTTTGCGAATGCCATACGGCTTCACCCCACTCTCCCTGATATGGAAAACCGCCTATCTTGCGATAGACGGTTCTGATCATTTCTTCTTGCTCTTCGTGTCGGTCTGCTTTCCGGCTTTGCCTGCCTTCTTGCTGTCCTCCCACTTCTTAGCGGCTTTTCTCATGTCCGCATTGAAATAACTTGCCGGTTCCTTGTATCCGACTTTCTTTCCTGCCATAACGCGCTCCTTTTCTCAGCTTACTGGTATTTCTGAAGCTGCTTTATGATGGCCTTGCTCTGTGCGCTGGCCTTTTCCCCGTTACAGTAATAATCCGCGACCGCCTCAGCCACACATTCCGCATAGCTCTCCTGCGCATAGCCGGATATCTTGCCCGCCCATGCTTTCGTGCCGCCGGTTCCTTTCATTGCCTTGTATGCAGCATCCACGATCTTCTGTGACGCGGTATCCAGATCTGGAACGCCCATCTTCTTAGCGATGTGATCCGTCAGGGCATGGCCCATCTCATGAAAAGCCACCGCCTCGGTTCCGGTCTTATTGCCCCTGCTCGGATGGTATCCGCTCTTTGTGGCCGCGTCATAGACCTGGTTCATCTTGTCGATATCGGTATAATTCTGGTTCAGCGCAAGGGTTTTACTGGACGGATCCCAGTATCCCAGTGTGCTTACCTTGTCAGCCCCGCCCAGCTCTGCAGCAAAGACCTGGTTGACCGTTTCCATGATATCCTTGTAATCATTCTGCATGATGGAAACACTGGTATTGATGGCATCAACGAAATCCGCGTTATCGCTATTGTGCCGGTACGTCCATACGTCCGTCTCACTAACTATGTTTACACTGCCGCCACTGCCTTTACCCAGCGATTCCCCTAAACCTGAACTTCCCTTTGCCATTATCTTACCTCTTTCCAGCGCATAAGAAAACCCTCTGCCTTAATCTGGTAGAGGGCTTATCTCTTCTTTCCTGAACGCTTTACAGTTTTGGGTTTCTGCTGTTTCTTGTTGTACGCATCAACGACCTTTTTCTTCGCCGCATCCGGCTTTGAGACATCCAGCCCGTAGCCGTCAGATGTGAACCTGTCAAAATCGCCCCTGTCTTTTTTTGTTGCCATAGTTTGCCTCCTACTGTTTGTGGACTCTCACCACGATCTCGATTTGATTGAGTGACATATTATGATCAATATAGCTGCCTTTTGGATGCGCTTTCGCCCCTGACAGCTTTACGTCCACGATCTCATAATTCTTATTGCCTGCCTTACTCGGACCCATGATAATCTCACCCAGATCATTTTTCTTGCCAATGTAAGGATCCGACTTCGATGAAATACCCGGCATCATGGATTGAACGTTTGCATCGACCTGGTAAGATACCTTCACGAATCTTTGCATGAACGCCTTTTTATTCCACTTGCTGCCGTCCCCCAATGCATTCTTGAAATTGTTATATGAACCAGAAACAAATTTGTTTTCGCCATACGTCACGCCCTGGAGGATTGATTTCAGTTCTGACACCGACATTTTTGTAGCATCCGGATTATTGATCCCCTGACTCGCAAGGATCGCATTCAGGAATCCCGCATGATCATACCGCGTCAGATTGATATTGTACCCCGTATTATGCAGCGCACTGTTAAGGGACTTCAGCATTGTCTCCTGCGCCTGACTCATTGGCAAGCCCTGAGACATCGCCCAGTTCAAATCCTGTGACGGGCTGTGTAGTCCATCCGCCGCCGGATTCGCATACGACCCTTCCACCTCCGGATCCGTATAGGTCTCTGCCGCGTTCTTCTGGTCCAGGGTTAAATCCTGCTGCTCATAGTACGCTTTGCCACCATACAAATCATGGTAGTCCGAATCATCGTGACTCTTGAATCCCTTTTTGTCGGTCTCAGGTTCTTCCGGTTCCTGCGGCTGTACCTTGACTTCCGGCTCTTGTGCATCGGGAGGCGTGGCCGCGGTAATTGTGGTAAGTCCTGAATTTCCTTTAGCCATCATTATACCTCTCTGCAAAACAAAAGCAACGATGACCGATTGATCACCGTTGCTTTCAAATTTCTATTCTGTTTTCAGGTTATTTCTTCTTGCCGCCCTTTGTTCCGCTCTGCTTTTTCGGCGGGTACAGCTTTGTCAGACCTGCGACATTTGCCGCGTTCTTAGCGTCCCTTAATTCCTGTGTGCTTTTGTCCTTTTTCGCCGCCATGTGTTTGCCTCCTTACTTTTTCTTGCCACCCTTTAACGGAAGTGAATCGTCAACCTCGATGAAGTATTCGTTTCCCGCTTTGTTTGTATGATACCCCGTAATCTTGATACCCGCAAGCATCTGTTTTGCAGAGTGCAGGACCTCATTCTCACTGGTACATTCTGAAATATGCTTGAACGGCATTCCCGTTGTCTTGCCGTGGTTCGTGATGAGAATATGTATCTCACCGGGCTTATTATACCCGAAATGACCGAAGCTCATAGCCGTGGATTTTGTCGCTGAAAACGACGAAACCCCAGGCTCTTTCCATACGCCGGTTTTGATGATATCCTCGATCCACGCCTTCGGATCCTGACCGCCTAAATCAGACTGTGATACGTGAATGCCCCTGTACTGTGTTTTCGCGTATACCGGAGCTTTCGGATCCTCGATCATCGCATCAATCAGGGCCGTCTCTTTCGGGCTTTTCCCATTATGGATTTTGCTGTATCCGCTCAGGGAATAATTCTCTGCCGCCGCTATTGTGGCCTGTGCTTCCTGCTCCGTCAATGTTTTGGAATGATGGTCTTTCAACCAATCAACCTTTTCCTGTGTGTCCATGTATGGCTTATAATGGTCAATGTCGCTCACTATGGGATGACTTACGATCCCACCTGATCCACCCTTTGCCATTGTCATCCCTCCTCGCGCCACTTATCTACGAATGACGGGATCTCAAAGATCCGACCCCGTTCTGATTCCAATTCTTCCGGCACTTTGCCTTTCCAGATGATCTTCGTCGGATTGATCCGCTTGATCATTTCCTCATAGCCGGTCAATAGCCAGTTTTTCAGCTCCTCATTCCTCAGCATCCCGACCGATGACATCGCCACAACGCTGTTATGCGGTTCCCCGTCAAAACACCATTCCAGTGTGTCCGGACTGCTCCATGTAATCGTCGGAATAACTGTCATCCCGTGCATCTGCCAGTACGCGCCCAGCCAATGTTTACGGTAATGGTTATAGAGCTGTATCGCCTTCGGGAAGTCCGAATACGGCGAAAAGTCCGGAGTGCAAACCGCCTGAAAACGACTCAGCATATCCAGGTAGACATCCGGCTGTTTCCATACCCGCTCAAACTGGTAATCGTCCACGAAGAAATGAATCCCGTGTATTTCCGGTTCCTCGCACCCTTTGGCGAAATTCCAGCCGATCCAGTTCTCACAAGGGCATTCCTCTGTTCGTCCCAGTATCGGGATCCCGTATTCACCCTCACCCTCAAAATAGGCTTTCTGTAAATTTTCGTAATTCCGTTGCTGTCTGTATGACATCGCCTCACCTCCATGTAAAAAGCCCCCGACGCATGGATCCCACGCGCCGAAGGCTTTTCTTGAAATTCTGCATAAGCATCATGACGGGCAATAATGCCAACCGGGGCGGAGGCAACTCCCCACATCATGTTGCAAGAATTCCATCATAATGATATCACCGATCAAACCGGACATTCCGTGACAAGATTTGCATTTTCCGTACTTTTCAGGTATCTGTTGCACCTTTTCCGCACCGATTCCCCCGAATTTTCGCCGCCCATGCAGGCCGCGACCTGTTCCCATGGGAGACAATCCGCAAACCGGTATTCAAATATCTGTCGTGTGATGCTGTCCGGGATATCCGCAATATACCTTTCCAGGCGGTTCCGCTCATGGATACACTCTATCTGTTTGGCGTGAATAATCGCTTTCAGATCCACAATCTCAGCAGCCAGCTGTTCAACCCTGCTTTTCGCCGGTCCCTTGCCGTGTGGCATATCGTCAATGATCACAGGGCTGCAACCTCTTTGATATTCCAGCTCCTCCAACTTTCTCTGACAGTTTTCTATTTCCCTGTTAAGGTAATAAAGCTGTGATAATTCTTTTGTTGTCAATTCCAATACCTCCCCTTTGTATGAACCCCGGACATCTTTGGATTCCATCGCCTTTCACGCACATGACGGATGCCGTGATGTCCGCTTTATTCTTTGCCATGTTCCCCAGGGCGGCTCCCCGCCACAGGCAAGTTCGGCAAGTATTTTTCCGTCCGCATCTCAGGCACTCACAGATCCGCACGCACATGATTAAAACCTCACTTTCTCATCGTCCGTCATCGGTCATTTGCTCGATCTCGTCAGCTACACGCCGAAGCAGCTTTTCAAACTCGTTCCCGGCTGTCAGCATCTTTGACCCGCATACCTCCATCACAAAATGCTTGTCCGATCCCTTTGCCAGCCTCAGCAAATCGCGACCGGAATTCCTCAGATCGTCGGCCATCTCAAAATATTTTCTCAGCTCATCAACGCTCATTTTTCTACCCTCGGATGGTATGTCCGGTTTTCGTGGTACTTCTCAGCCTTCCGGACCTTACCCAAAATCTGTGTGAGCTGATCCACCGCTTTTTTGTTCGCCGGTATGTTCAGGAACTCAATCAGCGGCTCCAGCTCCTCTATGGTGTCTTTGCTTTCGCGCCGTGTGATCCGGCTTGCCCGCATCCGCGTCGCTATCTTGCTGCGCTCTTCGGCGTGTGGCTCAAACTCTATAGCGTGTAAGAAGTCCTGTGTCCGTTTGTTTTCTGTCTCCATGACTTCCAGCGCCATCTTATATCTGACCTCGCACCCCCTGATAAAATCCAGGAAGCCTTTTATTTCCTCAGATGCCTTCATCTATCCGCGCCCGTCTTTCATCAATCAGTTTTTGGATCCTCGTTATCCCTGTCTTATCCCGGACCATCGCCCTTATGACTGCCTCTTTGCGCCTCTTTTGAGCTGTACAGGGCTTAGAACAATATTTCTGCCGCCTGCACTTTCCGCAATTCCCATCTGTCAGCCATCTTTCGTTGTCTGCCGGTTTCATCTCGATTGCCATGTTCTACCTCCTATACCCTCAGAATCTCAGTGCGTTCACCGCAATACGGACACTCGCCGTAATAGATCGACGTGCCGCCCGCGTTTACAGGCTCCGTCCGATCCGTAATCGTGTACGCATACATCAGACTGCATTTCTCGCACTTTGCTACGACTGTTCCTGCACCTGCCCGACTTTCCAACTGCCTCTCATACTCGCGAACCTTCTCCATCGCAAGAATGTAATCCCTCAGTCCGATCTTTCTGCTACCCATGATCCCACCTCACACCAGGCACAACGCCTGATAGACTTCAAGGATCTTCGGGAACTGGATTGCGAACCAGTCAACCATCTCCTCATTCATCGCCCAGTTTTCAGACTCACGGGAACATCCCTCCAAGCCGCTTTCAAACAGGAACGCATGAATGATCTCATGCCGCATGACGGTTTTCCGGTAACTGCTCAAATCCTGCTTTACCAGCGGATCCATATTGTCCAGCATCTTTTCCACAACGATTGTGCGCGTGCTTGAATCCGAATAGCCATCACACCCTACCAGACCGGGATATTCCTCCTCCGTCCCCTCTTTGATCGTCCACGTTGCGCCTAAAATGTTTACCTGTACTGTCATTTCTTCACCTCATAAATGTTTGCTGCGTTCGCCGGTATCACATCAAGCTCCATCGCCTCATTCCACCGCCGTATAAGTTTCCGTCTCGCTTTGTCCCTGTATTCAATCGCGGATCCTCTTGTAATCCGGATGCACAAATTCCGATTGCACACCGGACAATGGATATACAGCGTCGGATATGAACTCTTGAACGGATTGTTCACATGCTCGATCACACCGCGTCCCAGACCTGCAATGTATTTAACCTCTACCTCCCTGCCGCACTTACACGGCTTCAGCTTCGGATCCTTTATCGGCGGATCCCATTTAAGTCCTATAGATCCCGTATAGCCTATGCTCATCCTGATGACACCTCCTAATCCGTC
>CADABA010000002.1 GCA_902785985.1 uncultured Lachnospiraceae bacterium
GGGCTAAGCGAACAGCCTGATGTGGAAGACGCTCAAAAGCGTTGTTCGACCACAGGGCAGGTACAAGCTCGTGACTTCAGTCATGAGTAAGTTGACAGAATCGGAATCGGGGGAGCAGAGAACATGTGCCCGGGCAGGCCGTCTTTCCGGCAGGACAGAGTATTTTTTGTGTGAAAGATGTTTGCAAATTCCGTAAAACAGGGTATACTTGAATAGAATCATATACTGATATGGAGGTTCATCATGACGATAAATAAGACCGTTGAAGGCGGAAAACTTATAATTGCACCGGAAGGAAGACTTGACACAATGACATCACCGCAGCTCGATGCGGAACTTGACAATTCTCTCAGAGGTGTCAGCGAGCTCGTATTTGATTTTGCGGGTCTTGATTATATTTCATCTGCAGGGCTTCGTGTTCTCCTTAAAGCTCAGAAGGCTATGAACAGACAGGGAAGCATGGTCATTCGCAATGTCAGCGATGAAATTCGTGATATATTTGATGTTACAGGATTCCTGGATATCATGACGATCGAATAAGAAGACGGTTATGTACATGGAACAGGAAGGCTGCGGTATCGGCTACAGGATGACCGATACAGCAGCCTTTTAAGCGTGCAGACAGATCATATGCTGCAGCTGTCAGAAGGCCATGTACACAGCGGATAGATCTGAGGGACGATGCGATGTGCATAAGGAGGTGTGCTTCAGATGGTGATTTTTGCGGTTGACGACGAACGTCTGGCGCTCGAAAGTCTTATCGGTGCAGTCAGGAAGTGTATTCCGGAAGCTGAAATTTGCGGCTTTCGAAAGGCCGCGGAGGCTCTGGAAGGCGCGCAGGAAAAAAAAGCCGATATTGCATTTCTGGACATTGAGATGCGGGAGACGAACGGGATCTCTCTCGCGGACAAGCTGATTGAACTCAATCCGAAGGTCAACATTATTTTTACGACGGGATACAGCGAGTATGCAGGCAAAGCCTTTGAGCTGCATGCGAGCGGATATATCCTGAAGCCTGTCACGGTGGAAAAAGTAAAAAATGAACTGATGCATCTTCGCTATAAATTAACAGAAAGTGTGAGCAGCAGACTCTTTGTGAGGGCATTCGGAAACTTTGAAGTCTATCAGAACGGGAGACCGCTGCATTTCCAATATAATAAGACAAAAGAGCTCTTCGCTTATCTGATCGACAGAAAGGGAGCGGTGTGCCCGATCCAGGAGATCATAGCCGTTCTCTGGGAAGATGATGATGCAGGCAAAAGCCATATTTCCTATATTAAGAACATGCGGATGGATCTGATCTCTACGCTGAAAAAGCATGGGGCGGATGATGTGATCCTGCGGACCAGGGGAGGGCTCGCGATCATTCCGGAAAATCTGGACTGTGATTATTTCTATTATTTGGAACATGGAAATGACGGGAACCGGCAGTATCGGTACACAGGCGAATATATGACGCAGTACAGCTGGGGGGAATATACACACGGGCAGCTTGAGAGGATCCGGGAAGACTCCACGGGAAAATCAGTCAGTGATTAAAGTGTCTTTGTTAGGGACAGCAGGGCGTTCCTGCCGTGCCGGGCTTGCGTGCGAAGCACCTTTCTCTCTGCGCGGCTGCGTTCCGCCGGAAGCTTTTATCTCAGTGGGAAAGACTCCCGCTTCTATAAGCGGGGGATAGATCAATATCCTGCTCGTCTCAGTGGTGGGTTAAAATTCGCCACTGAGATAAACGCTCAGCTCCGCAATGCTTCACAGGAGCATTGTTACGCATGCATAGGCACGCGAGGATGCGCAGGGATTCGGTTGGGAAGATGTCAGCTTACGCTGACCTGAATCCCGCGCCAATTCTCGCGAACGAGAATTGAATCTTCATCGCGAGATTGGACTCACGATGAAGCCGGATTTCACTTTGCGCGCGTATCTCACGATTAAAATCACGAGTATTGCGCGATGAAGAATAAAAAATTATGAGAATTCGCGTCGGAGATTGAATTGCCGTATGGCCCGTTTGCTGGAAGGATCGTATAAAGTATGGAGATGGAAAAATATAAGGCGGTCATATTTGATCTGGACGGAACATTATATGATTATCAGAAGGCGGACTGCGCGGGAGTGGATGCGGTGAACCGCTATGCGGCGGACCGCTTCGGGCTGACAGCGGAGGAGACAGAGCGCGGGGTGCGCGAAGCGATGGCTGAGGCGAATGCGAGGATCGGCCAAAAGACTGCTTCCACACATAACCGGGTGATCAGATACCAGGTCTTCTGTGAACTGCATGCATATCCTGTCTGGCCCCACGCGCTTCAGATGGCTTACGCCTACTGGGGTACATTTCTTGAAAATATGACCCTGGATCCGGATGTTCCGGAACTTTTTGCCGCACTGAAAAGGGCAGGTGTCCTGATCGGTCTCGGGACCAACATGACATCCTTCATTCAGTACCGGAAGCTTGAAGTGCTTGGAATTGCCGGTGAGTTTGACTTCGTCGTGATGAGCGAGGAAGCCGGCCTGGAGAAACCTGACCCGGAGTTCTTTGCCCTGTGTGCAGCGAAAGCGGGGGCAGAGCCCCGTCAGTGCATATTCATCGGAGATAATCATCCGATGGATTACCTCGGCGCGAAAAATGCCGGGATGCATGGTATCTGGAGGCGTCTCGGACGCCGGATTCCGGAAGGGACGCCCGCTGAGGATGCGGTAGAAGACTACAGGACCTGCCTGCTGCCTTCGGGGATCCGGTTCGGGGACGCATTCATCCCGTACTGATTCTTTAAAACGGATGCCGTTTGTGCTATCATAATTCTAATAGGGATTGCTCTGCACTGCAAATCGTTAAGCAGGAGGCATTCGGCACCGCACGCCGAGGCAGGAACGCCGGGTCGTTCCTGGATCTAAATGTAACTTAAGAAGGGATTTCATTACTGAAAAATCCTCCGGAGGTATGCGTCTCCGGAGTTAAGCTATAGAGGAGGACTTATGCCTTCAAAAGTCATCGGGAAAGAACAACTTTACATTGAATATGCGGATAAAGTCATGGGTTATATCCGTTCTAAAATAACGAATCAGGCAGACGCAGAGGATCTTCACTCTACTGTCTTTCTCAAGGTCTATCAGAAGTTCGATACGTTTGATCAGACAAAGGCATCTGTCTCGACCTGGATCTACACGATCACGAAGAATACGGTAACAGATTTCTTCCGTACACGGCATGTCCACAGTGAGATCGAGGAAGATATCCTTGATGAGGGAGATGAATATCAGGGAATTCTCGATGAGGAGACACTGAATGAGCTGGCGGACGCGATGGAGAAGCTTCCGCAGAGGGAGAGGGATCTGATCATCCTGCACTATTATTCGGGACTCACTTTGAAGGAAGTCGCTGTCAGGATGAGCATGTCCTACAGCAATACAAAGCTGGTCCACAACAAGGCACTCATGCTCCTGCGAAACAGAATGGATATCGACTGATGATCCGTTTTCCCGGGCTGTCCTGCGGAGCATTCTAATGAGATCGATGCGCGGGCTCTCGAAAAGCAGTGAAATAAGTTTTGATGTTTTTTAGCCCTTTCCTGTTAAGCCTCGTATATATAAACAGAAAGGAACAAAACAACATCATTTGTTGAAGATAGATAAAGAAAAAAAGGAGAGAGTACCATGTCCAAGAATTTAAAACATCTTTTTGATTTTCAGAAGTTTGAAGGAAACAGCCGTCTGGCCAGCATGATCGCTGATACGGAGAGCCGCTATGGGGTGGGAATGACCCGCAGTCTGGAGCTTTCGGATGACGAACTTGGGTTTGTCAACGCTGCAGGCGTCACAGAACTTATGAACGAAGACGAAGACTTTCTGGAACTGAATAAGAACAGATAATATAAAAACAGGATACGAACAGATTTAGAAGATACATATTTTCAGGAGCTGAATACAACAGGTAAAACATGCATTATCGGCACCTGAACAGAAAAAGGAAAAGCAGTACATACTCTGAGAGAATGAGTATGACCGGATAAAAAAGAGGACTCTGTGCGGATGCACAGAGCCCTCTTTTTAATTGAACCGACCCGGCAGAGCGAGGCGTGCCCGCACGGGTAAGCTCCTGCCGGGGGCAGGAACCCGGAGCACGAAGTGCGGTGCGGAATGTTCGCGGTGCGAAAATGGGGCTGTCGCATTAAGCATACTATGCATAAATAGTTCATTGCACTTTTTTACGCTTATTGCGAGGCCCCATTGTGCAGCCCGGACAGGGAAAGATGTCCGGGAATATAAGTCATACAAAGAAGAAATAAAAAGCGACAGCCAGCAGGATCTGAATGATCGTCAGACGAACGACCACCTGCGTATCGGACCATCCGTTCACCTTGCGGAGCTGATCATGCAGCGGGAACCGCGTGTTCTTAAAGATCGCGATCTTCAGGAAGCGGAGCAGGAATACTTTTACGAGTCCGAGCCCGCCGTCAATAATGAAGACCAGTGAAAGAATCAGGAAACTCAGCGGATGGCCGGATTTCATCGCGAGAAGCGCAATGAAAAATCCGAAGGTGCGTGAGCCGGCATCCCCCATGAGCATGCTGCTCGGGGATGTGTTGAAGAGCAGATACGCGCCGATGACCGCAGCCATCACACAGCTGTACCCCGCGTACTCACGGATGCTGTCCTTAAAGATCAGAGCATAGGACAGGATAACGCAGATCGTAATGGTTCCGCACAGGCCGTCCACACCATCCGAGCAGTTCGTCACATTGATCGCAGTCCAGATCAGAATGATTCCGAGTATGAAATAGACCGGAGCCGGAAGGGTAATGCTTCGGCTCAGGATATGAATCTCGGGTGAGTCATTCATAAGGAAGGTGACCATCGTGGCAATCGAGATCACAAGGTCGATGAATCCCTTTTTGTAGTCGCTCCACGGCGTTTCAGCCGCGTCGTCGAAATACCCGCTGAGCATGATCAGGATGATCAGGACACAGTAGATCAGGTATTCGACGGTGGAGTGCAGGATCAGCACGGAGATGACAGCGTAGGCCGCTGTCAGGACCAGGCCGACTCCTCGGAGTTTGCCCTTTGAAAGAGCTCCGTTTATGGCATACGCCCGTCCATGATCTCTGGGCAGGAACGGGAACGGACGCTTCAGCATCAGAAAGGTCAGAAGGAACGCGATGAGCGATGCCAGAATGATGACCTGTCCCTCGCTTAGAATAGGTGATAGTAAAAAGTGCAACATTTTAATGTGACAGCCGGAAGCTGTCTCCCCCCTTTTTTTAAATAAATGAAAAGTCAGGAACGCTCCGGCGCGCCTGCCTCGCCGCGAAAGGTGTAAACACATTCCGCCTTGCCAGGCTGCAGATCGCCGGAGTCTGTGAACTCCGGCACGGGATCTGATCCCGTGTCAGAGTCAGGTTTCGCTTTGCACATGCATACTGAGTCCGGGCTCGGGAATTCTGCGCGAAAGATCAGCGGCTGACGAAAACTTCCCGGATCCGGACTCCTGAGATTCCCGGATCCAGGTCTCGCCCGTGGGACGAAAGCACAGGATCCGGGTCAGTGTAAGCTTTTAAGCCGAAGCCGTTCGGAGCCCCGGACGCTGTTATTCGCGGATCATCGCGTGCCATTCCTGAAGCGACCGGACATCGGTATCCGCTGTCTTTCTTGCAAGCGCGATTCCTTCGACAGCGGCCTTGGCGGCAGCCATCGTCGTGATATAAGGAATCCTGTACTTGATCGCCGACTTTCTCAGATAGCTGTCATCGTGAATGGAGTCCTTGCCGACCGGAGAGTTGATGATCAGCTGAATATCTCCGTTCGTCATATGGTCGAGGATATTCGGACGTCCTTCATAGAGTTTTCTGACTCTCTTGACCGGGATCTGCGCTTCCTCGAGAAGGTCGCAGGTCCTGCCTGTCGCCATGAGCTTAAAGCCGGATTCGTAGAGCGATTTCGCGATCGGAACTACTTCGAGCTTATCCTTATTGTTGACGGACAGAAGGGCCGTGCCCTTGAGCGGCAGAGTCGCCTGCGCGCCCTCCTCCGCTTTGTAGAATGCCATGCCGGGTGTCATCGCAAGGCCGAGGACCTCGCCTGTGGAGCGCATTTCGGGGCCGAGGACCGGGTCGACTTCCTGGAACATGTTGAACGGGAAGACGGCTTCCTTGACACCGTAATACGGGATCTCACGCTCGCCGAGTCCGGAGACCGGAGAGGGTCTTCCGGTGATCTCGGATGTAATGATATCCGTTGCCAGCGGGACCATGGAGATGCCGCAGACCTTGGAGACGAGCGGGACCGTGCGGGATGCGCGCGGATTTGCCTCGAGAACATAGACGACGCCGTTTTCAATCGCGTACTGCATGTTCATGAGGCCGACGACGTGCATTTCCTCAGCGATTTTTCTTGTATACTCCTTGATCTGCTCAAGGTTCTCAGGCCAGATGTGCTTTGCGGGCAGGATGCAGGCCGAGTCTCCGGAGTGGATACCGGCAAGCTCGATATGCTCCATGACAGCCGGGACATACGCGTGTGTTCCGTCGGAGATCGCGTCCGCCTCACACTCCAGAGCGTGGTTCAGGAAGCGGTCGATCAGGATCGGGCGGTCCGGTGTGACGCCGACTGCGGCAGCCATGTACTCTTCCATGGATTCGTCGTCATAGACGACTTCCATGCCGCGTCCGCCGAGAACGTAGGACGGACGGACCATGACCGGGTAGCCGATCTTGTTCGC
The DNA here is from genome assembly GCA_902785985.1 of uncultured Lachnospiraceae bacterium. Lineage (GTDB taxonomy): Bacteria > Bacillota > Clostridia > Lachnospirales > Lachnospiraceae > Chordicoccus. The sequence continues at coordinate 6,713 of CADABA010000002.1, forward strand.
GATTGCCTTCGCCTCGTCAACGCTGACAGCCATTCCGGATTCCGGCATCGGAATTCCGAGCTTGTCCATCATATTGCGGAAGAGGTCGCGGTCCTCAGCGAGGTCGATGACCTCCGGAGACGTTCCGAGAATATTTACGCCGTTCCGCTTCAGGTCTGCCGCGAGATTGAGCGGAGTCTGTCCGCCGAACTGGGCGATGACGCCGACCGGGTTCTCTTTATAGTAGATACTGAGGACATCCTCGAGCGTCAGCGGCTCAAAGTAGAGCTTGTCGGAGGTGTCGTAGTCTGTGGAGACCGTCTCCGGGTTGCAGTTGACGATGATCGTCTCAAAGCCGAGCTTCCGGAGAGACTGCGCGGCGTGGACACAGCAGTAATCGAACTCGATACCCTGGCCGATCCTGTTCGGACCTCCGCCGAGGATCATGATCTTCTTCGTGTCCCGGTTGACCGGATTGTTATCCGGCGCGTTGTAAGTCGAGTAGAAATAGGAGGAATCTTCCGTTCCCGAGACGTGTACGCTGTCCCAGGTCTCTGTCACGCCGAGCGCTTCCCTGCGGTTCCGGATAGTATCTTCCGGGACTCCCAGGATTTCGCTGAGGTACTTGTCCGCAAATCCGTCCTTCTTGGCCGAAATGAGCATTTCGTCTGTAAAGTCTGCTCCGGCCGCGATGAGTGCTTCCTCTTCCTCTACCAGTTCTTTCATCTGCTCGACGAAATATGCCTTGATCTTCGTGTGCTCAAAGATCTCGTCGACTGTCGCTCCCTTTCTCAGCGCCTCGTACATGATGAAATGGCGCTCGGAGGACGGTGTATCAAGCATGCTGATGAGCGTCTCTTTGGAGAGCTCCCCGAAATTTTTGACATGGCCGAGTCCGTAGCGGCCTTTTTCGAGGGAACGGATCGCCTTCTGGAAGGCTTCCTTATAGTTCTTGCCGATGGACATGACCTCGCCGACAGCACGCATCTGTGTGCCGAGCTTGTCCTCTACTCCTTTGAACTTTTCAAATGCCCAGCGGGCGAACTTTACAACGACGTAATCGCCGTCGGGAACATACTTGTCGAGCGTGCCGTACTTTCCGCACGGCAGATCAGCCAGTGTGAGGCCTGTCGCGAGCTTGGCGGAGACAAGAGCGATCGGGAAGCCTGTCGCCTTGGAGGCGAGTGCGGAACTTCTGGAGGTACGCGGGTTGATCTCAATTACGATGACGCGGTCTGTCACCGGGTCGTGTGCGAACTGGACATTTGTCCCGCCGATGACGCCGATGTGCTCGACGATTTTGTACGCCTGCTCCTGCAGTCTTGCCTGAAGATCTTCGGAGATCGTGAGCATCGGAGCTGTACAGAAGGAGTCACCTGTGTGGACGCCGAGCGGATCTACATTTTCAATGAAGCAGACCGTGATCATGTTGTTGTCACGGTCGCGGACAACTTCGAGCTCAAGCTCTTCCCAGCCGAGAACCGATTCCTCGACGAGGACCTGATGAACGAGAGATGCCTGCAGGCCGCGGGCCATGATGACCTTGAACTCTTCTCTGTTGTAGACGAGTCCGCCGCCGGCTCCGCCCATTGTATAGGCCGGACGGAGAACGACCGGATAGCCGAGACGGTCGGCGATCTCAAGACCTTCCTCCACAGAGTAGGCCACCTCGCTCCTTGCCATCTCAATGCCGAGCTGTGTCATGGTCTTCTTGAACTCGATGCGGTCCTCGCCGCGCTCAATGGCGTCGACCTGGACACCGATGACCTTGACATTGTACTTGTCGAGAATGCCTTCCTTATAGAGTTCGGAGGCGAGATTCAGGCCGGACTGGCCGCCGAGATTCGGCAGCAGGGCGTCCGGGCGCTCTTTGGCAATGATCTGTTCAAGACGCTTGGTGTTGAGCGGTTCAATATAGGTGACATCGGCCATCTCGGGATCCGTCATGATGGTGGCCGGGTTCGAGTTGACCAGAATAACTTCGTAGCCGAGGCTGCGGAGGGCCTTGCATGCCTGTGTGCCGGAGTAATCGAACTCGCAGGCCTGACCGATTACGATCGGTCCTGAGCCAATGATCAGTACTTTGTGTATATCTGTTCTCTGTGGCATTTGCTTCCTCCTCATGGATCAGACAGTAGGTAGAATGTGCGGAGAAGCGGCCGGTCGGGCAGACTTTCGCACATTGATACTATTTTGCATCAAAAGAGTCTGTTTGAAAAGATGAAACTGAAAAAGAATTAGACTAAAATGAAGACCCTGTATGTGCTAAAATCCGTGACTTTATACAAAAATATGACTAAAAGGGAATGATAGTGCATAAATATGCAGTTATTATGAATTTTATGCAGGAAGGGGGCTTTCAGGGACGGGGAAACGGACGGACTTCCTTTCCCATATGACCGATCCGTGCATTCTCTGCGGGAGAAAACTTTCAGATGTCTGCGCACGGCCCTTGCTCCCGTGCGAAGGCGGGCGGATGGAAGAGGAGGGGAAACTCGATAGCATCAGCCGGCAGGCCCTTACTCCCGTGTGAAGGCGGGCGGATGGAAGAGGAGGGGAAACTCGATAGCATCAGCCGGCAGGCTCTTACTCCCGTGCGAAGGCGGGCGGGTGGAAGAAGAAGGGACATTTTCCCCCGGGATAACGCTTTTTGCGGCAGTGTTCTGCTGCCTTCCCGATCTCCGGGAAGCTGGCGTTTGACATGGGGGGACTCGAAAGGTATCATTATCTTAAAGGAAAAATTCACGAATATTTGTGCTTCGGCAAGGCAGGAACGCAGGGGCATTTCTGATGGAAACAATACAGGAGGAAACAGTATGCTGAATGGAAAAAAGAACGTCCTTCTTGCTGTCACGGGTTCGATCGCAGCCTACAAGGCTGCCGATATCGCCCGCGGCTTTATTAAGAAGGGGTATTCTGTGACAGTGATGCTCACGGCAAACGGCGCAAAGTTCATCACTCCGATGACTTTTGAGACACTGACAGGCAGCAAGTGCCTGGTCGACACTTTTGACAGGAATTTTAAATATGAAGTCGAGCATATCGCCGCGGCCAAGGCCTGCGACCTTCTCCTTGTTGCGCCGGCCTCGGCAAATGTCATCGGAAAGATTGCCGGCGGAATCGCGGACGACATGGTGACGACGACGATCCTTGCAGTCACAGCCCCGAAGCTGATCGCCCCGGCCATGAACACAGCCATGTACGACAACCCGATCGTGCAGGATAATATGAAGAAACTCCGGGCATACGGCTATCAGTTCATCGATCCGGCAGAGGGGCTTCTTGCCTGCGGCGATACAGGCAGAGGAAAGCTCGCGGATGTGGAGGACATCCTCTCCGTATCACAGGGAATTCTTGAGAACGAGGAAGGAACTCATGAGAATGCAGAAGGGGTCTCCCGGAACGCGGAAGGAGCTCCTGAGAATGCAGAAGGGATTCCCGGGAACGCGGAAGGGATCCCTGAGAATGCCGGGGGGATCTCTGAGACTGCCTGGGACGGCGGGGAACAGGATTATGCCGGAAAAACGGTCGTTGTCACGGCAGGTCCGACGCAGGAGGCGCTCGACCCGGTCCGTTATATCACAAATCACAGCTCCGGCAAGATGGGATATTCTCTGGCGGAGGCTGCTGCGAAGCGGGGCGCGGAGGTCGTCCTCATATCCGGTCCGACAGCCATCAAAAAGCCGGAAAATGAAAACATTTCCTTCGTCCCGGTCGTTTCGGCCTCGGATATGGCGGAAGCGGTCTTTACATACTTTGAGAAGGCCGATATCCTGATCATGGCGGCAGCGGTCGCGGATTATACCCCGAAGACGGTCGCAGATCAGAAGATCAAGAAGGCGGACGGGGGGATGACGATCGAGCTGGCCCGGACAACGGACATTCTGGGAACGCTGAAAGACCGTAAGAAAGAAGGCCAGTTCATCTGCGGTTTTTCTATGGAGACAGAGAACCTGATCGAAAATTCCAGAAAGAAGCTCTTCAAAAAGAATCTGGATATCATCGCGGCGAACAGCATTGTGGATCCGGGTGCCGGTTTTGGCCATGATACCAATAAAGTGACGATCATAGCGAGAGACGGGGAGGAGTCGCTGCCTCTCATTTCCAAGGCGGAGACTGCGGACAGGATTCTTGACGCGATCATAAAGAGAGTAAAATGACCCGGGAAAGACGGGAGAAAGGATAATCTGATCCTTCGACGAGGAGGATCGGAGTGTGCGAAAAATGATACTTGCAATAGATATGGGCAACACGAACATTGAAATCGGGTGTCTCGACGATGAGAAAATCTACTTTACGGAGAGAGTCTCTACGGACAGGACGAAGACAGAGCTTGAATACGCAGTTCTTCTGAAGACGATCATGGAACTGCACGGCGTTCAGGGAAAGAGCATCGAGGGAGCGATCATCTCCTCGGTCGTTCCGCCGCTCACGAAGATCCTCAGGCTGGCCGTAAAAAAGGTCACGGACTGTGACGCGTTCGTTGTAGGAGCAGGCGTCAGGACCGGTCTTGATATTCGGGTAGATAATCCGGCCCAGGTCGGTGCCGATCTGATCGTCGATGCGGTCGCGGCTGCCGAGGAGTACGGGTATCCGTGTATTGTCATTGACATGGGAACGGCGACGACGATCGAGGTACTGGACCGGCGGGGGTACTATATCGGGGGGACGATCATTCCCGGAACAAACGCCTCACTCGATTCACTCGTTGCGAAGGCTTCTCAGCTCCCGGCAATTCCGCTTGAAGCGCCTAAGCGGGTCATCGGGAAAAACACCGTCGACTGTATGCAGAGCGGAATCGTGTTCGGACAGGCGTGCATGCTTGACGGAATGCTCGACCGATTCATTGAAGAACTCGGTTATGACTGCAAAGTCGTCGCGACCGGCGGTCTGTCCGGCGCGATCATACCGCACTGCAGGCGGGACATTATCATTGATCCGATGCTGATGCTGAAGGGGCTCAAGATCATTTATGATAAGAACAGGGAAACGGATCCGGCGAGGAGCCGTGAGACAGTAAGATCCCGGGAGCGGCATTCGGAGGGATGAAGCCGGCTTTCACTCTGCGCATGCATCTCAATACCCAAATCACGGGAATTCTGCGTCAGAGATTAAAAACGCACATGACTGGTAAGCGTACCGCCGCGGATGCTGCCGCAGGCGCTGCACTTTTTGGTCATGTGCATTTTCTTATATATTCATAACTCAAACTTCTCACATGTATTTGTGGGGCGGCGACCGGGATTCAGGAACGCCGGGGCGTTCCTGAATCCGGGAGCCTTAAAGTAAGGGATGTGGGAAGTTTTAGTTCATAAATTGACTGTAAAATATTTTTCTGGAAACTGCAGCAATTTGTGTTTGTGAAGACTATATAAAATGAATCTTAAAAAAAGAAAGCCTGCAGGAGATCGCGTGTACAATGAATGCCAAAGGGACGCGGACGGTTCTTGCTGAGCACGTCGCAGCAAGAACGCAGAGGTGTTCCTGAAAGAGAAGGAGAAAAGGTATGAAACATACGGAAAGAAAAAGAAGACGTTTTTTCGGAATGACCGCGCTTTCACTCATTCTTGTCTTTTTGCTCGCAGCATGCGGAGGCGGGTCTTCGTATAATCAGGCAAGACAGTCTACGGAAGCGAAGGCCGCTTACGATGAGGAGGCCTATTCGGCGGATTATGCAGCCTCGGAGGGGGCTTATGAGACGGCGGATATGGTTCCGGGTGCCGAAGCGGGGAGCGGAACTGAAAAGAGCAAAGGCGGGGAAGAGAACGGAACGGAGCCGGCCGGAACGGAGCCGGCCGAATCGAAGCAGAAGCTTATCTATACCTGCAGTATGGAGATTCAGACACTCACCTTTTCTGAGACAGCACAGAAAATCCGCGAGGTGATCCGTCAGTACGGCGGGATCATCGAGAGCGAATCTACCGTAGACAGTAATAATGACTGGTACTGGGATGACGGCGCAAAGGTCCGGGGTACACTCTCTTCGCACCTGATTATCCGGATTCCCACCGATCAGTATGAAGACTTCCTGGCCGATATCGAGGGAACCGGCGGTAAGATCACGAACCGCAGCATGGACGTTCAGAATATCACCAGGGTCTACAATGACCAGACCGTCTATATTGAATCTCTTGAGAAGCAGGAGGAGCGCCTTCTTCAGATGATGGAGCAGGCGGGGACCATCGAGGAGATGATCACTGTGGAGGAGCGGCTCACAGAGGTTCAGACGCAGCTCAACCAGGCCCGCTCGAGACTGGCCGAAATGGACACGGATGTTGCGTATTCCACGATCAATCTTTCTCTGACCGAAGTTGTCAAATACACAGATACCACAGTGAAAAAGACTTTCTTTGAGCGGACCGGAAAAGCATTCTCCGAGTCTGTAAGCGGATTCCTGGAAGTGATGGAGCTGCTGCTCGATATTTTCATCTATCTGCTTCCGTATGTTACTCTCTTCGGCGTGATCAGTGCAGCTGTATTTTTCGGGACGAGGAAAACAAGAGCCGAGCACCGTAAGGCGCGGGAGGAAATGAAAAGACAGATGGAAGAACGCGCGAAGTACGGATTCGGGGGAGGAAGAATGCCGAACGGGCCTCAGCCGAACCGTCCTCAGCCGAACGGCCCTCAGATGAACGGTCCTCAGATGAGCGATCCTCAGATGAACGGTCCTCAGATGAACGGTCCTCAGATGAACGGCCCGCAAATGAACGGTCCTCAGCCAGACGGCTCTCAGGTGAACGGACCTCAGCCGAACGGATCTCAGTCGGATGACCGGCAGGCGCAGTCTGAGGCTTCGGAGAACGGCGATTCCCGGGGAAGCTTCAGCGGGGAGGCGATTTCCGGGACACATGATCCCGGGCAGTACCCTGACGGGAAACAGGAATCTGAACCGAAAGAGATGAACGGAGATGCGTCTTCGGAAGAAGCGGTCACGGATGAGGAGCCGTCTCTGGAAACAGATACGCAGGAGGAAGAAGAGAAGAACGATATTCCCTGAGAAGAGGCTGAGGGAAACGGACTGACGAAACATCCTGCATCCGGATTCCTGAGGCTCCGGGGATGAACATTTCCTGGTCGATCTGATACAATTTTCATATGCACACCGGATACTGTAAGACCCGCTGTCTGCGGCAGACATCATTGCAGAAAATGCTGTCAGCCGCCGATAGCGGGTCTTCTTATTCTTAACGGTTCAGATTTTTCCGTTCTCTATCAGCTTTGGGAGGTCTATCGCCAGCACGGCGGAGAAACTGTAGGCCGAATCAAAATACATATGCCCGTCGTTGTCGTCGAAATCTGCGATATTGTGGGTGATCCCGTCCCGCCCGTCTATAAGATAAGAGTGGAAGGGGACGTCATAGCTTTCACACAGTGCCTCAAAATAAGCAATACAGTCATTGGAATATGGTATTGCTCTGCGGAAGGTCTCTTCCGGGATCGGTGTCATGACGCAGACAAGCTGGATTTCATTTTCACGGCAGAATTTGACAAGCTTGTCGAAATATTTCAGATGCTTATCTTTTACCGCTTCGCGGTGCCAGATGGCCGGTTCGTCTGTTTTCGGTTCATCCTCCTCAAAGCGCTGAATCGCTATGAACCCGTTCTCCTGCATAATATGGACCGGGCTTCCAAAGGGCTCGACGGAGTAATTTTTGTAGGCATCTGACGATTTTGACTCGCGCAGGGAATCGATCCGGGTGAGATAGTTCCTGTACAGATACCACTCGAAGGGAACCGTGCGGAAGTCGGATTTCAGGATCTTGTCCTGAAAATAGCGGAATTTCAGCCGTGAAGGGGGAAACTCATGGTAGACCTTAACAAGTTCGCAGTTCTCCGCCTCATCGAGCATCCAGTATGCGCTGTCGATCTCGTAAATGACTGTTTTGAGATCTGCAGACTGGGCTGCAAGCTGGACGAGATAGTAGGCGTCAATCACGAATTCATTGCCCGATGCGGCGTTGATCGCATGCATTCCGCCGAATTTCTCCAGGGCTACCGGATCAATTCCGCACTGACCGTGTGAGTTCCCGATGATGAGCGTATCGTAGTCAGCAGTCTGTATTTTGTGTACGACGACACGCATTTCATTGTTCGGATACAGGAAATCCGTCATCTTTGCATTGACGACAAGGACCGCCACGCAGACAAGCAGGCTGATGAATATTTTAAAATTGCGCATAGATGAAACCTCCGGATGAGAGGGGTGCCTGGCCGACGAGCGGCAGCAGCATCAGGATGATCACATATACCAGGATGCGTACAGCGAAATTCGCACTGCGGATCCTGCCGGCGACATCGACGCCCCGCTCCTTCAGAACACTGACGATAAAGACGATAATGCAGCCGACCGCAATGACAAGGATGGCTGTCGGTGCCTTAAAGGACGCCGCGACCGTACCGATGTCGATCTCAAGGAGCTGCGACGGCTCGAACTTTGTGAAGCAGTTGCGGATCATGATGAGCGCGTCCTTAAAGCCGTTGCCCATGTCAAAGAAGAAGCTGATGAGAACAAGGATAAATGTCCGGACGATCTGGAATACATAGAACCACCGGGTATCCTTCGTGATCTTCAGCTTTTTTTTCATTTCACGGTACTGCGGTGCAAGAAGACCGCTCAGACCTATAATAAATCCGTTGTAGAGACCGTAGGCAATGTACTTCCAGGCAGCTCCGTGCCAGATACCGACGATCAGAAAGACGATGACGTTCGCGATGCAGATCGGAAGGGCGCGTCCTGTCTGCTTGCCGAAGGTCTTTTTTGACCACTTACCGAAGCGGCCCATCCATTTCGACAGGGAGATCGGGTAAAAGACGTAATCCTTCATCCAGGTGCCGAGCGTGATGTGCCATCTGTGCCAGAAATCGGTGATGCTGACCGCGAAATACGGCTGGCGGAAATTTTCGTCCATGGTCACGCCGAAGAGGTCCGCGATGCCGATCACGACATCGATTCCGCCGGAAAAATCCATATAGAGCTGGATCGCGTAGAAGACCGTTGCGAAAAGAGCCACGCCGTCGTAAGTCTGATATTCTTTGAACAGCGGGTTCACAAAATAAAGCGCGTTATCCGCGATGACCATCTTTTTGAAAAAACCCCAGAGGATGCGCTGGAAGCCGCGCTCGAAGCGGCCCAGATCGAAGCTGTGCTCTTCGTAGAGCTGATGGGCGAGCTTTGAGTAGCGTCCGATCGGTCCCTGCAGGATCTGCGGGAAGAAGGAGACGAACAGCGCGAACCGGAAGAGGTTCTTTTCAGCGGTCGTCCGCTTCCAGCAGATGTCGAGCAGATACCCCATCGACTGGAATGTGTAAAATGAAATGCCCAGCGGCAGAGCCCAGGAGAACTGGAGAATGCTTGTGTGGAACAGATCATTGATATTTACGATAAGGAAATTTGTATATTTCAGGACAGCCAGAATACCGAAATTAAAGAGCAGCGTTAAGGCAACGATCAGTCTCCGCTTTTTGTTCTCTTCCGTCTTCTCGAGCATAAGTCCGGCGTACCAGGTCGTCAGGGTCGTAGCGGCGATAAAGACGACGAGACCTCTGCTGTTCGTGATATAGTACACATAGCTTATGACGAGCAGCCAGAGCCACTGGATTTTTTTTGGAATGACATAATATATTAAGAGCGATAAAGCGACAAAAAGGACAAATAGAAATGAATTGAGCCCCATGAGTTTTCCTTTCATGTTCCTGGTCTGGACGCATAGTATGATTAGTATACCATAAAAGAAATGAGAATGTTCTTCATTATCGTTAAGAAAGATTTGAAGTTTGTTTAACAATTGGGGATTTCGGACCTGCGGGGGAGGGATGAGAAGGCCGACCGGTAAAATCTTCCCGGGACGATCACCCAGTGCGAGCGGGAGCGTCCCGACGTGGAAATATTTATTCCGGGAGCCTTAAAGTGAAGGATGTGGGAAGTTTTAGTTACTGAAATCCCCATACAAATGTTCGAATACATGAGCCGTTGTCCGTCTCGGTGGACAGCGGCTCATGTACAGTATAGACATCAAAGACAAACTGATGATCGGGAGGAGGAATCTTCATGAAAGGATATTCAACAGAAAGCGGATACATGGGGCTGGTCGAAGGCAGATATATGTTATTTGCTTCAGAGGAGGATTACCGGGATTATATGGAGGACTGACGGAAGGAGACCGGGCGGTCTGCCATTCCGGAGGTGTTCCTGATAAAGGGGGAACGTTTATTCTTCCTCGCGCAATACTCGCGACTTCAGTCGTGGGATACGCGCGCAAAGTGAAGCTTGCCTTCATCGTGAGTACGATCTCGCGATGAAGAATAAATCAGTTATGGTACGGGGAGGTAAATTATGTCGTTTAACAGAGAAGAATCAAGAGCTGTGCTGATTATCAGCGAGCAGGGACGGACAGCCGGCTTCAGGGACAGGAGAAGCGGGACGTTCAGAGCGGTCTGCCAGATCAGCACACCGCTCGACGTCGATGAATTTATGGATACTTTCAATGTGAGCGTCCTGACAATTGAATGCAGGACCGGGCTGTGCCCGAAAGAAGCGGCGGCTGCATGAGTGCTGCACGCACCTGCTCCTGCCCATCTCAGCGGCGGTTTTCCCGCACTGAGTCCAGGAACGCTTCACGTTCTTGCCGTACCGTGTACGCGGCGGAAAGAACGTGAGGCGTTCCTGATAGAAATATTCGAGTTATGTCCGGTCCGGCGAAGCAGTCATGAACGGGCAGTGTATGTGCCGTCGGTCGAGACGGCCCCCGTCTCTACCTGCGAACCGGCCTCATCGAGTGTCACAGCCTCTCCGGTGAAAAGGTCGACCGTGACAGTCAGTATTTCCTTTGCTCCGTTTTCCGCATTCCGGGTGACGGTCAGACTGATCGTTTCGGGGGTTGCTTCCTGCAGTTCGACCACACAGTCACTTCCATAATAATCGCGGAAGGCGTTCATAACTGAATCAGAAGAGAATTGTGCCTCGGGAGATGCTGCTTCCGCGGAAGGGTTTTCTGCCTTGGGAGATGCTGCTTCCGCGGAAGAATTTTCTTCCTCGGAAGAGGCGGCTCCCCCGGCAGAGTTTTCTTCTTCGGGAGAAGCGGCTCCCCTGGCAGAGTTTTCTTCCCCGGAAGAGGGTGCTTCCGCATAAGGCCTGGGGGTCCCCTCAAGTCCATTGTCCTGCATATTCGTTTCCGGAGCGCCGCTGGAATGATACATTTCCGTGTCAGACCCATGCATGTCTTCGAACATCTGTGTCCCGGCGGCTGTCTGTGATTTTCCGAAATTGATCCGGATAAAGGGGACGGCGATGAGCAGTGTCAGGGCAGCGGCAGCAGCAACCGTCATGAAGCTGATCAGGCTGCGGGACATGCTCTTTCGGAATCCCGGTCTTTCGGAAGATTTCGCACGGGACTTCAGAGAGGCAGGCTCGCCTACTTCTGCAAGTTCCGGACGGTCTTTCTGGATAAATTCCGGACGGTCCCGGTATGTGTCAAGGTCTGCCTCTTCAACTGCCTGCAGGATGCGGGAACGGCTCGCATCATCCATATGAAGTTTTTTATATTGATCACTCAAAATCATATTCCTCCTTCAGGATATCCTTCAGCCGTTTCCGTGCACGGGACAGATCAGAGCGCACTGTAGTCTCCCTGCGGTCCAGGACAACAGCGATCTGGGATGTGCTGTAGCCTTCCCAGTAAAAGAGATAGATACTCTCGCGCATGTTCTCCGGCAGCTTCCGTACAGCGTCCAGAAGATAGCTGTGATCCTCCTTCGATGGAGCGGCCAGCCGTTCTGAGAGAGTTTCGTCGAGATCTGCGTGTCTGCGGTAGCGGTTATAACGAAGGCGGTTCATGCTCAGGTTACGGGCGGTAGTAAGCAGCCATGCCCTTGCGTGGGCATCGTTTGCAAAGACCGGGGCATTCAGGAGATACGCGATCATGGTATCCTGAAGGATTTCCTCGGCATCCTGCCTGTTCTGCATGTAAGTATAGGCAAAAGAAAGGATGCTGTCTCCGAATCTGCGCATGAGCATGTCGGCATTCCGGTTCAGCTCGGCGCGGGAAGGGGGGACGGATCTCTGCTGAGCGCTTTCACCGAATGCAGCCTTTCGGCCGGAATCGGCCATCCCGCTTACAGAGTTTTCCCTGTCTGAATCGATACTTCCACTGAAATAAATTCTTTTGCTTAATGGATTTTCAGCTTCGCTGAAATTTCCTCTCCTGTTTAAAAAGTTTTTTACATCGGAGGAGAGTCTGCTCTCCGAAATGTAAATAAGGAATATCTTTTTCAGGATGAGGAACGGAGAAAGGAGCCTGTCCGGAAAGCGTCCTTCGCAATCGGCTCTGTTATTAAGTAGAATTGTCTTTCCTGTCATATATTAATACACCTGTGATTTCTAAAATGCTGCGGTGAATCGGAAACTGAAATTACAGTTCCGCGTGCAGGGACAGCTGCAAAACCATATTGCAGGCTCCCGGCTGCGGATCCAGACGCAGACATGATGTTATATGCCGGAACCTGCGCGGCGAGAACGGAATTTCTGCGTGCGTTCCATACGTTCCTATGGTATCATCTTCAGAGGGAACTGGCAAACGCTCTGTTGTTCAATCGGCATAATAAGACGGCGCAGTATAAGGGGATCCTTAAGAGTATGGGAAAGAGCAGCTTAAGACATAACAATCGGGGTATGGTCCGGCGGGTCTTTCCTGCCTTCTTTTTAGCGGCGGCATGCATTTTTTCCGCCTGCGGAAATGCAGGGAACAGCATTCCGTCCGACAGCTCGCACACGGCAGAGGCGGAGGAACCCGGCCCGGCTGTCCTTCTTGTCACCGACAGCGAGATTGCTGAGGATTCAATAGAGGACAGAGCGAGGAACGGGATCGGGGATTTCCTGAAAAAGCATCCGTCGGCTACCCTGGAGGAGCTGGTGGAGACAGATGCGAAGAAGGCGGTATCACAGGCATCCGGATATGACGCGGCGGTCTTCGTGGGATCTTCATTTGCCGGGATCGGAGAAGCGGCCGGAAAGCAGAAGGACAGCTGCTTTATCGTCGTCGATACGACAATCGGGAATGCGAAGGATGAGGTCCTCTCGCTCCCGAATGTCTGCACCGTCACTTTTCGCGCGGAGGAAGAAGGCTTTCTGGCAGGAGCTGCCGCAGCGCTCTCTCCGGAGGCGGACCGGGTGACCGCGAATCTTGACCGTGAAGATCCGGACGGCACTCTTCTGGAGGGGTTTGCCGATGGTCTGGAATATGCATCGGACACATACGGAGCGGAGAATATCGATTTTGAGATCGCGGACGTGAAGACCGACGGGGACGGCGTTACGATCATGGATGATCAGGATCAGATCATCACACGGATCCGCAGGGATCCGCAGGGAATCGTAGCGGAGGAACTTGAAAAGGTCCTGGCCGGAACGTTCCGCGGACAGGATCTGATCGTAGGTGTTAAGGAAGGCTGCATCGGTTATATCTCGGAGGACGGGAAGCATCTTCTCACAGCGGATGCGCTGCGGAAGCTCAAGCTGACAAAAGACATGATCGCCACGGAAGAGCCGTACGGGAGAATAACGTGACGGACAGGGAATGAATTAAGAGCCGGTCTTATCGGGAGAAAATTCACTTTGCGCATGCATCTCACGATGAAAATCACGGGAATTCTGCGCCAGAGATTGAACGTACAGGAGAAATTGAAATGCTTAATCTTTTATATGCACTCGTTACATTATGTGCGGTGATGATTGCCGTGGGGATGTTTTTTTTGGCAGTTACCATGATCAAGCCGCTCCCTTTCATCACGATACGCCAGTGCGGGAAGATCATCTTACTCTCGCTCATGGGAATGATCCTGTGTGTGACGTTCATCATGATGGCGGCTCCGGGCTCATGAGCAGGCAGAGAAGCGGACAGTGAAGGACCGCTTTCCCGCCGATATTCGGCGTATGGACCATGCGCCGATGCGGGATCGTACTCACGATGAAGGCAGGAATCACTTTGCGCGTGTATCTCACGACTGAAGCCGCGTGTATTGCGCGATGAAGAAATAGAATATTATAAAGGAAAGAAAGATCATCGACCGTATCAGAAAGCCCCTGTATATGATCCGGCCGGTGATTTTCTTGCATTTTACTGTAAACGTGCTACAATAAATGCGATTTGGCGCCGGTGCCAAAAAGGGAACCCGAACGCACGCAGGCAAATTTCGTTGAGGTCTTATATTATGGCAATTCTCTTTTTTCTGCTGTGGATCATTTTTAACGGCAGGGTGACCTCGGAAATCGTTCTTTTTGGAATTGCGATCTCCGTGCTCCTCACCCTGTTCATCTGTAAGGTCTTCGGATATTCTCTTCAGAAAGAGATGAAGCTTCTCAAAAATCTTCCCATCATTGCCCTCTACTGTGCAAATCTGATCGTTGAGATCATAAAGGCTTCCTTCAGCGTAATGAAGGTCGCATTTGATCCGCACGCCAGGCCGGAGCCGGTCGTCGTGGAGTTTCGATCCGGTCTTGAGGGAGATCTCATGAATGTTATCCTTGCAAATTCCATAACGCTCACCCCGGGTACGATCACGATCTTTCAGGAGAAAGATCATTTTGTCGTGCATGCGCTGAAAGAGGAGTATGCCGAAGGAATCGAGAGTTCTTCATTCGTCACTCTTTTAAGGAGGTTCAAATGACTCTGGAAAATGCATACCGGCTCCTTAATTCGGGTGCGCTGATCGTCCTGTCGCTCCTTCTCGCTGTCATGCTGATCCGTTCCATCATGGGACCGGGAGTTACGGACAGGATCCTGTGCATCAATATGATCGGGACCATGATCATCGCGAGTCTTGCGATCCTGTCGTCATTGCTTGATGAGAGTTATCTTCTGGATGTCGCGCTGATCTATACGATGATCAGCTTTGTCTCCGTACTGGTCCTTGCGAGCGTGTATATTCCGCAGGACCCGAAGCGGAAGAAGTTCGGAAAGGGGGAGGAGAAATGACAGGATGGATCCGATTCTTTATATCAGCCGTCTTTATTGTGACAGGCCTTGTCTCCTTTGCGGCCGGCGTCATCGGAAACTGCCGGTTCGGATATGTCATGAACCGTGTTCATGCAGGGGGAATCGGCGATACGCAGGGGCTCTTTTTCATTGTGATGGGACTTGCCGTCGGGGAGGGGAGCGTCATGGATATTCTGAAGCTCATTCTGCTCGTCGTTTTTCTGTGGAACACATCGCCGGTCTCCTCACATTTTTTGAGTCAGGTCGAATATTACACAAATCCGAATCTCTATGACCACATGAAGAGAAAATAAAAGGACGGAGAACCCTTATGCAACTTGCGGAAATAGTCAGAATCATTCTGCTGATCCTGCTCATCGGATGCGCCGTCGCGGTCAATCTGACCCCGAGCCTTCTGCAGGCAGTCATCATATTCATGTCCTACAGCTCGATCATGTGCGTACTCTGGGTACTCATGGAGTCCCCGGATCTTGCCATCACCGAGGCGGCTGTCGGAGCCGGAATCAGCGGTATTCTTTTTATGGTGACGCTGAAGAAGATCCGGAGAGAGGATGAGGCGGAGCCCGGGGAAATCGGGGATGTGCCCCTGGAGGAACTTCTCGAACGCGAGGAGTTCTCGGGTGTCTGGGAGACGGCAATCGGTCACACAGACCTCAGGGGCAGGCGTATGGAGAAATTCCATAAGAGGAACAGGGACGCCCGGGAGAAAAAAGCTTCAGCGGGACCGGAAAAGACAGGCAGTACATTCATGACCGCCTCATCGGAAGTTCCGGAGCAGGGGAAGAGCGGCAGAAACGGGAAGAAGGGCGGTACGAAGCGCCGCAGAAAGGGAGGCCGCCGATGAATGAAAAATTCCGGAAATGGCTGGACGGCGATATCGATGTGATGGAGAACATCACGGAGACGGCCCTTGAGCATGATGCTTCCCGGGAAGAACTCAAACAGCTGAGAAAACGGCTTCGTGAAAACATCTGGAACCTTCCGGGCACAGGCCGGATCATCGGTGCCGAGCGCAGGACTGCACAGATCATATATCGGGTGATATCGGTCGTCAGCTGCATCCTGCTCATCGGAACGCTCCTCTATATTGTCGGTCATCTTCCTCTCTACGGTGTGGAGAATCCCCGCGCGACCGAGGTGACGAAGCGCTACATCGAGGACGGACTCAAAGAGACCGGTGCAGTCAACATTGTAGCCGGTATGATCCTCGACTACAGGGCGTTCGATACGCTGGGAGAATCGCACGTGCTCTTCACCGCTCTTGTCTGCGTCATGATCCTTCTGAGAAAAGACGGCAAGAACATGAAGTCGGCTTATGAGGATTACTTTACGGTAGCGCAGGATACCTATTTTATGACGAATAAGGATACGATCATCCAAAAAATCGGGTTTTTCCTTGTGCCCTGTATTTTTATTTACGGGATCTATATTCTCCTGAACGGTCAGGTCTCGCCCGGAGGAGGCTTTTCCGGCGGCGCGATCCTGGGAGCCGGGATGATCATCTTCACGTCCGCATACGGTTTTGACAAGGTGGATAAATATTTTACGCTGAAGCTGTCCGGATATGTGACCTTTGCAGCGCTCTCTTTTTACAGCTTTGCGAAGGGCTACGTATTTTTCATGGGCGCGAACGGGCTTGAAAACCATATCCCCAAGGGGACTCCGGGGGCGATCCTGTCCGGCGGAATGATCCTGCCGCTCGATATTGCAGTCGGTCTGGTCGTCGCGTGTACGATGTACGGATTTTACTCGCTGTTCCGACGCGGCTCAATTGGCGGGAACTGAGGCGGCAGGGAATGCGCTTTACGGCAGGCGCGCTGCGCCGGGACGCAGGGACGTTCCGGATCTGTGTGAGGGTTCGCTTTCACTGCACATGTGAGGGACTTTCGGTGAAAGTCCGGAGGGGAACTTATGATTACGATAAAGACATTGCTTGTTAATTATGAGGAGGCGGCTGCGATCATCCTGTTCGGAATCGGTCTGACCATGCTCCTTTTTCACAGGAACCTGATCAAGAAGCTGATCGGGATGAATATCATGGACACCGGCGTATTCCTCTTTCTCGCGTCAATGGGATATATCGAGGGGCGCAGGGCACCGATCATTGTCGACGGCATACAGAATGTGGAGGCCTATATCAATCCGGTACCTGCCGGTCTTGTGCTGACGGGGATCGTTGTCTCCGTCTCGGTCACAGCTGTGATGCTTTCCCTGGCGATCCGGCTCTACAAGAGATACCATACGCTGGATCTGGACGACGTCTATATTCTGTCCAGACATCAGACCGAGGACCGCTGAAGCGCCGCAGAATTTTACAGCTCTGCTTTCGCAGCTTGCCGGGTGTCTGCGAGACCCGGCTTGGGGGCAACCGGGGAGCCGGCTCCTTGAAGGAGCACAGTTTCGCAGTTGCCTTTCACAGTTTGCAGCTCAAAGGAGTTCTTTCATGGATATTATCCGGAATTTTCCTCTTTTCACCATCGTGCTCAGCCTCTTTTCCGGTGTGCTCTGTACGATGCTTAAGGGGAAAACAGCAAAAATCTATACATTGGTCTATGAGGGCATACTGGTCGTCCTGACAGCCTGTGTGCTTTTCTACACGATGAAGAACGGATCATCCTTCACGTACACGATGGGCGAGTTCCCGGCACCCTGGGGAAATGAGATCCGTGCCGGCGTTCTCGAAGCCCTGACGGCTCTCTTCTTCCTCGTCATTCTCTTCTGCTCTGTCATGGCCGGCTGGAAATTCCTGGTCATCGACATCGACGTGAGCAAGATCAATCTGTACTTTACACTGATCAATCTGATGACGGCTGCTCTGATGGCCCTTGTATGGACCAATGATATTTTTACAGGCTATGTTTTCGTCGAAATCATGACGCTGACATCCTGCGGCATCATGATCGTGCGGGAAATCGGCCGTACGACACTGGCGGCCGTCCGATATATGATCCTGAACCTGCTGGGATCCGGTCTGTTCCTTCTCGGAATCGTACTTCTCTATGATATCACCGGACATCTGCTTATGATCCCGATGCAGAAGACGATCGCCGGATTTGCGGCAGGCGGGGCGGAAATGACGTCGGTCATGCTCTCGCTCGGGATCCTGACGATCGGGCTTTCCATCAAGAGCGGGCTCTTTCCGTTCCATTTCTGGATGCCGGATACCTACGGATGGTCGACCCCGACATCGGGTTCGATCCTCTCATCCCTCGTATCCAAAGCGTATATTTTTCTTTTATTTAAAATTTATTACCGGGTCATCGGACCTTCGGTCTTTGAAGCGCTGCCCATCCGCAAGATCATTTTTGTGCTGGGAATCCTCGGGATGATATTCGGATCCGTCTCCGCTATAAGACAGAAGAATATTAACCGAATGGTCGCATTTTCCTCAGCGGCTCAGATCGGCTATATCTATCTGGGGCTTGGGATCGGAGGTGTCGACGGCTATGCGGCTGCCATGTTCCAGATCTTCGCCCATTCCGTCACGAAATCCCTGCTCTTTTTGACGACGCCCCGTCTGTCAGAGGTATCGGGACACAGCCTTCTTTTCCGAAATCTGCAGGGTTCCGCGCACCGGGCGAAAGATGCGGGCTTATTTTTCCTGCTGTGCTCCCTGTCCATGGTCGGCATTCCGATTTTTGCGGGTTTCTCCGCAAAGCTGAATTTTGCGACCGCGGCAGCCGAATCGGGGAACTACAGGATCCTCTTTTACACGATGATCGCGCTGGCGGTAAGCTCTGTTCTCAATGCGCTGTATTTCATACGGACCTGTATCCGTATTTATACGAGCGGCCGGGGAGGAGCGGATATCTATGCGCCGGGACTCTATGAGAAGGCCAATGCCCGGGCCGGATCGGATCGTCCGTTCGGGGAGATGACGGTATCCGGAGCGGACGAGCCGGTCATGAGCCGTCTCGGCTACTGGATCCCCGCGGTGATCCTCACCGGGCTGAACCTTTATCTGGGGCTTTTCTCCTGGCAGATCGTCGGATTGCTGGAGAAAGGACTGGCCATGTTCTCGTGAGTTTGGCAGCGGGTCTGTCCCGATCGGGACTGTCTCGTTTTTTGGAAAAACAGCTTTTGGCACGATACTTGCACAGGGATCACAGTTCTTCATGCGGAAGTGATCTGTATTTCGCACAGTACGGCGGGAAAGCCGGGGCGTTCCCTGTGCCGAAGGCTTCAGAAGAAAGTTTAGATGAGATAACGGATACTTTCCACATGCATCAGCGTGGTGGCGATCGGAAATAAATAATTTCCAGACCGGGAGCCTTAAAGTAAAGGACGTGGGAAGTTTTCGTAAGATAATCGATGGCCCGTATACTGCGGGCCGTTAAGGAGGTCACTATGCTGCCTTTAGGCACGATCCTGTTTCCGATGATCGCGGGCGTCGCAGTCTCCGCGATTTCCATGGAGACCAGAACCAGACGTTCTTTATATGCTGCGGTCATGCTTGTCACCGATCTGCTGGGATTGCTCACAGTTTTTTTCGGGAGAACTGTGACGCTTTTTGCGTTCACGAACAGCATTCATATGAAATTCTCCGTGGATCCCATCGGCCGCTACTACATGATCGTGGTCATGCTTCTCTATACCTGCGTGCTTTTTTATTCCTTTGAGTACATGAATATCGAGGAGCGGGAGCATATCTTTTTCGCATTTTATTTTGCATGTTTCGGTGCGCTGCTCTCGGTCGCCCTTGCAGGCAATCTGGTCACGCTGTATCTGTGCTTTGAGATGGCAACTCTGACTTCCATGCCGCTGGTCCTCCACGAGATGAGCCGGGACGCGGTATCGGCAGCCCTCAAATATCTCTTTTATTCGGTAGCGGGGGCCCTGATGGGCCTGTTCGCGGTCTTCGTCGCCTGTTACTATGCGTCGGATGCGGACAGCTTTGTGCAGGGCGGTTTTCTGGATCTGGCGCGGACAGCGGGAAATGAAAAGATCATTCTGGTCATTGTGTTTGCCGGCATCCTCGGATTCGGAACGAAAGCCGGTATGTATCCCATGCACGGATGGCTTCCCACCGCCCATCCCATCGCGCCTGCTCCGGCGTCGGCGCTTCTGTCCGGCATTATTGCCAAGGCAGGTATCATCGCGATCATCCGCCTTGTGTTCTTCTCGGTCGGGCCGGATTTTATCCGCGGGACATGGGTCCAGTATGCGTGGATGAGCATCGCCATGCTGACCATTTTCATGGGCTCCATGATGGCGTTTAAAGAGAAAGTGACAAAGAAGCGTCTGGCCTACTCCACAGTGAGCCAGATCTCATACATTTCGCTGGGCCTGTCCATTCTCTCCATGGAGGGACTTGCGGGAGGACTGCTCCATCTGGGAGCACATGCCGTCTCCAAGGGATGCCTCTTCCTGTGCGCAGGTGTGTTCATTTACAAGCTGGGAAGTCACAGGGTGAGCGAGCTCCGGGGAATCGGGAAGCAGATGCCGATCGTTATGTGGTGCTTCACGCTCGCCTCTCTGTCGCTTGTCGGAATTCCGCCTCTCGGCGGATTCATCAGCAAATGGTATATAGCGCTCGCAGCTGTCGGAGACGGCATGGGAGTATTCTCGATCCTCCCGCCGGCTGTTCTTCTCATCTCAGCCCTGCTGACAGCCGGGTATCTGCTTCCGGTGACGGTCGACGCATTCTTCCCGGGAAAAGAAGAGGGAAAAGCAGTGAAGGAAAGCCGGGAAAAAGAGGAGAGCAGAGAACCGTCGGTGCTCATGACGGTCCCGCTCATTGTGCTCGTCTGTGCAGCCCTGGCCGTCGGTGTATTCGGATCACGGATCGCAGGTATTCTGGAAGCTTCTCTTGCCGGGATATTCTGATACAGGAAAACAGGATAAGGAATAGGATAAATGGATTCACTGTTCATACTGGCACCGATCCTGGTGCCCTTTATCGGAGGTGTGTCGCTCCTCCTTCTGAAGTTCAGGGAAGACCGGACCCGTGAAATATACTCGGAAATCATCGTCATACTGACATCTGTCTGTGTATGGCTCGCGCTGGCGTACGGATCCCGGGACCCGGTGCATGTATACAGCTTTACAGACGGGTTTTCAATCAACTTCAGAGTGGACGGACCAGCGATGCTTTTTGCAGGGATGATCTCCATTCTCTGGCCTTTTGCCATGCTCTATGCCTTCGAATACATGAAGGATGCAGAACACAAGCGCAGCTTTTTCGGCTTCTATGTGATGACCTACAGTGTGACGATCGGTGTTGCCCTTGCCGCAGATCTTGTCACAATGTACGTCTTCTTTGAGATGCTGACACTTGTTACCCTGCCGCTGGTCAGCCACTACCAGAATCATGAGAGCGCGTTTGCAGGCCGTATGTATGTAGCCTACTGTATCGGCGGCGCATCGCTCGGCTTTGTCGCGGTCGTCATGGGAACGCTGAACGGAGGAGGCGTGTTCGAGTACGGGGGAAGTCTCGGAAATGTTTTTGCTCCGTCGCTCATGCGCATTATGTTTCTCTTCGGCTTTTTCGGGTTCGGGACAAAAGCTGCGGTCTTTCCGCTGTTTCACTGGCTTCCGCAGGCTTCGGTCGCGCCGACCCCGGTCACGGCCCTTCTGCATGCGGTCGCAGTCGTCAATTCCGGTGTCTATGCGGTCATCCGCCTTGCCTGGTATGCATACGGCCCGGATCTTATGCGGGGAAGCACCGAGCAGGTCATCTGCACTTACGCGGCGGTCTTCACGCTGGTCTTCGGGGCGGTCATGGCCCTTCGAGAGAGACACTTCAAGAGGAGACTTGCTTACTCGACGGTCAGCAACCTGTCCTACATGCTCTTTGGCATCCTGCTCATGACTCCGGAGGGGCTTCTCGGAGGTCTGACGCATATGCTGTTCCACAGCATTATCAAGATGGTCCTCTTTCTGTGTGCCGGTGCGTTCATGCATGTGACGGGCAGGGCGTATATATATGAAATCAACGGGATCGGACGGAAAATGCCGGTCACGTTCACTCTTTATACATTGTCGGCCCTGTCCCTGACCGGAATACCGCTTTTCTGCGGATTTATCTCAAAATGGAAGCTTCTGACAGCCGGCATTTCGAGCGGACAGACTGTGGGGATCGTCGGTATGGCCGGGCTCATTGTCTCTGCTTTTCTGTGCGCGATGTACACTCTGAATGTCAGTATCCGCGCGTTCTTCCCGATGCGGGGGTCGGACCGGAGCGGCAGCGGGGGAATGAAGGAGGCCGGCGTTCTCATGCTGATCCCGATCTGTGTCTTTTCAGTCGTCAACATTCTGTTTGGAGTATACTCTGCCCCGGTCATCTCGTTTCTGGAGAGGATCGCGCAGGGCGTCATCTGACCGCGGATGCGGGATCCGTCTTCTGTGCGGTCTGTGGACCTGCGGAAAAGATTCGGGAACGCCTTGTGTTCCTGCCGCTGCGTGAGCTGTGCGCCGGTGCCTTTACGCTGTGCACGCAGCGCGATCCGCCGGACTTTATGTTCGTCAGTCATCTGTAAGGACTGTTCTGTTTTCCTGGAGGAGAAGGTATGTTCATAGGTTATCTGGTTTTTGCACCGATTCTCATAGCGCCGGTCCTGTACCGGATCGGGCGGAAAAATGAGGAGGCAAGAGACCGTCTGGCCATCCTGTTCGCTTTCGTGGAGCTGGCAGTCTCTCTGTCGCTTCTCACCATGCAGGGAGCGAAGCTCACGATCCCGTATATTCTGGCCTATGGCCTTACTTTTGAGGCGGATGGCTTCCGGACTGCTTACAGTATCGTCACGTCGATCATGTGGGCCGGAACATCTCTGTTCGCAAGGGAATATTTCAGACATGAGCGCGAAGGACTGTCAAGGTACTGGATGTTTATTATGCTGACCCTCGGAGCGACGCAGGGAGTTATGCTCTCGGCGGATTTCATGACGACCTTCGTCTTTTTTGAGATTCTCTCTCTGACATCTTTTACATGGGTCATTCACGAGGAGACACGGGAGGCGATCCGCGCGGCCTACACATATCTCTTTATCGCCGTGATCGGAGGCCTGGTCCTCTTCATGGGACTGCTCCTTCTCAGGGACACCTGCGGGACGCTTGCTTTCCGGGAAATCTTCGAGGCTGCAGAGAAAGCCCGGGCGGAAAATACCTCCGCCGGATCAGAAATCCTTGCCGCCGGAATCTGCATTTTGTTCGGGTTTGGGGCAAAAGCGGGTATGTTCCCTGTCCACGTATGGCTTCCGAAAGCCCATCCGGTCGCGCCGTCGCCGGCATCGGCTCTTCTGTCCGGTATTCTGACGAAGGTCGGTATTTTCGGAATTCTGATGACCGCGGTCAAGGTCCTTTTTGAGAGCCGGACGTTCGGAACGGTCGTTTTTGTCCTCGGACTCATCACAATGTTCCTCGGAGCGCTTCTTGCCCTTTTTTCCGTCAATCTGAAGAGGACGCTGGCATGCTCGTCCATGTCTCAGATCGGGTTCATCCTGGTCGGGATCGGCAGCGCGGTCTTTATCAATGCAGCCGGAGGGGAGGAGGCCGGAGAAGGTCTTGCGCTGGCCATGTCGGGGACCGTGCTCCATATGGTGAATCACTCCCTCCTCAAGCTTGTACTCTTTATGGCTGCCGGCGTCGTCGTCATGAATCTGCACACACTGACACTCGACGATATAAGGGGCTGGGGAAGGAACAAGACTGCCCTTAAGATCGCTTTCGCGCTGGGCGGTCTCGGGATATCCGGAATTCCGCTCCTCAACGGGTATATTTCGAAGACCATGCTGCACGAAGGCATTGTGGAGGCAATTCTCTGTGCGCGGGAGTTCATGCCGGGAGAGCAGGGGATGATCGCATTTCTCCGGATCGCGGAGTGGATCTTCCTCATTTCCGGCGGGTTCACGTTCGCCTATATGCTGAAGCTTTTCATCTGCATTTTCATAGAGCGCAACAGAGATGATAAACGCCAGGAGGCCTACGAAAAAGAAAGCACCTGCATGGACATATGGTCAACTGCGGCGGTCTGCGGATCATCCGTTTTCATGGTCCTCCTCGGGCAGCCGGCTGTCATGAAAAAACTCGCGTTTTTTATGACCGGAAGAGAAGAGATCATGGAATTCCATGCCTTTACCCTCACGAATCTTAAGGGGGGCCTTATTTCGCTGGCAATCGGCGGTGCGGTATACCTTCTGATCGTGCGGAAGGTGCTCCTGCGCGATGGCTCATATGTAAACCTGTGGCCGGAGAAGCTTGATCTGGAAGACCTTCTGTACCGGCCGCTCCTCACATCCTGGCTTCCCGGAATTTTCGGGGCGATCGCAGGAGTCTTCGGCGAGAACCTGATCCTTCGGCCGGTCTGCAGAGGAGTTCTCTATGCCGCGACGGTCTTCGGGCGGGCGCTCAGCACGAGCATGGATGCGCTGATCGTTCTTCTGAGAAAGACGGTCGTGCGGGAGACGAAGGTGCGGACGCTGCAAAGTGAGGAGAGAAGGAGCCGCGCGGCGGCGTTCCGGGATCAGACCGAAGCGGCCCTGAATCCGATCATCTCGGGTTTCTCTTTTGCGCTCGTCATGACATGTATAGGAATCCTGCTGATCCTGGGTGTCCTGATCCTCTATATCTGAGTGTGAGACGATCCCGCCCCATAAGGATGTGCGCAGCAGATCAGTCTCAGTGACGGAATCGGGACGGCAGGCAGCCCCCTTCCCCACTGAGATAATAAGCGGGAATCCCCGGTCATTCAAATGCCGGGCAGTTCACTGAGATATCAATATACATTAACAGAGGAGATATGACTTATGGAACTGAGTACGCTCTGCTATCTTGAACGCGATGAGCAGTATCTCATGCTGCATCGCACCGTGAAGAAAAATGACGTAAATAAGGAAAAATGGATCGGCGTCGGCGGTCACTTTGAAGAGGGAGAGAGCCCGGAGGAATGCCTTCTGCGTGAAGTATATGAGGAGACCGGACTTGTGCTCACATCCTGGAGGTTCCGCGGGATCGTCACCTTCGTCTCAGGGAATGGGATCGTGGAGTATATGCATCTTTTCACCGCGGATGGCTTCGAGGGGGAGATGCATGCCTGCGATGAGGGAGAACTCGCGTGGGTGGACCGGGATCGGATCACAGACCTGAACATCTGGGAGGGAGATAAGATATTTCTGAGCCTTCTGCGCAGGGAGGCCCCGTTCTTTTCTCTCAAGCTGGTCTACGACGGCGGAAGCCGGCTCGTCTCCGCATCCCTTGACGGAAAAGAGCTTGCGCTTTAAGCGGACTGTGACCGATGTCTATGATCGGTACCTGTCTTTCGCCGATCCGGAGGGGGCAGAACGAGTATCCCCTGCGCACACACCACACGGCGGACGTCGCGAGTATTGTATGATGAAGAATGAAAAAGGAGACCGTTTTCGGTCTCCTTCGTATTTTTTGTGATTTATTCGTCCTTATAGATATCAGCTGTCTCACGGATCTGACGGCCGTTCAGATTATTGGCATGCATATGCTCTTTAAGACGCTTGAAAGTCTCGTCGCTGATATCATGCTCGATTTTGCACGCATCACGCTCTGCAGTAGAAGGGCTGACGCCGATGCTCTCAAAGAAAAGTGTGAGGATCCTGTGCCGGTTATAGGTGTGGCGCGCGATCTTCAGCCCCTCTTCTGTGAGTGTTATGTAGCCGTTCTCGTCCATGTGGACAAGTCCCTTTTCGCGCAGTTTTTTCATGGCGATGCTGATACTCGGTTTTGAATAGCCGAGTTTATAGACGATGTCGATGGAGCGGACCTTTCCGAGCTGTTCGCGCAGCATGAGAATAGCCTCGAGATAGTCTTCAGCAGACTCATTGTAATTCATGGTATTCCTCCGTGAAAAAGCGTTAAAGAATTAAAAATTGCCGGGTGTCTGTTTATGAAGATCAGGCAGTTGTGTTTGAATTCAGTGCCATAAAGATAGTGAACAGCTGCTGTCGGTAGGCAGATGATATCACTTGCGCTGTCTGCGCTGAGTAATCCTTGCTGCCGGCACGCCCCTCATAATTCTCGATTTGCGGGGACCCTGCCCCGCTGCCTGCCGGTTTTACACGGGTTCCGAAGAGATGCCGATTCTCTGTCTGCTTTTTCCGGAAATCCCCCAGAATCGGAACAGGTAAAACCGTTGAACATATTAAAAAATACTAACATATTCATGGCTGTTTTTCAACCGCATTCCGGAAAAGCAAAAGTATGGGACACCTGCGGGAGGATAAGCGGATCGCGGATGACTGCTTTGCTTCACCGGATCATTCTGTGCGCGGGGGTACAGCTTGTTGCAGGATTGTTTTTTTGATATCATCAGAGGAAACAGCTTTAGGCCCGGAGGTATCGGAATGCCCAGAAAAAACACAAGAAATACGCGGGGGCGGATCATATCCGCCGCATGGAAGCTCTTTTACGAGAACGGCTATGAAGAGACGACGATTGAAGATATTCTCTTTGAGTCGGGGACTTCCCGGGGGTCTTTCTATCATTACTTTGAGGGCAAGGATGCGCTTCTCGGGACGCTTGCCTATGTCTTTGACGAGAAGTACGAGGAACTTGAATCAGAGCTCGATCCTGACCTTGGCACGGTCGAGAAGCTCATCTGGCTGAACCATGAGCTATTCCTGATGATCGAGGACAGTATTTCTCTGGACCTTCTCTCGAGACTTCTCGCTACCCAGCTCACATCGCAGGGGGAGAAGCATTTGCTGGACCGGACCAGGAAGTATTTCCGTCTCCTTCGGAAAATTGTTCTGGAGGGAAGAAAGAACGGGGACCTTCGCACGGATATGACAGAAAATGAGATCACACGGGCATATGCTCTCTGGGAACGGGCGCTTCTTTATGACTGGTGTCTGTGCGGAGGAGAGTATTCTCTGGTCGGCTATACGGACAGGAGGACCCCGGAGTATCTCGAGACGTTCAGGCGGAAGGAACCCTGATGGAGCAGGCAGTCCGGGAATCTGCAGTAAAGCTGCAGCCCCATCATCATCTCGCAGTACCTGGGATTAAAGTCTCCGGCGGATCGCGTTACGTGCGCTGTTTCCGATAAGATGTCCCGGATGTATAAATATATGTTCATTTAGTGTATTGATAAAAAATGGCCGATATTCCGGGAAAAGTAAAGAAATGATCATTTTCTGTATTAAAACAAGTCTGTACTCTGTTCTGTATTTTATTCTGGTCTTTAATGTGTTATAATGCCTCCTGATTTGCGAAAAAAGGGGATGCACCGCAAGGTGCAGTCCGGTGCCCTTACACCGGACGAAAAGAAGGTTTTCAAGAGGAGGAGAATTATTATGACGTCAACACAGGGAATGATCCTGGCAGTCATCGTGATCTATCTGATTGCCATGGTCCTGATCGGAGTGCTGTTCAACAGCCGCGGATCGGGCAGCAGCTCGAACGAGTTCTTTATCGGAGGCAGAAAGCTCGGGCCGCTCGTCACGGCGATGAGTGCGGAAGCTTCGGATATGAGCAGTTATCTGCTCATGGGACTTCCGGGACTGGCCTACTTCGCGGGTATCGCTGAGGTCGGCTGGACCGCGATCGGTCTCGGTATCGGAACTTACCTCAACTGGCTTCTTGTCGCCAGACTGCTTCGCAGATACTCAGACAAGATCGGGGCATTTACGATTCCGGATTTCTTTTCGAGACGTTACGGTGACAAGCGTCATATGCTTGCATGCATTGCGGCTCTGGTCATCATCATTTTCTTTGTACCGTATACTGCTTCCGGTTTCAAGGCGGTCGGAACACTTTTCAACAGTCTGTTCGGCTTTAACTACCATACAGCCATGATCGTAGGTGCGGTCGTTATTATCGGGTATACGACGCTCGGCGGCTTCCTTGCCGTATCCACGACAGACCTGATCCAGAGTATTTTCATGACGATTGCGCTGATCGTCGTCGTGTTCTTTGGGATCAATCATGCCGGCGGATTTGACACGGTCATAAGCAATGCGAAATCCCTTCCGGGTTATTTTGATCTCTTCGGCGGCTACGATATGGCTACAAATACAGGATCCCACTATGGTTTCCTGGCGATCGTATCCACGATGGCCTGGGGTCTCGGCTACTTCGGCATGCCCCATATTCTTCTCCGCTTCATGGCGATCCGCAATGAAAAAGAACTCGTGACATCGAGAAGAATCGCTTCTGTGTGGGTATTCCTTTCCATGGCGATTGCTGTCTTCATCGGAATCATCGGCAATGCGATCTCAAGCAAAGGTATTATCCCGTATCTGACCACCGGTTCAGATGCAGAGACAATCATCATCAAGATGGCAGACCTCATGGGTACCAAAGGCTTCTTTATGATCCTTATGGCAGGTATCATCATGGCCGGTATCCTCGCCGCCACAATGTCAACGGCTGATTCTCAGCTGCTCGCGGCTGCGTCCAGCGTATCGCAGGATCTTCTGCAGGATTTCTTCGGCATCAAGCTCAGCCGGAAGGCTTCCATGCGTGCAGCGCGTCTGACGGTCATCGGCATTGCGGTCCTCGCAGTATTTCTGGCGTGGAATCCGAACAGCTCGGTCTTCCGGGTCATCTCCTTCGCATGGGCAGGCTTTGGTGCTACTTTCGGACCTACCATGCTGATCGCGCTCTTCTGGAAACGCTCCAATAAGCAGGGAGCGCTGGCTGGTATGATCGTGGGAGCGGTCATGGTCTTTGTGTGGAAGTATCTGATCGCTCCGATGGGCGGTGCATTTGCGATTTATGAGCTGCTTCCGGCATTCATCATCGGCCTTGTTGTCAATGTGGTCGTGAGCCTTGTGACACCGGAACCCGATGCGAAGATCGTTAAGACCTTTGAGGAGGTAAAGGCGAACCGGTAACTGAAAAATCCCGCATCCGGGACCAAAGCGGCAGGGATCCTGTGAAGAGACAGGACAGCCGAAAGGATGGCGTGATTTTGCGGTGCCAATCACTTCAAATATCGTGTATAATAAAACTGCGGACCGACATGGATGCCGGTACGCAGTTTTTTGCGTATACGCGAAGCCCTCCTGACAGAACTGTAAGGCGGATATCGGCTCATGCGCCGGCAGCAAAGCAGACTGCAAAGATCTGCTTTACCGGCGTTTGCCGAAGGGAGATTTGAACAATGAAAAAAACACCGATCACGGACAGTTTCGGATATGCATTTGCCGGATTATTTGCTACCATACGCAGCGAGAGGAACATGAAGATCCATATCTTTATGGCAGTCTGCGTGACGATTGCAGGGTTCATTTTCCGAATCCGGCCATATGAGTGGCTGACCTGCATTGCGCTGTTCGGACTGGTGATGGGTCTTGAGACGGTCAACACGGCGATCGAAGCGGTCGTCGATCTTGTGACGGAGGAGAAGAAGCCGCTGGCAAAAAAAGCCAAGGATGCGGCGGCCGGTGCGGTGCTCATCGCTGCGATCATGGCTGCGGGGGCAGGTCTGCTCATTTTTTTGCCGAAGTTCTTCGATCTTCTCTTTTGAGTTCTGACGCGGGATTCCCTCGGCTGCGGCCATGCGATGGATCCGGAAAACGGACTTCGTCCCTGCCGGGGCAGCCCGTCTTCAGGGGATTATCGATTTGTCAGCCGGAGACGTGGAAAATGCCTCCGGGATATGGTAGAATGAGATTCAGGCGTCATCTGATTCAGGCGGTTTTAGAAGAGGGAATGCAGCATGAAGAAGGAACATTATTTTCAGTCATCGGATGAGAAGACAAGCCTTCACGCGATCGTATGGGAGCCGGAAGGC
Organism: uncultured Lachnospiraceae bacterium; assembly: GCA_902785985.1. Lineage (GTDB taxonomy): Bacteria > Bacillota > Clostridia > Lachnospirales > Lachnospiraceae > Chordicoccus. The sequence goes on from CADABA010000002.1 coordinate 36,386, forward strand.
CCTGTGAAGGCAGTCCTTCAGATCACCCACGGTATGGTCGAGTTCATTGACCGGTATGACAGATTCGCCCGCATGCTCAGCGGGCACGGCTTCTGTGTCTGCGGGTTCGACCTTCTCGGACACGGCAAGAGCGTTACATCGGAGGAGGAGCTGGGATTTTTCCGTCAGCCGGACGGAAACCGCGCGGTCATAGAGGATATCAGGCATCTTCAGTGCATTATGAAGAGACGGTATCCGGAAGTGCCTTATTTTATGCTCGGACACAGCATGGGTTCCTTCTTTACGAGAGAATATATAGAATTTTTCGGCGACAGTCTGTCCGGCGCCATTATCATGGGAACGGGAAGCCAGCCGGCGGCAGTTGTATCGGCAGGCAAGGCCATGTGCAGGGCGTCAGCAGCAGTACACGGCTGGCATTATCGCAGTGCTGCGATCGATGCCATGGCATTCGGATCCTACAATAAGGATTTTGAACCGGCGCGCACACATGTCGACTGGCTGACAAAGGATGAGGAAATCGTTGACGCATATATTGCGAATCCGCTCAATACATTCCGCTTTACGGTGAACGGATATTATACGATGTTCACCGCGATCGGGATGGCTCAGGATCCGGCTAAGATCGCGATGATCCCGAAGGATCTTCCGATCCTTCTCGTATCCGGAGAGATGGATCCGGTCGGCGGGAAAGGCAAAGGCGTGCAGCAGGCCTATGAGAGCTATAAGAAGGCCGGCATCCTGAATGTTCAGATGCATCTCTTTGAAAATGACCGTCATGAGATCCTGAATGAGACGGATTACGGCAGGGTGGACGGATATATTCTGTCCTGGCTGGAACAGAGAATGTGACTGCAAAATTCCCGCAATCCGGACAGCGGGAGAAATGCGCAGAGTGAATGATCATGGAAACAGGGCTTTCGGACGAGTCTGCCGTACGGCTGACTTCTCCGCGAGCTTTCGCAATCAGAAATACGGCTGTTCATCGGATGACAACAGCCCGGGCTACAGAGGCAGCTATTGTTGAGATCTCAGGCAAAAACCCGGCGAAGGCCGGCTTGATGCGCAAGATTTTCTTATCAGACAGCACAAAGGGAATTTCCTTTTTCGTGTTTCCTTCCGTGACAGCGGGAGGAGAACGCAGATCGTTCCCCGGAGACGGAGAGAAGCAGTTCTGTGCTTTACTGCGCAGTACTTGTGACTTCAGAGTCGTGAGATACGCACGTAAGGTGATACTTGTCCCGAATTCGCTGCTTTTCTGTCACAGAGAGAATACCCGGAACAGCGGGATGTGAATCTGCGAAGAATAAGAATCTAAAACTTCCCACATGCATCAGCGTGGTGGCGACCGGGAATAAATAATTTCCAAAGGAGGGCGTCCGAGCACGGCCGGCACTTCAGATTTTTAAAGCG
>CADABA010000003.1:0-11503 GCA_902785985.1 uncultured Lachnospiraceae bacterium
CCCGGTCCCGGAATGATCTTCGAATAAATATAGATCTCATCGCGGATCTCAACGTCAAAAAGGATCTCCGGATCATGGACGTCGACCTTCATCGACGGATAAGCCATGAGGATCGCCTCTCCGAGCTCCGCATCCACCTCCATGGATGTCAGCGGATATTCCTTGTCCACACGTCTCGCCTTCACCTTGAATGTGGATGTGCATCCCGGATGTTCTTCGCTGATGTAGGAAACGATATCGGCGCGCAGCTTTTCGATATCCCCTTTTTCGTAAATGACGACCGGGCAAATTCCCACGATCCCGAAAACATGCTGCAGGACATCGATCGTCTCGTCAAAATTCCAGTTCCCTCCGCAGTTGACATAAATTCTCCCGCGCGTCTTCGTAACGTCAAAATCTCCGTCGATGCGCGCAAGGAGCGTGCGGATCCGCTTTGCGAGCGCATCCTCAAAAAGATGACGGTTGTCTCCCTTGATGCCGATCTCGCCGTATTTGATCAGAAATGAATTGTACATAGGACCTCTCTTCTTATCGTCTTGTATATCTTCGAAGCATCGCTTGTGGGAGGAGCAGGCTGAGCCTGCCGATACATAAATTCCCCGGTCTTCGAGCGTGTGCTGGAGCACCTCCGCACCGACGCCGATGAACGCTGCGTTCACGATATGTGGCGCGCCTTCGTCTCCCGGCATGCCGTGGATGACGACCCCTTCCATTCCGGAAAGCCCCGCGCACAGCCGCTCACGGAGCGCTCTCATGTGTGCGACCGACTCTTCAAGATCTCTGTACGCCTCCTCGCAGGCAACTCCCAGTCCGGCGATCCCCGGTACATTCTCCGTTCCGGAGCGCAGTCCGCTCTGCTGTCCGCCTCCGAGAATGAGCGGCAGGACTTTCGCCCGCTCACTTTTATATAAAAAGCCTGTTCCCTTGGGACCGTGCAGCTTATGCCCGCTTACGCTGAGCATGTCTGCGCCGATTTCCCTCGGGTAAATGCGGTACTTCCCGAACGCCTGAATAGCGTCAATATGGTAGAGGGCTTTTGGGCAGAGCTGTCTTTTCATTTTCCCGATCTCATGAACGGGCGTCACCGCGCCGATCTCGTTGTTGACATACATCATCGAGATAAGGATCACATCCGGCGTAAGCTCCCTCTCAAGCTGCGAAAGATCCAGGCGTCCCTGACTGTCGACATCGATGCCGACGACATGAAAGCCCTCTTTCGCAAGAAACTTAAGCGGCTCCGAGACTGCCGGATGCTCCATTTTTGTCGTAATGATCTTATTGCCCGCGCGGCGATTTGCAAGCGCCCCTCCGATGAGCGCCCAGTTATTGGCCTCTGTTCCGCCGGAAGTGAAATAAATCTCACTTTCCGAGACTTTCAGGACCTTCGCGATCGCCTGTGCGGATGTCTTGATATACTTCTCGGCGTCAACGCCCTTTTTATGGAGCGAGGACGGATTCCCGTAATCTTCTGTCATGACCCGCATGACTGTATCAGCAGCCCCGGGTGAGACACGCGTCGTTGATGAATTATCAAAATATATTTCTCTCATAAGAACTGAGTATAACATAAAAGCGCAGGAGCGTGCACCTATTTTCACACCGAGAATTCTCTCTGCGAATCCTCTACGGTCAGTCTGCGGTGCATAATTTCCATGGCATCCCTCCGGGAGGATACTCTGCGCTTACTGACACAGATTTTTTTTCGCAGGTCCGGAAAGAACGTGCCGTTTCATTCTTTCGTCTCAACGAGAGAAAGAGCGCCCAGCACATCCTCCGCGCGGCGGACCGGTACGATCTGAAGTTCCTCGAGCACTTCCCCGGGAACATCGCGCAGATCCTCCTCGTTCTCTGCAGGGATAAAGACCCTGCGCACGCCCGCTCTCTGCGCTGCCATCAGCTTCTCCGGAAGCCCTCCGATCGGTCTGACATCCCCCTGCAGGGAAATCTCACCCGTCATCGCCGTCTCGGGCGTGACCGGAATGCCTGTCACGAGCGATGCAAGTGCCGTGGTCATCGTGATTCCCGCAGAGGGACCGTCCTTCGGCGTCGCTCCGTCCGGGACGTGGATGTGAAGATCATTTTTCTCGAAGAGCTCCGCCTTCTCCGGATAGAGCGACTTTACGAGACTGATCGCGATCGTGCTGGACTCCTTCATGACGTCTCCAAGCTGGCCGGTCACGATGATCTTGCCGGTGCCTTTAGTCATGAGCGTCTCAATAAAGAGGATCTCACCGCCCACCTGTGTCCACGCGAGTCCGGTGACCACGCCCGGCTTTCCCTCCTTACCGACCTTTCCGTGGCTGATCGGGCGCATGTCGAGGTAGTCTCGGAGCTCATTTTCATGGATGACGAGCTGCTTATCATTTCCGCGCACGATCTCGACCGCCGCCGTCCTGCACAGTGTATCCAGCCGTTTCTTGAGCGTTCTCACGCCCGCTTCACGTGTATAATCCGCGATGATCTTATTCAGCACATCCTCACCGACCTCCAGATTCTCACTCCGGATCCCGACAGCCCGCATTGCCTTTGGCAGCAGGTGCTTTTCGGCGATCTGAAGCTTCTCGTAGGGTGTGTATCCCTGGAAGGAAATGACCTCCATCCGGTCCAGCAGCGGTGCCGGTACAGTGTCCAGCGAGTTCGCCGTGCAGATGAAGAGTACGCTGGAGAGGTCATACGGTACATTCATATAGTGGTCCGTAAATGTATTGTTCTGCTCCGGATCAAGCACTTCCAGAAGGGCACTTGCGGGATCGCCGTTGTACGAGGCGGAGAGCTTGTCGACCTCGTCGAGTACCATGACCGGGTTCGAGACGCCGCTCTTCGCGATCCCGTCCATGATCCGGCCGGGCATAGCCCCGATATAGGTCCGTCTGTGTCCCCGGATATCAGCCTCATCCCGCACACCGCCGAGGCTCACCCGGACATACTTACGATTCAGCGCCTGCGCGATTCCCTGACCGATGCTTGTCTTGCCGGTCCCGGGCGCTCCGACGAACAGGAGGATCGACCCGGCCTGCATGCGTTTCAGATTCATGACCGCGATCTGTTCCAGGATCCTCTTTTTGACCTTGTCAAGACCGTAGTGCGTCTCATTCAGGACTTGCTCTGCTTCATCAAGATCGATTGTTTCCGCCTTCTCCTTCTTCCAGGAAAGCCCGGTGACAAAATCAAGGTAATCATAGAGAATTCCCGACTCCACACTGTTCGCGCCCTCCTGTTTCAGCCTGTTCAGGACCTTGTCTGCCTCCTTCCGGGCAGTCTCATTCATTCCAGACTCCTCGATCCTGATCTCGAATTTTCGGATCTCGGACACTTCCTCCGGATGCATCTCGTCGAGCTCCTTCTGCAGATACTCGATCTGCTTGCGGATCGCGGATTCCCGATAGACCTTCTGATACTCTTCCTTCTGGGCACTCTCTGCCTCATTGTTGATCCTGTAGGTCTCAATATTCTCATAGATCATGCGCTCAAGAAGGTCAAGCCGTTCTTTGGCGCTGTCCACTGCAAGCACCGAATATTTCTCCTCCGGTGTATTCATCATCCAGGGAGACATGGCTGCGGCGATTTCGCCGATGGATGTCCACTGCGCGAGAAATGCAGACATGACTCCCTTCCCGTTCGGCATCTGCATCGAGAAGGAGTTGATCGCGGCCTTCATTTTCTTCAGGCGGAGCGCTTCCTCCTCCCTGTCGACCGGATCCGTATCCTTCCGCTTCGATATGTCGAGATCGATCGTATGGTCACGGTAAATCGTCACCTCGTTGATATTCACACGGTTCGAAGTGCGCACAACGAGATATCCGCTCTTGTTGACTTCCGTGATCACGCCCGTGACGCCGATCGGATAGAAGCTGTCTTCCCGGAATTCCTCACGGAGAAGGTTCTCCCTCGACAGGATGAGCACCGTCTTCTCCCCTTCGTTCGGAATCCTTCCGGTCACCTTCGTATAATGCTCGTTCATGATCACAATACTGCCAAACGGTACAATAATTCTGTTATAAATCGGAACTACTGCCATATTATCCTCCTTTTTCTGTTAGCACTCAATCAGTTCGAGTGCCAACATCTGATTAAAAAATTTGGCTCCTTCCGGAGCCATCAGATATGCGTACGTAAAAAACAGCGCGGTACAGATTCAGGAACGCCCTCAGCATTCCCCGCGCAGACATGCGGTGCGCGGCATCGCGAGCCGCATAGATCCGCGGACCCGCCGAAATCTGTATCCCTTTTCGTTTCTTGACAAGCCGCCGTCGTATGCTAGAATGACTGTATATCCTTTACAAGTGTCAAACCCTGTAATGAAGATATCACCAACGTTTACATTTGTCAATGTTTTTATTCTTCATCGCGCAGTACCCGTATCTTCAAACGTGAGATACACGCGCAAAGTGAAACCTGACTTCATCGTGAGTACAGTCTCGCGATGAAGAATAAATGCCTCCGGCGGTTCGCAGACATGCGCAGCGGAAGGCGCTTACGCGCCGCGCATGTCGCGGCAAGAACGCCCAGGCGTTCTTGTATCTTCATCGCGCAGTACCCGTATCTTCAAACGTGAGATACACGTGCAAAGTGAAACCTGACTTCATCGTGAGTACAGTCTCGCGATGAAGAATAAAAGCCTCCGGCGATGCAGACTTTTCATGGAGGATTCTATGAAATATTTATATTGCGGAACAAACAAGACTGCCCTGGCCTCCCAGGATCAGATCGCGAGCACCCTTCTCGCTCTCATGAAGGAGAAACCCTATGACGAGATCTCCGTCAGCGAGCTCTGCCGCTGCGCAGGGATTTCCCGCCAGACCTTCTACAGCCTGTACCAGTCGAAGGAAAACGTAGTCATCCGCATTCTTCAGAACTACTACTGTTATATGCCGGCAGAGCATCTTCCGGAAAATGAACACGATCCGGGGGATCAGTCCCTGAATTCCTGCCGTATGGAAGTCTTCTGCCGGGATTACTGCCGATATCTCACAGATCACGCCGATTTTATCCACCTTCTGGTCGAGAACAACATCACGCATCTCCTCTATGACAGCATTTATGAATCCATGCACGAATGCGGCTGTTTTCTGGGCAAACTCGAAGCGGAGCAGAGAAGCTATTCGGCAGGCTTCATAGCAAGCGGCTTTGTCGGGATCGCAAAGGTTTATGTCGAGAGGAACTGCGAAGACGGGGCGGACGAGCTTGCCGATACGCTGATCTCGCTGTTTTCCGGAAGTCTCCTGTAGGTATACTCCCTGCATTCTCCCGACGGCACCGGAGATTCAGGAACGCCTCAGCGTTCCTGCCGCGACGCGCGAGAGGCGGAGCATATTCTTTAGCCGGTCCTGCCATATCCCCCGGTTCCTGCCGCTCCGCGCAAGTTGCGGAGTACCTTCCTCTCTGCGCGGCTGCAGCCTCCTGTATTCCTTAAGTACGCAGTTTTTCATTCTCAGGTATTGTCTTCTTTTTTCTGATAATTTATACTGTATTCAAGGTTTCTGCACACATTCAGGAGGCATCATGGAAAGTTTTATCACAATTCTGGAGACAGTTTTGACATATATCGTCCAGTTCAGCGTCACCGTTCTGGAATTCTTCGGCGTATTTATCCTTGTCTACACGGCTGTCCGCTGCTTCATATCCTGGACCCGGAAAGACCATTTTGTCCGGCTCGATCTGGCGCAGGGAATCGCCCTCGCACTTGAATTCAAGCTGGGCGGGGAGGTCCTCCGGACCGTCATTACACGGGACCGGGACGAACTCTATATACTCGGCGCGATCATACTGCTCCGCGGTGTTCTGACCTTCCTTATCCACTGGGAAATAAAGAACGAGGAGAAAGCTCTGGAAAAAAGTTCTGCGGACCAGCTGAGGAAAACCGGTCCGGGAGCAGACCGGCCCGGAAAAAAGCGGCTCAAATCAGCCCCCGCCAATCCGGCCGCAAAGAAGCACCGGGACGCGTGAATCATCAAAGTATCCGGTCGTATAAAAGGGAGCAGCCAACGTGTCTGCTCCCTTTCTTCATATCAAAAACCGATATCATTTATCGCCGGTCCTATTCACATCCCGCTCGCGGGACAGGCACGGATCAAGTGGATCCGGTGTGATTTCTTCTGAAAGAACCATGTTAACGAGCGGCGTTCTTACAGAACGCATTCAGATTCTCACGCCTCGTCCTTATCCTCAGAAACGATCTCTTCTGCTGCTTCCTTCACAGCATCACAGGCTTCCTCTGCACAAGCCTCTGCATCTGCCACGATCTCCTCGACTTCATTTACCGCTGCGTCCAGAGCTTCTTCCGCTTTCTCGCATGCTTCGCATTCAGCAGCTGCTTCTTCACACTCTGCTTCTTCCGCTTTTCCATCCTTCTTAAAGATCGCATCGCCCGCTGTTTTAGCTGCTTTTCCGACAACCGTTGCAGCTTCCTCTGCCGCCTTCATAGCAGCTTCGTTGGCTGCCTTGATCTTCTCCATCAGCTCATCGCGGTCTTCCTGTGTCATCTTATCGATATCAAAAAGGATTCCGCGGATACTCTTTGATATTTTCTCCGGCTTGAAGTTTTCTGCCTTCTCACCCATCTTTCTGGCGATGTCTTCGTTGAGGACCTTTCCCTCTTCCACTGTCAGTTCACCCTTCTTTACGAGATCATCGACAAGCTTCTTAGCCTTCTCACCTGTTACTGCAACTGCTCCGACACCTGCGAGAAATACTGTTCTGAGTCCATCCGACAACTTCATTTTTTAATACCTCCTCTGAAAGAATTTCAATGACTGTTCCCGGATCGCTTTTTCCCGTCACGTACGCCCAAAATGCAGCCGTGTACTGATATATCTCCGTAGAACATTTCCATAAGAGCTGCGCTGTCCTTTACCGCAGCCGTTCCGCTGCCTGACACCTGCATACACCGTGAAGATCTTCGTGTCCGCCAGCGCACCTTAAACACCCCCGGGGAACCGATATTCCAATGATACATACCGTTTTTACCCGGATACTTTGAGTATAAACCCATTTTTAAAAAAAGAAAGTTCTTGACCTGAGAATTCTCAAATTGTTCACAAAGTTTATAATATTCTAATCTGTTTTCACAAATCTGTCACTGATCGACCGGATCTCCGCAGCGAATATCCGCCTTCAAAAGACAGAGCACCGCAGAAAACACACATTTTCAGTAGGACAGGATCTCCGCGCCGGTCTCCGTAACAAGCACCTCGATCTCCCACTGCGCGGAAGGTTTTCCGTCCGCAGTATAAATCGTCCAGCCGTTCTTCTCATCGACCGTGATCCGGTCCGTCCCCATATTGACCATCGGTTCGATCGTAAAGACCATCCCCGGAACCATGAGCATCTCTGTCCCCGGCTTGGATACATAGCTGACGAACGGATCTTCATGGAACGCGTTCCCGCATCCGTGACCGCCGATCTCACGAACGACGGAGTAGCCGTGCGCCAGAGCGTGCTGGTGAACCGCATTGCCCATGTCACCGAGAAGTGTCCAGGGCTTCACATGCTTAAAACCGATCTCAACACATTCCTTCGTCACATCGACGAGTTTTTTCCATTCCGGGTCGACATTCCCGATGCAGAACATGCGGGATGAGTCCGAAAAATAGCCATTCAGGATCGTCGAGCAGTCCACGTTGATGATATCGCCGTCCTTCAGAATTATGTCATCCGACGGAATGCCGTGGCAGACCTCATTGTTGATGGATGTGCATACGCTTTTCGGAAATCCCTCATAGCCGAGATCCGCCGGGATCCCGCCCATTTTTTCTGTCACGGACATAACGATGTCGTCGATCTCCTGCGTGGACATGCCTGCCCGAATTTTATCTCCCACTTCATCCAGCACTGCGATATTGATAACAGCACTTTTCTTTATCCCTTCTATATCCTGCGGTGTCTTGAACAGGTTCCTGCCCGGCACGATATGTCCCATGCGCTCAAAGCGTATGATTTTCTCGTCGAATGCCTGATGGCATGCCTTATATTTTTTTCCGCTTCCGCACCAGCAGGGAGCATTTCTCTCGATTTTTCTGTACATAGTCAACCTTCCTTCTAAACTCGAGGCGCCTGTTTTTCGCGCCGGCCCCTCTCACTATGATAACACGTTCCTGCCCTTTTGTGAAACGGGCTTAAAGTGTATTATAAAGCGGAAACCCATCAATACGGTTAGCAGGATCGAACCAATGATACCATCTTTCCCCCATCCATTCAATAAGAGATGCGTTCAGCCGGAAATATGTCTTCATGATCAGGAACACCCCGGTACACTTGCCGCGCCCTGGATAAAGCGAAAATTAGACTGCAGGATCTATCGAAAAATCGTAATTCAGCAGTAAAAAAGAGAGCTCCCAAAAACGGGAGCCCTCCTCTTTATACGAATTATAATTTTTCCTGGAATGATCAGCCTTCGTACGGCTTCTTCAGGAAGGACAGGATCAGGCAGCCGATCACAGAGCCGACGAGCAGAGCAACTGCGTACATAGCCGGGTTCTTGATGATCGCGATGACCCAGAAACCGCCGTGCGGAGCCGGGCTTGCGCAGCCGAATGCAGCAGAGATCGCGCCTGCGATTGCAGAGCCGACGATACAGGACGGAATAACACGTCCCGGATCAGCTGCCGCGTACGGGATCGCACCTTCGGAAATGAAGGACAGACCCATGATGTAGTTCACAAGGCCGGCCTTTCTGTCAGCCTCAGACCACTTGTTCTTGAAGATCGTCGTGGAAAGAGCGATTACGAGCGGAGGAACCATACCACCGACCATAACGGAAGCCATGATGATCTTACCTGCGTCAGTGCCTTCAGCCAGCATCGCCGTACCGAATACGTAAGCTGCCTTGTTGAACGGGCCGCCCATGTCGATGGACATCATGCCGCCGACTTCAGGACATTGGTCATTGCCGTGTTGATCCATGCGAAGATCGGGTTGACCGTGAACATGATCACGCCGATACCGAGGATACCGATCAGCGGATAAAGCAGTACCGGTTTGATACCTTCCAGGGAATCCGGAAGCTTTTCGCAAGCACCTTCAAGCCACTTGACAAAGAAACCTGCGACAAAACCGGCAAAGAGAGCGCCAAGGAATCCGCCGCCGACAGCGTTGCCGCTGGTGAGCCAGCCCCAGCTGTAACCGGCGTTCGCAAGAGTACCGCCGACGAAACCGACTGCAAGACCGGGTCTGTCAGCGATCGCCATCGCGATGTAACCGGCAAGGATCGGAAGCATGAAGCCGAACGCGTCACCACCGACCTGCTTGAAGAATTTCGCTACAGGCGTGGCAGAACCGAAGTCCGCACCTGCATTCGGTGCGAGGAATCCGTCGATCAGGAATGCGATCGCGATCAGGATACCACCGCCGACAACGAACGGAAGCATATGGGATACGCCGTTCATGAGGTACTTGTAGAAATTGGATCCTATGCTGCCGCCGTCAGCCGCCGCCGTTGCCTTCGGTGCGGAGCCGTCAAGGATAGGAGCTTCATTGTTCAGGATCTTGTTGATGAGCTCTTCCGGCTTGTTGATACCGGCAGAGACGGATGTCTGATAGACCTGCTTGCCGCCGAAACGTGCAAGATCGATCGTCTTGTCCGCTGCGATGATAATACCCTTCGCATTTGCGATTTCCTCTGCCGTGAGGATATTCTTTGCACCGACAGATCCCTGTGTCTCAGCTTTCAGCTTAAGGCCCATCTCGGCAGCCTTCTTCTCAAGAGCTTCAGCAGCCATGTATGTATGCGCAATACCTGTCGGGCAGGCTGTGATCGCAAGAATGTCATACCCGCCGGAAGCTCCGGATGCTGCAGCTGCTTCTTTCGCAGTCTCCTCTGCCAGCTTCTCTGACTCAGCCTTATCTACGATGCTGCGGAATTCGTCTACCGTCTTGGCCTTGCGGAGAGCATCCGTAAAATCATCGTCCATAAGGAGCATGGACAGGCGTGAAAGAACTTCCAGATGGACATTCTCTTTTGTATTCGGGGCTGCAATCAGGAAGATGATGTCAGACGGTTCTCCGTCCGGCGCTTCATAATCGACACCGTTCGGCAGAGTCATGGCAGCAAGGCCGGGCGCCTTGACAGCGTCTGTCTTGGCATGCGGAATTGCGATGCCGTCGCCGATTCCTGTCGTGCTCTCCTGTTCACGGGCAAGGACTGCAGCTTTATATTTCGCCTTATCTGCAACATTGCCTTCCTTAGCCATGAGGTCTACCATCTGGTTGATGGCATCCATTTTATCTGTTGCGCTTCCACCGATCTTAATTCCTTCCGGTTTCAGCAAGTCAGTTATTCTCATACCCTTTCCTCCTCTTTTTTAGGTTTGATACTGACGTGAACCCTTAAGAGACTCTTTGCTGCCGCCCGTGTATGTAGCACACAGGTGCGCTGCAGATACATCTCTTAAAAACAGCCCTGAATCTGACATAATACTCCGGAAGTATCCCCTTCATCGCCACTTTCCCGGGGCACATCCGCAGACAAAGTATATCTCCTCTTCAGAGCCGGGACATCCTTCCATACGCAGAGGAAGGAGATCCTATTTCATGCACCGATATTCCGGTGTGAAATTCTTTCACAAGGCGGATCCCGCCTTTTCCGGCACTCTCTATGACCGCTCACGCCTCAGTACTCAGGCTTTCGCGCTCACAGAAGAGGTTCTTTTTTCAGCCGATCTCCGGGAGTGCGGCAAGAAGTGCCTCGACCTCAGGTCTCGTTGCGAGATCCGGTGAAAATGCACTTGCCGAGCCCGTGCAGAGACCCATTCTGAACGCGGTCTTGTAATCGCCGGATTCGATCATGCCGGTCACAAAGCCTGCGACCATGGAATCCCCTGCGCCGACTGAGTTGACAACGGTTCCCTTCGGAGCCGGGCTCTTTAAGACATCGCCCTTCTCGGAAATGAACACAGCACCTTCTCCTGCCATGGAGATAAGAACATTGCGTGCGCCTTCTTCCTGAAGCTTCTTCGCATACGGGATCACCTCATCCTGCGTCTTCAGCGTCACTCCGTAAATATCGCCCAGCTCATGATTGTTCGGCTTGATGAGGAACGGGTGATACTTGAGAACATTCACGAGCAGTGCTCTCTCAGCATCCACGACGATGTCGATTCCCTTGCCTTCCAGTCTGGACATGATCCGCTCATACATATCGCCGGGCAGTGTGTTCGGAACACTTCCGGAGATGATGAGGATATCACCCTCGACAAGCTTGTCGAGCTGCTCGTAAAGAGCTTCAATATTGGCATCCGTGATCTTCGGGCCCTGGCCGTTGATCTCGGACTCTTCGTTGGACTTTACCTTGACATTAATTCTGGAAAGACCTTCCTCGACTTCGATAAAGTCGGACGCGACACCGAACTTCTCAAGCCTTGCGGCGATTTCGCGTCCCGTAAAACCTGCCATAAATCCGAGCGCCGTGCTCTCATGGCCAAGATTTTTCAGAACGATGGAAACATTGATTCCCTTACCGCCCGGAAGAATATTTTCATAATACGTGCGGTTGATTACGCCCAGGCGC
>CADABA010000003.1:11584-46170 GCA_902785985.1 uncultured Lachnospiraceae bacterium
ACGGGTTGAATGTTACTGTGTAAATCATTTTCCCACCTCCACTATGTTTTCATACTTTTTATATTTTTGGTCCGGAATAGAATCCGTGATCACCGTAGCACTATCGAATGCAGCAAATGTCACCGGTGATATGATCTGGAATTTACTCCGGTCACTCAAAATATACTTTTTCTTCGAGTGCCCGATCGCTAAGCGCTTGATCATGGCCTCGTTCGGATCCGGCGTCGTAAATCCGACTTCCGGGGAAATTCCGTTCGTGCCGAAAAATCCGATCGTAAAGTGCAGTCTGCGGATATACTCGATCGCGTCCGCTCCGACGATCGCCTCCGTGCTGTTCTTGATCTCACCGCCTGGAAGAAATACCCTGCACCCTTTCCGCACAAGCTTCAGCGCATGTCCCATGGAGTTCGTCACATAGGTGGCACGATGTTCCTTGATGCATTCGACAAGCATCTCGGTCGTCGTCCCCGCATCGATATAAACGAAATCAGTCGGAGCAATAAGATTTGCCGCGAATTCTGCGATTCTCCGTTTCTCCTCACTGTACAGGGTATACTTCTCATCCATCGTGAGGTCACGATTCACGTACTGGGTGCCGATACTGGTCGCTCCGCCGTGTACTTTTAAAAGCTTCCCCATCATATTGAGCTGAGTGAGATCCCGGCGGATCGTAGAGGCCGAGACGCCAAGTTCTTTCTCCAGCTCTGTCACGGAGATCGCTTTTTCCTTTTCCACGAGTTCCAATATGGCACTCCACCGTTCCTCTGTCAGCATAGATATTCTTACCCTCAGACTTCCGCCCCAGTATTCCTGAAATTATAGTATCATTAATTTCGATCATTTTCAATCATTTCCAATCAGCAATAATCGCCAAAATTACCCTGCTTTTTTTGTACAAAACTGAATAAAGATCCCGCCTGAATTCCAATATTTTTGTTTAACCCTACGCATATTTTAATCATTTTAATTGGAAACAGGCATATGATCGATTTTGGTTACTTTTGATTGAAATACACTTCAGAAAACGCCAAATCGTTCCTGCCGCGCATTCTTTTCTCTCGACCGCGATCGGCCGTGCCTCTGCATGCGTAACAATGCTCCAATGGAGCATTGTGTAGCTAAGGCTTTTATCTCAGTGGGGAAGGCCCCCGCTTATAGAAGCAGGGGTCTTCCCCACTGAGATAAAAAGACGGACCGCCAGAAGGCCGTCCGTCCGTTTTTTATCTTGTTGAGAGGAATTGATTTTCGCGCATTCCCGCCTCGTCGAGCGGGTACATGAGAACATAGTCGGATGCTTTCTGTTTCGCAGTCTCCCAGTCCTTCAGATGCTCATAGACAATGATCTCATTGAAGCGAAGTCCTTTATTAGCCTCCAGGTTGCCGCGCGCAAGTCCCGCCTGTACATTGGCAAGCGCCGATTCATAGTTCTCCTCCGCAATATCGCACATGGCAAGACCGTCATAAGCGGCGGCCACATTCGTGTCATTTACGATGTGCTCGTTAAACATCGCCCTCGCATCCGCAAGGTCATTCATGGAAAGATAGACCCGTCCCAGAAGGAGAATGGCTTTCCCATCGTCAGGATTGGCGTTCATCGCCTGGATCAGATTATCCTTGGCATTCTCGTACTCCTGCAGATAATAATATACAAGCCCCTTCTTGTAATAATCCGTCTCCGACGAATTTACGACCTGCAGTGCTTTCTCAAGATAAGCACTGCCGTCATAATTCTTCCCGTGTCCGGCATAGACTTCATAGATGTTAATGAAGAGATCGTAGTCATTGCTGATCTCCGACGCCTTGTCAAAATCCGCAGCAGCCGCCTCCGCATTCTCCTCCTCAACATACAGTTTTCCGCGCAGGAAATAGATATCGGGATCCTCTTTTTCCTGAAGGAGCTCGTTATAGATCTCCATCGCCTTCTCTTTTTCTCCGTGCCGTTCCCGGCAATAGGCCAGATACAGATTTACGTCCCGCTCAAAGCTCTCGTCCTCCCCTTTCATATAGAGCAGAGATTTCTCGAGATTGATGCAGGCTTCCGCGAAATTCTGCAGATACATCTGAGCAAGTCCGAGCCCTCTGTAGCTCTCGGAGACATATTCCCCGGATTGGATGACCTGGCCGAACTGTGTCTCTGCAGCCGCATAATCGCCCTCCGTCAGGCTCTTTGCCGCCTGCTCATACATCTCTTTCGCTTCCGGAGATCCGCATCCCGCAAGGCACAGGACACACGCGAGCAGTCCTGTAAAAAGAACTGCCCGAAATCTGCTGTATAATCGTTTCTCTGTCTCCGCTTTACTCAATCGCAAGCCCTTCCTGATAAATTACTTTGACAACGCTGTCGACCATTTCTCTGCAGATATCCTGTGTTTTTGCCTCGACCATAACGCGGATCAGCGGTTCCGTCCCGCTCTCTCTGACAAGGATCCTTCCGTCACTGCCGAGCGCTTTTGCAACAGCCGAAACTGCCTCCTGCACCTTCGGATTTGCCTGGGCAGCGGCCTTATCGAAGACCTTTACGTTCTTAAGGATCTGCGGATAGGTCTTCATTTCTCCGGCGAGGGCGGACAGGGACTGCTTCTTGTCGAGCATTGTCTGAACGACCATGAGGGAAGTCAGGATCCCGTCTCCCGTCGTAGCATATTTGCTGAAAATGATATGGCCGGACTGCTCGCCGCCGATACGGTATCCGTTCGCAAGCATATTCTCAGCAACATATTTATCGCCGACTGCTGTCTGCTCATATCGCATCCCGTTTGCATCGCATGCCTTATAAAGGCCGAGATTCGACATGACCGTCGTGACGATCGTGTCATCCTTCAGCGCTCCGGTCTCCTTCATATACTTTCCGCAGAGGAACATGATGTGATCGCCGTTGACGATATTGCCGTTCTCATCTACGGCGAGGCAGCGGTCCGCGTCGCCGTCATAGGCGAAGCCGACGTCCAGACCGTTGTCATTGACAAAGTTCTGAAGGGCTTCAATGTGGGTGGAGCCGCATCCGCGGTTGATATTGAGACCGTCCGGAGCATTGCCCATCACGTAGGTCTTCGCGCCAAGCGCGTCAAAAACACTCTTTGCGATCGCGGAGGCACTTCCGTTCGCGCAGTCAAGGCCGATTCGGAGCCGTTTGAAACTTCTGGTCGGGATCGCCATAAGATATCCGATGTACCGATTCCTGCCGGCTGAGAAATCAATCGTGCGCCCGATCTGTTCTCTCTTCGCGTATGGGATCTCCCCGATTTTTCCATCAAGATACTCTTCGATCTGCTCCTCTATTTCCGGTTCGATTTTCTGACCGTTTGAACGCATGCACTTGATTCCGTTATCATAGAACGGATTGTGGCTCGCGGAAATCATGATCCCGCAGTCCATCTCCTCTGTTCTGACCACATAAGATACAGACGGAGTCGTCGTCACATGAAGAAGATAAGCGTCAGCGCCGGATGATGTGAGGCCTGCAGAAAGTGCATCCTCGAGCATGTAGCTGCTTCGTCTCGTATCCTTGCCGATCGCGATCCTGGCCTTTCCATCCTCATGCTTCTGCCCGTAATACCATCCGAGAAAACGGCCTACTTTAAAAGCCTTTTCCGCAGTCAGCGTGACATTGGCCTCTCCTCTGAATCCGTCCGTTCCGAAATACTTTCCCATAATAATCTCCTCTTCTTACTAACTTCTTTTTCCGACATAGCGTTTCATTTCCGGCACAACAATCAAGTAACTTCAGCTGTCAGATCATTGAAAACAGAGAAACCCCTTTCCCGGATTTACCCAAAGAGCGGGGATTCATAGACGCCGTCCGAGACCAGTTTCTCGAACGCTTTCCTGACAGAATCTTTATCCTCCTTATAAGTCACACCGAACCACTTATCATCCGTCTTCAGAACGGAGACATCGGCTCTCCCGGATTTCAGGAGATCATCCACGATCGTGGGAAGCAGGTATTCCGCACTGAACGGCTTATCCTCTGCCGCCTTGAGAAACACAGGGAATCCTTCCCTGAGATCATCAAGAAACTCCTCGTGAAATCCCCACATATTCATGGACACAAGGCTCTCGGAATCAACCGGTACGAGTCCGTCGTCCGTCATCGCGGCTGCTCCGCTTCCGCCCTCAGTGCGGATGATGTTCTTGGTCTCGACGATCCCGATGAGCCTGCCCTCTTCATCCTGACTGCAGATCCCGCGCGTCACACCGCCGTTGTCCGAAAGCGTATTTCCGAGAACAAACCCCGCCATGCAGATCTGTTCTTTTTCGCTCTCCTCTTCCCGGGTGAGCGCGTCATGGAGCGCGAGGAAGCCTTTCTTCCCGTAATAATCGTCCGCATTGATGACTGCGAAGGGCTCCGAGATCACATCCCTTGCACAAAGGAGCGCATGTCCCGTCCCCCAGGGTTTCTTCCTTCCCTCCGGCACTGAAAATCCTTCCGGGAGATCGTCGATTTCCTGATATGCGTATGCGACTTCCGTGACCTTTTCGATCCTCTCACCGATGATCCTGCGAAAATCCGCATCCAGATCCTTTCTTATAATGAAAACGATCTTGTTGAATCCCGCTTCCAGGGCATCATAGATCGAAAAATCCATAATTATTTCCCCGTTCGGGCCTACAGGTTCAAGCTGCTTGATTCCCCCGCCGAAACGGCTTCCGATCCCTGCCGCCAGAATTACCAGCGCTGTTTTTTTCATTATGCTTCCACCTCTTTCTCGTTTGCAAGTTTCTCTGCCTGCTCCGTACGGATCAGGCTTTCAATGATCTCATCAAGGTCCCCGTCCAGAATGCTGTCAATTCGATGCGTCGTCAAATGGATCCTGTGGTCTGTGACACGCCCCTGGCCGAAATTATAGGTCCTGATCTTCTCAGAACGGTCTCCCGTTCCGACCTGGCTTCGCCTGAGATCCGCACGCTTTTCATGTGCGGCGCGCCGTTCCAGATCATAGAGCCTTGCGCGAAGGACCTTCATCGCCCTGGCCCTGTTCTTCAGCTGTGACTTCTCATCCTGACAGGAGATCACGATCCCTGTCGGGATATGCGTCAGTCTTACCGCGGAATCCGTCGTATTGACGCACTGCCCGCCGTTTCCGGTCGCACGAAATACATCGATCCTGCAGTCCTTAGGGTCGATTTCCACATCTATTTCCTCCGCTTCCGGAAGAACAGCGACCGTTACGGTCGACGTGTGGATCCTCCCCCCGCTCTCTGTTGCGGGTACTCTCTGGACGCGGTGTGTCCCGCTTTCATACTTCAGGCGCTCGAACACGTCGGATCCGTTCACCTGAAATGTACATTCCCTGAACCCGCCAAGCCCGTTCTCGTTGAGGGAGATCATCTCCGTTTTCCATCCGCGCCGGTCAGCATACCGCACATACATCCGGTAGATCTCCGCCGCGAACAGTGCAGCCTCATCTCCTCCGGCCCCGGCCCGGATCTCTACGATTGCGTTTCTCCTGTCATTCGGGTCTTTCGGAAGCAGAAGGATCCGAAGTTCAGCTTCGGCTTTTTCCTTTTGCGCCTTTGCATTTTCGATTTCCTCGGAGAGCATGTCGCGCATCTCCGGATCCTCTTCCTCCTCGAGAAGGAGACGCGAATCACAGAGTGCGTCTTCCGCTTTTCTGTACTCCAGGCATACCTCTGCGACCGGCATGAGCTGTGCCTGTTCCTTCATGAGCGCAGTCATTCTCCCCGGATCGTCCGCGACGTCCGGCGTGGCCAGCTCCGCAAGGATCTCCTCCTGTCTTCGAAGAATTCCATTCACTTTATCTAACATCAGGTCTTCCTTTTTGCCATGAGAACCCGGTCCCGCCCGCCAAGATCTCGTACGAGCCGGATATCCCTGAATCCGTGATCACGAAGCATCCCGGATACGCTCTCCGCCTGATCCGCGCCGATTTCAAGGAACATTATACCATCTCTGCGCAGATAATCGGATGCCTCGGCAGTAATTTTTCTATAAAAATACAGGCCGTCCTCCCTCCCGGACAGCGCAGTGCGCGGTTCAAAAGCACGCACTTCCTGATCGAGCAGGGATATATCAGCCTCTCTGATATACGGGGGGTTCGCGGTGATGACATCGTAAGTCCCCGTGATCTCTGAAAAAAGATCGCTTTTTACAAAATGAATATCGACGCCCAGCCGCTCCGCATTTTCCCGTGCGACATGCAGGGCCTCTTCCGATATGTCGGAGGCCGACACATCAAGGACTGCGCCCCCCGTCAGCTCCCCGAATTCCTTAGCAATTGCAGCGGGGATGCATCCGCTTCCCGTGCAGATATCAAGAAGCCGCATATCCGGTTCGAGAACACGAAGCACCTCCTCCACAAGGATCTCGGTATCGAATCTGGGAATAAGGACATCCGGCGTCACCTTCATCGAATACCCGTAAAAAGGTGCAGTCCCGGTTATATACTGGAGCGGTTCCCGCAAAGCGCGCCTTGCGACTGCCGATCGGAAGCGCTCTTTGGTGCTTTCCTCCGCAGGTTCCTCCCGATGCAGCGCATACCAGGAGAGATCTGCGTCCGCCGCATAATATAGAAGAAGCTTCGCGTCTGTCTCCGGATCCGGACAGCGTGCGCGCGCAAGTTCCTCCTTCCCCCAGAGGAGAAGTTCCCGGACGGTCATGAGCGAATCCCCTGTTCTTGCTGCCATGCTTTCCAGTCAAAGACAGCGTTGACTGCGGCGATCGCCACTTCCGCCATTTCCGCGTCCGGCTCCCGGGTGACAAGTCCCTGCAGGGCAAGTCCCGGCTTAGCAAGCGTACAGACGACCGGATTATCACTTGCCCCGGCAAGACGAAGAAATTCAAATGCCACTCCCGCTATGACCGGAATAAGAATAATCCGCACAAGGAATCTCCACAGCGGGGAGGTAATACCCAGAAGCCCGATGAAGAGAAACGCAATGACTGATATGACAATTACTATAAGAAGAAAACTGGTCCCGCAGCGCTTATGGCGCCTGGAGCTCTTTAAAACATTCTCGACATTGAGGTCGAGCCCGCTCTCGATACAGTTAATGCATTTATGCTCCGCCCCGTGATAGCTGAACACTCTCTGAATGTCCTTCATTCTGGAAATGAGGAACATATAGAGCATAAAAATGACGACGCGCAGAAGAGCTTCCGTCACAGAAACAAGGATCTCGTGGGCCCCGATTCTCCGAAGCAGGGACGAGAGAAGATAGGGCAGGACCACAAAGAGACCGACCGAAAAACCGATCGAGACGATCATGGTGATCGTCATGATGATCTTCCACTCCTTTGCCTCCTTCTCCGGATCCTTCTCCTCTTTCTTCTCCTCCTCTTCCTCTTCATCCTCAGCGGCGAACTCCGCAGACCACATGAGGCTTCCGATTCCGAGGCGAAGAGAGTCCACAAAAGCGAACATGCCCCGCACGATCGGTACTTTTCCGACCCACTTCGGCGCCAAGCTCTTATACGGCTCCGTTTTCAGTTCAATGGTATGGTCCGGCTTTCTGACCGCGACAGAGTATGTGCCGCCGTTCCGCATCATGATCCCTTCCATGACTGCCTGACCGCCAATATTAGATGATCGCTGCATTTTCAATCCACTCCTCTGATAACAACAGCTTTGATCTGACGAGATCCGTTCGAAGGCCGTTCAAGAACGCCTATGCTTCCCATCCGCGGACGCTGTCCGGCTCCTGAACGGTACCTGCCGCACTCTATGCGGCAAACCGTCCTTCTTCCCCTGCGGAAAACGGATCCATCTCAAAAGGGACGGCGAATTTCTCCGCCGTCCCTTCCCAGGTCAATTTACTTATTGAAATTGTACTTTCTGTTGAACGCTTCAATACGTCCGCGGGCCTTCGCAGCTTTCTGCTGGCCTGTGTAGAAAGGATGGCACTTGGCGCAAATTTCTACGTGAATGTCCTTCTTTGTGGAACCTACAGTAAACGTATTTCCGCAGTTACAGGTCACTGTTGCCTGATAATACTTCGGATGAATTGCTTCCTTCATACTTCTCACCTCTTTATAAACGCAATTTATATAATCAAGTTTCGCCCGTGAAAACCGGCGCGAGATCCGGGTCATCACAGCTGACCGAATACCAGACCGAACCTCTGCGCATCCTCACGGAGCGCTTATCGCGGATCCTTACAAAGGATCTTATGACTGCTTTGCAAAAGGTCAGAACCGGGCAAATCCGGCATGATTTCCGCCCTGAAAAAACTCATCCGATCGGATCCGGCCCGATGCAGAACATTTTCAATACATTCTGATCTTCATACATAAGACAGCGAATATGATTTTAGCATAGTTCATCCGGCAATGCAAGCGCTCTTTTCAATCTGAAACGCAGAATTCTGACAGAATTCTCACTGCCATTTTGCCAGCACGGAATTTACGACCTGCTCGTTGGTCGGATAATAGGCAAAGGCGTTCAGGATCGACTCCACTGCCTCCTCAGCCTTGAGTCCGTTCATGCGCCTGCGCATGATTTCGACAGCGCGGGCTTCTTTCGGCGTGAGCAGAAGGTCCTCCCGCCTCGTCCCGGATTTAACGATGTCGATCGCCGGGAATATTCTCTTCTCCTGAAGCTTTCTGTCCAGGATCAGCTCCATATTGCCGGTCCCCTTGAACTCCTCGTAGACCACATCGTCCATCTTGCTCCCCGTGTCGACAAGGGCTGTGGCAAGAATCGTCAGGCTTCCGCCCTCCCGCATATTGCGGGCGGCACCGAAAAAGCGCTTCGGCATATAGAGAGCCGTCGGGTCAAGACCGCCGGACAGTGTCCTGCCGCTTGGCGGAACCAGAATATTGTACGCACGCGTTAACCGTGTGATGGAGTCGAGAAGGATAATGACATCCTGATGGTGCTCGACCAGACGCTTTGCCCTCTCAATGACCATCTCGGATACTCTTCTGTGGTGCTCCGGCGTCTCGTCAAATGTAGAGTAGATGATCTCCACATTGCTTCCCTGCACGGATTCCTTCATATCAGTAACTTCTTCCGGACGCTCATCGATCAGCAGTATGATGAGATTGGCTTTCTCGTTCGATATAAGGATCGATTTTGCGATATCCTTCAGGAGCGTCGTCTTTCCGGCCTTTGGAGGAGCGACGATCATTCCTCTCTGTCCCTTTCCGATCGGAGAGATCAGATCCACGACACGGGTCGCAGCCGAACCGTCCGGCCGCTCGAGCTTAATGCGTTCGTTCGGAAAGATCGGTGTCATATTTTCGAATACACTGCGGCGGCGGGACTGTTCAGGCGGAAGATCGTTGACAGACGTCACATAAAGGAGCGCTCCATATTTTTCCCCCTGCGCTTTGTCTCTCTTATTGCCGCAGACCATATCCCCTGTCTTCAGATTGAACCGGCGTATCTGGGACGGCGAGACGTAAACATCATCCTCACCGGGCAGGAAATTATCACTCCGCAGGAAACCGAATCCATCCTGCATGACCTCGAGGATCCCTCTCACAGTGTTGCCGTTGTCACCCGGGATGGAGAACGGCTTCTCGCGGATCCCCTCCGGGGCGTTCTCACGGGTATACTCCCTGCCGCTTTCCCGATTATAATCCCGGCCTCCTTCTCCCGCTGTCTCGCGGGTGCAGTCCCTGACATTCTCACGCACTGCCTCGCGCGCGCTCTCCGGAGCATTCTTCAGCTCCTGATGCGGATTTGCCCTGCGTGTCCTTACGCGTTCATCGGGATCATTCAAAGAACTGCTGTCTTTTCCGGATGGCATACTGTCACCCTCCGGCTCCTGTGTCCCTTCGGGAACCGTTTCCAAAGGCACGTCGGATGAAGTTTTCTCTTCGGAGGCATCCGAATCCGCGCTCTCTGCATCGAGCTTCATCATAGCTTCGATCAGCTGGGCTTTGCGCATGGATGTGCAGCCCCTGATCCCCCGCATTTTCGCAATTTCCCGCAGTTCTTTGACCTGCAGGGATTTATATTTTTCCATTGTCATTTCATTTTGCATAAAAAAGCCTCCATGCAACAGATACACCTTGTCGCACAAAAAGAGCCTGCCCGGATATCATGTATATCTCTTCCAGCTGCTCGGAGCAAAGAGAAGGAGCATCGGGAAAATTTCAAGTCGTCCCGCAAGCATGTCAAAGATAAATACACACTTTGCATGCCAGGAATAAAAACCGAAATTCTGTGTCGGTCCCACCTTCGCAAGGCCCGGTCCGATATTATTCAAAGTAGCTGCCACCGCGGTAAAGCTCGTGGTGAAATCAAAATTATCGATCGAAACGACGAGCAGGGAGAGGAAAAAAATCATGAAGTAGACGCCGAAGAATACGCTTGTATTTCGCACAGTCTCATGGGCGACCGTGGCACCGTCGAACTGGATTTTTTTCACGGCGCGCGGATGAATAATGCTCTCGATCTCCTTCGCGATCGTCTTGATCAGGATAACGATTCGGGAGACCTTGATTCCGCCGCCGGTCGAACCGGCGCAGGCTCCGACCATCATCAATATAATCAGAATACACTGGGAAAACTTTGGCCAGAGATCAAAGTCCGTGGTCGCGTAGCCGGTCGTTGTGATGATCGTTCCGATCTGGAAAGCGGCATGGCGGACAGTTTCAGACAGCGAGCCGTACAGTCCTCTGACATTGACCGTGACAAGAGCGATCGACACAAGAATAATGCCCAGATATGCCTTTACCTCGGACATACCGACAGCTTCTCTCCATTTTCTGTCTTTGAGATAAAAATAGAACTGAAAGTTGATTCCGCAGGCGATCATAAAAAACGTCGTGATATTCTGCAGGATCGGCGCATACTCCGTATAGCCGGAATTTTTCACGCCGAATCCGCCTGTGCCTACCGTGCCGAATGTGTGGCAGATCGCCTCGAACAGCGGCATTCCAAATAACCAGAGAAGAAGGAACTCGGAGACAGTGATCACCATATAGATCGTATACAGAATGAGGGAAGAATCCTTGATCTTCGGCACAAACTTGCCGATGATCGGGCCCGGGCTCTCCGCCTTCATGAGATTGAAAGTCGATCCGCCCAGCAGCGGAACAACTGCCAGCATGAATACAAAGATTCCCATGCCGCCCACCCAGTGGGTGAAGCTTCTCCAGAAAAGGCAGCACTTATTCAGATTCTCGACAGCAGGGAGGATCGAAGCTCCTGTCGTCGTAAAGCCGGACACAGTCTCAAATACTGCATCAAGGTAGAACGGGATATCACCGCTCAGCGTAAAGGGCAGCGCCCCGATCAGAGACATGACGATCCAGGCCAGCGCAACGACAGTAAAACCGTCGCGGCCGTAGACTTTTGTATTTTTGGGCTTTCTCCATGTCAGGACAAAGCTCAGAAGGAGCGCCAGCCCCGCCACGAGAAAGAAGAGCCATGCAGCCTTTTCATGATAAATGAGCCCCACAGCTCCCGGAAGAAGAAGAAGGACGCTCTCGATCCTGAGGATCCACCCCAGAATATAAAAAACCATTCCGTAATTCATCGCATATAACCCGCCTGTCTACATTGAAAATGAAATTCTGCTGAAAGCCCGCAGCCGAAAGAATACTCTGCTATGGCAATCGGGTCAGGGACCTTCCTTAAGTCTTTTCATTTCTCCGGATCACTTGAGAATATCATCCAGATTCGTGATCCTGTGCTTCTTAAGAGCTACCAGCACAACATTATCGCCGATCTCCAGCGTATCGTTTCCGGTCGGAGTGAACAGCTTGCCGTTACGATATATTTTTCCGATAAGAATATTTCTCTTAAGCTGCATCTTCTGCAGCGGGATGCCGACGCATCTGCTCTTTTCATGAATATGGAATTCCATGGCCTCCGCGTCCGTATCCTTAATATTATAGAGGGTCTCCATGTTGCTGCCCATGGATGCCTGCATGGAGCGAACGAACTGAAGGATATAATCCGCGGTAATTTCCTTTGCGTTGACGATCGAGCCCAGATCCAGACTGCTGATGACATTTTCGAATCCCACCGTCGTGATCTTCGTGACGAGTTTCACGCCGGGATTCTTGTTTTTTGCAAAAAGTCCGAGCATAATATTCTGTTCATCGATTCCGGTAAGCGCCGAGAAACCCTGTACACGCTCAATACCTTCCTCGAGCAGCAGGTCCTCGTCGATCGCATTGCCGTGAATGATTTCCGCCTGCGGCAGTTCATCGGAGAGCTCCTCGCATTTCTTCCTGTCCATCTCGATGATCTTCACCGCGATATTGTCTGCCATGAGCAGCTTCGCAAGATAATGTGTGACTTTGCCTCCGCCGATGATCATGACATTCTTTACACGGTTCGTCTCAAGTCCGATCTTTCGGAAAAAGATCTCCGCCTGTCCCTGGCCGCTGATGATGGAAACAAGGTCTCCCGCCTTCAGTACAAAATTACCGGAGGGAATGATCGTCTTTCCGCCCCTTCTCACGATCACAACAAGGACGTCTGTCCGAAGCTTCTGATGGATATATATCAGGGACTGCCCTGCAAGTATATTTCCTTCATTCAGCCGGAACGTCAGAAGCTCAACTCTTCCCTTCGCAAAGGTATCAATACTGATTGCAGACGGGAATCGGAATACTCTCGCCGTCTCCATCGCCGCCGCCATCTCCGGATTGATGACCATCGAAAGCCCGAATCCCTTGCGGAAGAACTGAATCTCGCTGTTGTAGACCGGATTGCGCACGCGGGCGATCGCCGCGACATTGCCGGTCTTTCTCGCGATCAGACAGCAGAGCAGATTCTTCTCATCAGAATCCGTGACCGCGATCAGGGCATCCGCCGTCTCTACACCTGCATCTCTCAGACAGCTGTAGCTGGAGCCATCCCCCTCAAGTGCCAGAACATCATACCCGTCCGAAAGAGCCCGGACCCTGGATGCTTTCTTATCGATGACAGTAATATCATGACCTTCCTTGCACAGCTGCTTAGCCAGACTGGCACCGACTTTTCCGCATCCGACAATAATAATTTTCACTGACTTATCCCCCTGAATTATAGCATGAGTGCGGCCGGTGGGATTTGAACCCACACGCCGAGAGGCACAGGAACCTAAATCCTGCACGTCTGCCAATTCCGTCACGGCCGCATATTTGCTGTATGGAAAAAAAACCGCAGGATATCCCTGCGTGAAGACGGGACGGACGATCAGAAGGACCGTCCTATTCAGAATCACACGGACCGGATGTGATCTGCCGGAGACCGTGCTTAATCGTCTCTAAGTATAGCACACCCGCACGACAGGGTGCAAGCAGAAGGGCAGTTCTTTGTGCAGACACCGGAATCTGCTTAAGGTTGAAATAAGCGCTCCCTCTAATGGAGCGCTTAAAATGGCTTTCGGTTAATCCGTGAATGGTAACAATCTGCTGCCATGTACGGATCAGCGATCATACCCGGGAACACTTCAAGAAATTCAGCATAAGAAGGCTGAAGTATTTCCTTTCCGGTTTGCATTTTCCGTATCCGGTTCTTATACTGTTAGTATCTATAACTTCCCACGTCCTTTACATGAAGGCTCCCGGATTCAAGAACGCCTCAGCGTTCTTGCCGCGCCGCGCATGGTGCGAAGCACCTTCCTCACGGTAAGGCTGCGATCCGCCGTGCCTGAGCATGCGTAACAATGCTCCAGTGGAGCATTGCGGAGCTGAGGCATTTATCTCAGTGGGGGATTGAAACCCGCCACGCAAGACAAGCAGGATATTGATCTATCCCCCGCTTATAAAAGCGGGGGTCTTCCCCACTGAGACAAATACATGCAGGAAGTTTGAGTAAGTATCCTGACAGTCTTTACGATGGTTTTTCATTACAGGTCTTTTCACAGGTGTTTTCGCCTGCGAGGCACACATCCGGATCTCCGGTATTATTTGCCTCACGGTTCTTTTCACAGGTATTTTTGCCCTCTGTAAGTAACAGATTTGCGGGCACTATGCCGGTTTCGGGCAGCGTTTCGCAAACGCCTTGCTCATTCCCTCCCGAAAGGAGATTCTCATGACTCTTCAGCAGCTAACCTACTGCATCGCGATCGCAGACGCGGATTCGATCAATCAGGCGGCTCAGTCGCTTTTCATTTCCCAGTCCTCCCTCTCCACCTCGATCAGAAAGCTCGAGCAGGAAATCGGCATCACGATTTTCCGGCGGACAAACCGGGGTGTAAAAGTGACACCGGAAGGAGAAGAATTCCTGGTCTACGCGAGACAGATCATGGACCAGTACCGGCTCGCGGAGGAAAAATATGTAGAGAAGAAGGATGTCAAAAAGAGCTTCAGTGTCTCTTCCCAGCATTATACTTTTGCAGTCAAAGCATTTATTGAACTCGCGAAACAGTTTTCCATCGATGAATACGCTTTCGGAATCTACGAGTGCAAGACAGCGGAGATCATCGAAAATGTCAAAAGCTACAAAAGCGAGCTCGGCGTCCTTTATATCGACGATTTCAACCGGGATATCCTCATGAAGATCCTGGACGAGAACGAGCTCGACTTCACTGAGCTCTTCCGGTGCAGCACATATGTCTTCCTTGCAAAAAGCCATCCTCTCTCGTACAGAGAGACGCTCTCCCTCGAAGACCTGGAGCCTTATCCGTGCCTGAGCTTCGATCAGGGCCAGAGCCAGGCTTTTTATCTGGCCGAGGAGGTCTACAGTACTTACCACTACCGTCAGATCATCAAAGCTTCAGACCGGGCTACCCTCCTGAACCTCATGATCGGACTCAATGCCTACACGCTCTGTTCGGGAATCCTCTGTGAGGAGCTGAACGGGACGGACTATCAGGTCATCCCGCTCAGGTCAGACAAGATCATGCACATCGGTTATATCAGCCGAAGAGGCGCCATGATCAGCGATCTCGGAAGGATCTATATAGAGGAGCTCGGAAAATGCAGCACTGATGTGCTGCCGGTCCCGAATACGGACGTCCCGTGAAGCGGAGGATCAGACCCCGCCGCTGAGATCGGTGGGAAGAGAAAAAGCACTTCATCAGGCGGCTGGTTATCGTTTTCATCGATACCCGGCCGTCTTTTTTATGTATTAACACTTTCCAATATTTCCTACTATAATACTGGGTAACAAGAAAAAAGCAGAGGTTCAATCCATGAATAAAGCGAAAATAATGAAAGGACTCCTCCTTCACTGTCATCCCCGAATGTGATGATACGGAACCCTTCATAAACAGATTCTGTTAATAAGTTTCCGGTTCGCGTAAGATGCGCACGCATGCGGAAGAAAATATGTTAACTCACGGCAGCTCCGCACGCGGCGCCGGGACTCGAGGGCAGTCCTTGAAAAGCCGGTCCTTTCACATTAGACACAGAAAGCGCAGGACAGATGTCCGCGCCTCACATAAACCGCAAATAAAAAAGAGAATTTCGGAGGTCATAAAAAATGGCAAAGATCACAGCAGAGACTGCAAAGAATTGGAAATTCGAGACAAAACAGCTTCACGTCGGACAGGAAGAGTATGATCCGGTCACGGACTCCCGCGCAGTTCCGATCTATCAGACGACATCCTTCGTCTTCAGGAACAGCAAACACGCAGCGGACCGCTTCGGTCTCAGAGATGCCGGCAATATCTACGGACGTCTCACAAACCCGACAGAGGATATTTTTGAGAGAAGGATCGCAGCACTTGAGGGCGGAATCGCAGCACTGTCTGTAGCCTCCGGAGCTGCGGCAATCACCTACGCGATCCAGAATGTGGCCCTCTCCGGCGATCACATCGTGGCAGCCCGGAATATTTACGGAGGAACTTACAATCTCCTGGCTCACACGCTGGTCGACTATAATATCGAGACGACCTTCGTCGACCCGCTCGATCCGTCGAACTTCGAGAGCGCAATCAAAGACAATACCAAGGCGCTCTATATCGAGACACTCGGAAATCCGAACGGCGAGATCGTCGACATTGAGGCAGTCGCCAAAATTGCACATTCTCACGGCATTCCGGTCATTATCGACAACACTTTCGCAACGCCTTACCTGCTCCGTCCCATCGAGCACGGCGCGGATATTGTTGTCGAGTCCGCGACAAAATTCATCGGCGGACACGGCACCTCGATCGGCGGCGTCATCATCGACGGCGGAACATTCGACTGGGCAGCTCATGGGGATAAATTCCCGCAGCTTGTAAAACCGAACCCGTCCTATCACGGAATTTCCTTCGTGGAAGCGGCCGGACCGGCAGCATTTATCACGAGGATCCGGGCGATCCTGCTCCGCGATACGGGTTCCACGCTCTCGCCGATCCATAATTTCATTTTCCTTCAGGGGCTTGAAACGCTCTCCCTCCGCGTAGAGCGGCATGTGGAAAACACGCTGAAGGTCATCGATTACCTGAAGGGCGTTGACCTTGTCGAGAGCATCAGCCATCCCTCCCTCTCCGAAGATCCGGACCAGCAGAGGCTCTATAAAGAATACTTCCCGAACGGAGCAGGCTCCATCTTCACCTTCCGTATCAAAGGCGGTGAGGAGGAAGCACAGCGTTTCATCGATAATCTGCAGCTCTTCTCCCTGTTGGCAAACGTCGCGGACGTAAAGTCTCTTGTGATCCACCCGGCCAGCACCACTCACTCGGAGCTTAACGCGGAAGAGCTCAAGGAGCAGGGCATCTTCTCCAACACCATCCGTCTGTCGATCGGGACCGAGAATATCGATGACATCATCGCGGATCTTGATCAGGCATTCAAGGCTCTTTAAGGCAGGGCAGCCTTACGCTTCACGGCGGATAGGGCATGAATGCTGTCAAAAAAGCCACCACCGCATTTGGCAGACCTTAGTATTCTCCGCGGGGTATGAATCGAATGATTCTTCAAAACAGGCTGACTGCAGTCTCAGTCGTCCCAACAGGCGCTGACTGCAGTCTCAGTCGTCCCAACAGGCGCTGACCGCAGTCTCAGTCTCAGTCTTTCCAACAGGCGCTGACTGCAGTCTCAGTCGTCCCGCGCGGGACATGAACACTGCGTTACCTCCATATAAAGGGGTGTTGCATGGACTGAAAAATCCAGTTGGTCAACACCCCCTTAAATTGCGTCTTTAAAAGGGCGAGATGGCGGCGATTGCTGTCACCCCGCCCTTTTCCTTCTTTCAGACGCACTGAACAGAAATATTCAGATGTCTGACAAAGCGTTCCACCAGATGGGCAGATACATGATTCAAGAACGCTTCAACGTTCTTGCCGCGCCGCGCAGGGTGCGAAGCACCTTCCTCTTTGCTCGGCTGCGATCCGCCGTGCCTATGCATGCGTAACAATGCTCCAGTGGAGCATTGTGTAGCTGAGGCCTTTATTCTTCATCGCGAGATTGTACTCACGATGAAGCCAGATTTCACTTTGCAAGCGTATCTCACGACTAAAATCACGAGTATTGCGCGATGAAGAATAAAATTCTTTTGAAAGTCCTCCAAAGATTTCTGCAACTGTCAAAACAGTCAGGCACAGGCAGCAGATTTCACATGTTTGTACTACATAGATCCCTGCTTCTGACGGGCTTTTAGGTACAGACAGCTGATTCCACGTGTTTGTACTACATAGATTTTCTGCTTCTGACGGGCTTTTAGGTACAGACAGCTGATTCCACGTGTTTGTACTACATAGATTTCTGCTTCTGCCGGGCTTTTAGGTACAGACAGCTGATTTCTTGTGATTGTACTACATGTTTCAGGGAATTCAAGGGGAACAAACCAAAGGAAAGGTACCGCTATACCTAATCACATGAAATACAGTGAAAAACCAGGGGAACATATTTGAGGATAGGCTCCGTTGTACCTAACCGCCCGCTATACAGCGTATAACCAGGGGAACATAATTCGGGAAAGGCCCTGCTGTACCTAACCGCACGCTATACAGCGAAAAAACAGGGAACTAATCTAAGAAAAGCCCCTAAACGACTCTGCGCTCAGCCGGTCTCCTTCCGAAGAGTCTGCAGATCGCCGCTCTCCGTCTGTTTCCCCGAATACCGGATCTTTTCATAGAGGTAATGGATCTTATCCGCGGACTCCGGATCCCGCATTTCCCGGGCATGGGAGATACGTTCGATCTCCTCCGGAACGTGGTGCGGGAGGACCTTATCACTCTCTCCTCCGCTCCGGATATATCTGACATAAAGCCTCCTTGCACGCGCTTCATTTGAAAAATACCCGGGACGTCTCTCGCGGACACGCACAGACTTCTCCTTCCTCTCCCGGCGCTTCAAAAGGATCCTCTGATCTCCGTTCTCCATCCGGGTCGCCTTAAATTCCCTGTAAAAAGATTTCAGGTATCTGAAAAGAAAGAGCAGGACCAGGGTGATAATGAGGATATAGGAGACCGTCATGAGAATATTCCAGATCATTTTCATGAGCGGGTTCTGGAGTGCCTCATCGAGAAGCAGTCTTCCGTTCCCCGAATCTCTCGGCACGGCAGTCATATCGACCCACGGTGTGAGGTGGCTGATGATCCAGATGACCGCATAGAAGATGCAGGCCATGACGAACAGGACCGCATCTCCCACGATCGTAAAGAACCGCTCCCCGTCCGTGAAGATCGCCAGCAGAAATGAGACGGCAAGCCCGCCGAGAAGAAAGATCAGCAGATATGCTGTATTGAGCTTCCTGATTTTTCCATAGGGAACACGTACATATCTTCCCGCCGTGACGTACGTCCGATCCATGCTGACCAGGTTTCGGTAAATGAGATAAAGAGCAAGCACAGCGATCTCCAGAAATATTGCGAACACTTTCAGCTCTTCATTTTCCACGAACAGGGCGATCAGATAGATGACGAGCGGATAAAGCAGAAGGAACAGCCCGGGATGAATATGGCGGACCCGGCGGGCATGGCTGCTCATCGCGAGAAGCATGATGAAGACCCCGAAGAATATGAAAGCCGTGCGTCCATACGGAGCAGTGAGGCAGAGAACACCTGCGACCGCCATATGAAGAAGCGCAAAGAGCCACAGCCGGCTGACCTTCTCCTGGATGACCTCACTCATTCCTGCTGCCAGGAGGACAAGTACCGCTCCGAGCACCTTCTTGCCCGCCGGAGCTTTCAAAAGCACGCCGGTCACCGTGGAAAAGGACACGTAAAGAAGGGCGTTCGTCAGGAGACGGAGCGCCTTCTGCGCTTTTCCTTCTGCCAGCATGATCCTCTCATCGTACATTGCTACACTCTCACTTCGTAAAATTCGATCCCATCCGGAATGAAACGCCCTTTCGGCGGATCTTCCACGACCGGACAGACCCAGTAGATACCGCCCCTCCGCACGCCAAGCTCAGAGGCAGCAGCCGTCTTCACATCGCCGGTATCCGATGAGATCAGAAGGTAGGCGACGTTTTCCCCTGACGGGTCCAGAAGTTCCTCATATATCCTCTGCGCAAAAGGCGCGCGCGCCATGCCAAGGTCGATCCGGGCCAGCGCCTCGCCGATCGTCCCCGTGTGTTCTGCGGAGCTTCCTGCCTCCACTCCTGCCTCCTGTCCGGTAAGTACATCTCTCCCGTTCGTCACAAGGGACGTCATGATATGATTATCGATAAATGACCCCGCAACAGTGGCTGCGATCCTGATGGAACCTTCAAAAATATCCGTGATGAACCGTTCCTTCGTGTTATCCAGATCCAGAAGGATCCTGACCTCCTGTCCTACAGTATAATCCCTCAGATTGACCATATACCCGCTGCTTTTCGCGGAAGCCTTCCAGTTGATCGAGGAAATCGGATCCGTCGGAACATATTCGCGGATCCCGCGGAAGGTAAAGACATCCTCAAAAATACGTCTTCGGGAGAGCATCTCTCCGATCAGCTGCTCACAGACAACTGCAAGATCCTCCGTCTCGATGAGCCCGGGACAGACCACGAGTTCGGTGTCATGCGTGAATTCCAGATAACCTTCCCGCAGAGAGAAGAGCTCCGGCACCGCGACCCCGGACGTTCTGATCCTGTAATAGCCCCTTTTCCGGGCGAGCACCCTCTGCGTACGTACCAGCTGCTCCCAGCCGAAAACGCTGAAATATTCCACGACATTGACGGTATCCGAGACTGTGACATTCTCATTTTCAAGTATCTGAAGCCCCCGGTCGAGCTTGAACTGCATACGGATTACCGGAAGCGGCAGGAATTTATTATTTTTAAGTGTCTCGAGGAGGACTGCCTCCTGTCCCTCCGTGACTTTCCGCTGCTTAAAGTCAAGCTCCACATGGATCCCTTTCGGCCACAGAAAGACAAAGACGGCGTGCAGGATGATATACATTACTATAAGGACGAGCGGTATCCACAAAATCAGCATAGCCCGGCTCCCTGTCTTTATTTCCCGAAATCTTCCGTCGGTACCGGAACGCTCTCAATGATCTCCCGGAGAATGGTCTCCTGGGTCATCGTCTGCCTGTAGTTCCGATAGAGGATCAGTCTGTGCGCGAGCACCGGCTCCGCAAGAAACTTAATATCCTCAGGAACAACATACTCCCGGCCTTCAAGAAATGCGGATGCTCTGGCCGCGCGCATAAGCGCGAGCGTTCCCCTGGAGCTCACCCCCGCGGCGATATCGCCCCGTTTTCTCGTCGCGATAATGATGTCAGCGATATAAGACAGGAGCTCCTCGGAGATATGAATGGTCCCGGCAATTTTCCTCGCTGCGATAAGGTCCTCCGGACTGCATACCTCCCTGATTTCCTCGAGGGGCTTTGCAGACATGAATCGGCGAAGGATCTTCATCTCCTCCTCCCTGTCAGGCAGTCCGAGGGAGAGCCGCATGAGAAAACGGTCCAGCTGAGCCTCCGGGAGCGGAAATGTCCCGCTCGTCTCGACCGGATTCTGCGTCGCAATGACAAAAAACGGTTCTTCCAGCTTTCTTGTCTCTCCGTCCACCGTGACCTGCCGCTCCTCCATGCACTCCAGAAGACCGGACTGGGTCCTGGGCGTGGCGCGGTTGATCTCGTCAGCCAGAAGGATATTCGTAAAGACCGGTCCCTTACGAAATTCAAACTTCCCGCTCTCCTTATTCCAGATTGAAAGGCCCGTCACGTCGGACGGAAGAAGATCCGGCGTGAACTGGATCCTCATGAACTGTCCTCCGACTGACTTTGCCAGGGCTTTTGCCAAAGTCGTTTTTCCGGTCCCGGGAAGATCCTCGAGCAGGACATGTCCTCCTGCAAGGAGCGCAATAACGCTCCGGCGGATCGTATTCTCCCGGCCGACCAGGACACGGCTGATATTTTCCAGGAGAAGAAGGATGCGTTCTCTTGTTTCCATACATACCTCCGGGTTATTCTTTACAAATTTCCTGCAGAATGGTAATATACCGTTTGCGGCATACAACGCCGCGGATTCGAAATTCATCCCTGCACCGGACAAGATCAGGTGAACATGAACATGAAAAATTCCAAGGTAACCTTTATCACACATGCTGCAGCCATCGCCGCCATCTATGTGGTGCTGACGCTGGTCTTCAGACCGATTTCCTACGGGGAGATCCAGGTCAGAATAGCGGAAGGCCTCACCATTCTGCCGTTTTTTACGCCGGCAGCGATCCCGGGGCTCTTTATCGGGTGTCTGACCGCCAACACCATCGGAGGATCCATCCTCCTCGACGTGGTCTTCGGAAGTGTCGCGACACTCCTCGGAGCAGTCGGCACATGGTTGCTCCGGAAGTACCGCTGGCTCGCACCGCTCCCGCCGATCATTTCGAACACAATCATTGTACCACTTGTGCTGCGATTCGGCTATGGAGCACCGCTCCCTTTATCGCTTCTTATGGTATTTATTGCGGTCGGGGAAATTATCAGCTGCTATGTGCTTGGCGAACTTCTTCTCTCGGTCCTCCTGCCATACGCAGGCAGGATATTCGGGACAAAGAACAGTCCGGATCAGGATACTAAGAAGTAATATACACGGCCCACAGGGTTGGTCCCCTGTGGGCTGCCGTTTTTTCAGGAACACCTCGGCGTTCCTGAATCTTCATCGCGAGATTGTACTCACGATGAAGGCGAGTTTTACTTTGCGCGCGTATCCCATGTCTGAAGACACGAGGAAAAGCGCGATGAAGAATAAAATAACAAAGAGGAGAATTCATATGGCATGGTATGACAACGCTGTTTTCTATCATATTTATCCGCTCGGCCTCTGCGGCTGTCCCCATGAGAACAACGGGGAGACGGGTTCTCATTTCCCGAAACTTACAGAGTGGACGGACCACGCACAGCGCATCGGCATGAACGCAGTCTATATCGGACCGCTCTTTGAATCGGGCAGCCACGGCTATGACACGGTCGATTACCGCAAGGTTGACCGACGGATCGGAACGAACGAGGATTTCAAGGCCTACGTACGGCACTGCCACGACATCGGCATCAGGGTCATCGTCGACGGCGTCTTCAACCACACCGGGCGCGGCTTTTTCGCTTTTCAGGATATCAGGACCTGGCGTGAGAACTCCATCTACCGCGACTGGTACTGCAATGTGAATTTCTGGGGAAACAACGAGTATAACGACGGGTTCTCCTACGACAACTGGGGCGGCCACAATCTGCTGGTCAAGCTGAATGTCTGGAATCCGAAGGTCCGGGAGTATCTCTTCGACACGGTCCGTTTCTGGATCACCGAGTTCGACATCGACGGGATCCGTCTCGACGCGGCGGACGTTCTGGATTTCAATTTCATGCGCGATCTGCGCGGTGTCTGCGACAGCATGAAGCGCGATTTCTGGCTCATGGGAGAGGTCATCCACGGGGATTACTCCCGCTGGGCCAACGAGGGCATGCTCCACTCCGTCACCAACTACGAGCTCCACAAGGGGCTCTATTCCGGCCACAATGACCATAATTACTTTGAGATCGCACACTCTGTCAAACGCCTTCTCGGCATCGTGGGTTCAAAGATCCGGCTTTACACCTTCGTCGACAACCATGATGTAGCCCGTATCTGGTCAAAGCTCAACAATAAGGAACACATGGCAAACGTCCATATGCTCCTCTATATGCTGCCGGGCATTCCTTCTGTCTATTACGGTTCAGAGTTCGGAATCGCGGGCGAAAAGCAGTACGGCTCCGACTGGAACCTCCGTCCCTGCCTTGATCTCCGGGATTTTGATGAAAATGCGGATCTCCCGAAGCTTCTGAAAGCTCTCGGACGCATCAAACGTGATTTTCCGGAAGCCACCTGGGGCGATTACAAGGAGCTCTCGCTCACGACCAGGCAGTATGCCTTCGGAAGAAGCCTTGACGGCCGTGCCATCATTACTGCCCTCAACAATGACGATCACGCAGCACATATGGAAATCCCGCTTCCGGTAAATGCAAACCGTGCCGTAAATCTCCTCACCCTTCCGGAGACCACGGACGGGACAGACTCCGCTGCGGAGGAGCAGCGGCTTCTCTTCATGGCTTCCGCAAAGGAGGCGCTGACCGTTCAGGCAGAGGAGCTGTACGAAGCATCCGGAGATATTCGCGAGAGGGTCCGCGACCTTCGCAAAGCCGTAAAGAAAATAAAAACAGACGGTGCCCCCCTCACAGAACAGGTCGGGGAAAAGCTTGATGCGCTGCGCTCCTCCATCTCGGAACTGCAGAAGCTTGCCGATGCGTTCGAAGAGAGCAGCGGGAAAAAGCATGAGGCGTCCTCCGGAAGTCTTGAAGGCTGCAAGATGCTCGAGATCCGGGACGGAAGACTCGTGGTCGACCTTGCGGCGAACAGCGGCGTTGTCGCTTTTGTGACCTGGGAATAAAAAAGACAGACGGTCTGCATTCCCCGTCTGTAAAGCATAAGGACCCGGGATTAAAAAGAGACAGACGCCCTGCATTCCCTTTCTGTAAAGCATAAATTGAAAAAAACTGCCCTGCCGGTCAGACACTGAAATGGTTTCGTCTGACCCGCAGGGCAGTTTCTCTCTTTTATCCTGCTGTCTGTATCTTCTGCACCCGGACATAGGGCGGGCTATGCCTGCTCCTAACGCGGGAATCGGCATCTCACTGTTCGTATTCGATCACATATCCCATTTTCCCGCGGTAGGAAGGCAGGTCTGCCGCGACGTCATCGCGCTCGTCATTAAAGGACCATACCCCATCCACGTTCCAGAAGATCAGATAGAATTCCGGAGCCCCGTCCAGATCATTTCTGGAAGGCTCTCCCGGATACCACGGCGCAAAGGCAAACATTTCTCCCGTTGTCCAGTGTCCGTATGCAGTACCGTTCCGGACCGACGTGTACCCGCCCATCCAGATGTATTTGAGTCCTGCATTTTCTGCCATCGCAGAAATCCGGTCCATCTCCTCCTGGGATGTAATTGTGACCAGATGGCCTCCCTTCACGAGAGCATCTCTGTTGGCCTCCGACCAGCTGTAATCACCGATCACAAGCTCATATCTGGACGCATGGCTGACCTCCTCTTTCCGCTGCATGGCAGTATATCCGTAGTTATACACGGCTCCGCCCGAGGTATCATCCGCAATCGCACACGACACGGAACGGGCTGTATACGGATCAGCGGATCCCTCCGAGGCATACTCGATACAGTAGAGATCCTTCTCCTGTTCATAAATTGTACGGAGGATCTCGCTCATATCCGTTATATCATTGATATTCCAGTAACAGCCGCCGGTCTGCTCAGACAGACTCTCAAGTCTCCCGTAATCGTTATTTCCGAATCCGATGATGTAGACCGGAACATCACGTTCCAGCGCAAAATTCACGACTTCCTCATAACTGTATCTGCTCTCGTTATCTTCTCCGTCCGTGAACGCAATGACGCAGTTCGCGCCGGTCCGGCTCCCCGCATTGTTGATTCCCTCGACCAGAGCATCGTACATTGCTGTATTCCCGTAGGCTGACATGTTCGAGATCCCGTTCAGAAGATTCGACATATTGTCCGTATACATGCACATGTACATGACATACGTGTCAAATGATATAATCTCCGCAGCATCTCCTGATGCATAGTCAAGATTGGTGATAAAATCTGTCAGGATCGACTGCATCTGCGAAAGCTCATCGGATATACTGCTCGACTTGTCGACCAGGATATCAAATCCGATTCCCTGATTTCCTTCCAGCCTCTCAATGGAAACGATCTCGCGCTCGATCTCCTCTCCTCCGGAGATGGATTCCCTGACCCCTGCAGTCGGAGACTGCATCACAATTCCCTCACCCGCACTGTCTGTCAGGCTGCAGTAAAGCTTTACATTCGGATAGTCTGTAACATCTACAGATACCACTTCCATCGCGCCGGGATACGCTGCCGATTTCGCTTTCTGATCGACCGCCTCAAATCCCTTTACCTCCGCAGGGGTAACAGCCGGCTCCTTTTGAGAAGAACCGCTGCCGGTGCCCGTACTGCTGCCGGTACCGGTATCGGATGTGCCCGAACCGGAAGGATTCTTTGCAGGCTTACTGCTGTCCGCGGGGGTGACCGTCACAAAAGAGGATGGATCCTTTTTATCGCCAGTGACCGGCTGAGAAAGAAAAATCTTATATATCAGAAAGCCCAGCGTGACAAAGAGAACTGCAGCGACAACACCGAGCAGGATCGTAAAGGAGTTATCGTTTTTTTCCTTCTTGTTTCCCCGCAGGTTTGCCGGGGGTCTGTACTCCTGCTCCCGAACCTGACCGCCCTGCTGCCCGGAAGGTCCCGAAGGAACTTCGTCAGCCGGCCTGTCCTGATGCATAACTTTTGCTGTGTAATCCTGACCGCCTGTCGCCGCAGGCCCTCCGGAACAAGCATTTCCCCCACCGGAAAAATGTCCTCCGGAGCCCGTGGAATCTCCGAATTTTGCCGTCCCTTCTTCTGCACTCCGGCCGCGGTTCCTGAAGTGCCCGCCATAGCCCGAGCGGTCACCGTATTCTCCCGCTCCTTCTGTCAGCGTCCGTTCACTGTCCTGATCCTGCTCAGAAAATCCTGTATGTCCCGTCTGCCCCGCTGTCCTGTCTGCAGCCGGCCCGTTTCCATTTGCCAGGATCACCGGCTCGCCGCAATACCTGCAAAAGCGGACGCCATCATCAATCTTTTTTCCGCAATTCCTGCAAAACATATATTCCCTTTCCTGACCGTGTAGATTTTGAGAAGAGAAATATCCCCGTCCGATTCAGGAACGCTGCGGCGTTCCTGCCGAAACGTGCGCGGCGCCGAAGCACTTTCCACTACGCATGTTGCGCGGTGTGCCGGAGACTGCTATTCTTCCAAAATATGGCTGTTATTGCCAGTTGACCCCTATTATAGCAAAGCGAACGGCATATTTCACCCTTCTTTATAGAGCAATTGATAAAGTTATTCATTTCTCCGTGCTTTGCTGTACAGGATCGGATCGAATTCCGCTCGCGGATAAAATGCGAAAAAGTTCGAAAAAAAGATCCCGCAGGATATTCCAATGATCCGCTCATTGAAATATCCTGCGGGACCTTACGGTCCATTCTGAATTTATTTCTCATATTTTCTGATCTGGAATGCGATGTCTGCTCCCATAAGTGCTCCAAAGCAGGCGATAAGTCCCATCCATACAGCTGCAATCATTGCTTTATACCTCCGATGCCTTTTCTAACCGATTGTACATGCGGGTCATCTTTTCTCCCGCCCTTCATTTCTTTTATAACTCATGTTAGAATAAATGTAAAACGAATATTTTTCTCATTAAATGTTCCGTTTTCGACTATTCCGAATGGAGGGCTCTCACACTATATGGACATCGGATCCCTGGAACTTTTTATCGATCTGCGCGAATCCGGAAGCCTCTCGGCTACCGCCAAAAACCACTATCTTACGGAATCGACCGTCAGCAAGCGGCTCGTCTCTCTCGAAAATGAGCTCGGAGTCCGCCTGTTCGAGCGAGGAAAAGGCAGGAATCGCATCCGTCTCACCGTGGAAGGTGCGGCTTTCTATGATATCGCCCGCCGCATGCTGATCCTGAACACTCAGGCCATGCATCTGCAGGATAACCGGGTCCGCCACTACCTGACAGTCAGCAGCATCAACAGTATGCAGGATTATTCGCTTCCGGATTTTATCAAGGCATTCCGAAAGGAGCACCCCGAAATCTTCTTTTCCCTCGAGGATCACAGATCCACAGGGATCTATACTCTGCTGGAGCATCAGCGCATCGACATCGGGATCACCCAGGCGCCGTCCCCCTACCCTGATCTCGAAGCCCTTCTGCTCTTTGAGGAGGAATACAGGGTCGTTTTTAAAAAAGAAGGCTCCCGGGAAGAATACGGGCATGGAATTCATCCTTCCGCCCTCAAGGCGGGACACGAGATCTACGAATCCTACTGCGACATCTTCCGTGAGTGGCATGATCAGTGGTGGCCGCCTTTCCAGTCCAAGATCCGGGTGAACATTACCCCGACAGCGGAGAAATACTTTGAGGATCCTGATGACTGGATGATCGTGCCGGCCTGCATAGCAGATTATCTGGACAGAAAAGGCTACGTATCCTATCCCTTCTCTGTGAAGGCACCGCGGCATCAGGTCTATATTGCCTACCACAAGGATTATCTGAATCAGGATATTCCTGTATTTGTCGACGCGATTTTGCAGTATTATAAAGAGCGGAAAAAGAAACTTCCCTGACCGGCTCGTCACAATTACTTAGAAGGATCCAGAAAATGAAAGAACGAATCATCTGTCTGCTCATCGGCTACCTCTTCGGCTGTTTTATGACCGCGGAAATCGTTACGCGAAAGCTCACCGGGAAATCCGCCCGGGAACTCGGAACATCCGGCAACCCCGGAATGGCCAACGTGATGGCGAATCTCGGATTCAAGGCCGGCATCACCGTTTTGATCGGCGACCTCACAAAGACGATTGCAGCCTCCGTCGTCTGCTTTCTCCTTTTCGGGAAGGACATCGGAAATATGGCCCTTCTCTACGCGGGACTCGGCGCGACGGTCGGCCACGACTTTCCTTTCTGGATGAAATTCCGGGGCGGGAAGGGCGTTGCCTCAAGCAGCGTCGCATTTGCCATCTTTGATCCCTTCTGGGGACTCATTGCGAACATCGCAGGAATGTTCATCGTCTTCGCGACGAAATACCTGTGCATCGGCGGCGTGGTAATTCCGGTCTTTTTAGGCATTATCTATGCTTTATTCTTCAATAACATTGAGGCGCTCATCATCCTGATCATCTTCGCAGTCCTTGCATTTACCTGTCACTTCACGAAGATCGCGGGAATTCCTTCCGGGAAGACCGAGAAGACGGACGTCATCGGAGCGCTCCGTCGCAGACTCAGCCCGGGAAAGCTCTTCCTCCTCATACTGGCCGCCATCGTCATCGTCACAGCGGACGCATATTTCTTTGGTCCACTCGCCGGTGTATCGTTTTAATCTCTGACGCAGAATTCCCGTGTTCCGGGCAGTGAGATGCATGTGCAAAGTGAGACCCGGCTCTGACATGGGTCACCTGCCCGCGTCAGAGATGAAAGCCTCAGCTCCACAATGCTCCACTGGAGCATTGTTACGCATGCTCAGGCACGGCGGATCGCAGCCGCGCAAACAGGAAGGTGCTTCGCACGGTTGCGCGGCGCGGCAGGAACGCCGAGGCGTTCCGATCACGAAAAGTCCCGCGGTTTCACCCGTGGAATTTTTTCTTCCATGCGTTGAGTTCCTTCTCTTTTCCGATCGCGATGAGCCATGCCTCAAATTCCGGTATCAGATGCCCCTTGCCGGCATACAGCTCCCGCACCTTCCTGCTGAGTTCGCGTCTCGAAATATCCGCATAGCTCTGAAAATAGAGGGCCAGCTCGGAAAGCGTCCGAAACTCCATGCCGTCGAACAGAAATATCTCCGTGTCTTTGCCTGCCGGGTCAGGGCTGTTCTCTGATTCGCCTCTGTCCAACCCATTTACGGCAGCAGTCCGGTCAGGATCCTTCCCTGATCCGTTCCTCTCCGACTCATTAAACGCAGCAGTCTGCTCCGGATCGTAATCCGATACCGTTCTCTCCGACTCATTAAGCGCAGCAGTCTGCTCCGGATCGTAATCCGATACCGTCCTCTCTGACTCCTCCAAATCCTTCCTGAACCCGTTCATTCAATCTCCCTATGCCCTTCCGCGCTTCTCCGCGCCTTTTCCAGAAAGTCCGTAAGCCTCTGCTTCTCCTCCTCCGGCATCCGGAACCAGTTAAAGGACCATACATGATGCATCTTCCATCCCATGGATTTTAACATCGCTTTCTTAAGAACATCCCTCTCCCTGACCGTGCGTCCCATCCTGTAACTGTCTCCGTCGCACTCAATTCCCGCGAAGTAAGTATCCTCCGCTCCGGTCTCCCTGACGGCAATATCCACCCTGCATCGGGATGCGCCGACATTCTGCCGAACCGCATATCCCTGCTGCCGGATGAACTCCGCGACCGCATCCTCAAAGGATCCTTTCTCTGACGTCTCCCTGCCGGCAGAGTACTCCGTACCTCCGCTCATCGCGAATGCGATATAGTCCCGAAGCATCCGTACGCCTTCCGCCCGTGTCCGCGTGATATCGATATCCTCCGGCAGGATCGACCCGACGAGCTTCACATTGAACTTGGCTCTCGTGATCGCGACATTCAGCCTGCGTTCCCCGCCGGCTGCTCCGAGCGGCCCGAACCGCATGTACATTTTCCCCTGTTCATTCTTTGCGTAACAAATGCTGAAGAGAATCGTGTCGCGCTCATCTCCCTGGACATTTTCAAGATTCTTCACAAAGAACGGTTCCTCGCGCTCCTCATCGAAAAAGCTCTCGAATTCCGGGTGCTGCAGTCTGAACCGTCCGACAGCGTTCTCGATCACGCTCTGCTGCTTTTCGGAAAATGCCACCACTCCGAGCGATCTCTCCGGATGAAGCCGGATATGCTCCCGAATGAGCTCCACACACCTGTCCGCTTCCGCGGTGTTGGTCCTGTCCCTGTAAATGCCGTTTTCCACCAGCACATACTCGATTCCCCGGTCAGGCTGCCGACCGCATCCGGGGAATGTGATCAGTTTATTTTCATATATTTCCCTGTTCGAAAATGCGATCAGGGACTCATCCCTGCTCCTGTAATGCCACAGAAGCATGCAGGAAGGAAGATACACAGCAGCCTCGTCAAGAACAGACTCGCTGACCGGTTCATCCGGATAATCCTCCTCATCCGGATCAGGATCCTCCGCCCCCCTGACCGCCGTGGTAAAGAAGCTCGTCGGCGGCATCTGCCTGGTATCTCCCGTGATAATGACCTGCTTTCCCCGAAAGATTGCACCGATCGCATCCTCCGGGAGAATCTGTGAAGCCTCATCAAAAATGACCATATCGAATGTGTACTGGTCCGGATCCAGAAAATAAGCGACTGAGAGCGGCGACATCATCAGACACGGCTTCAGACTCATGACAAGATTCGGGATTTCCCGGAGAAGTCTCCTGATCGGCTTGATGCTTCTCTTTTTGCCGGCCTCATGCCGAAGGATCGCCATCTCGCTGCCTTTCCTGATGGCTGCGCGGCTTTCCGGCTTCCTGCGCGTAAGCATTTCGCCAATTCGCTCCCGGGCGATGCGGAGCGAATCCGCGTCGTCCTCCGCAAACCGGGCGATCAGGGCTTCATGAACATGCGATCTGAAGTTCCGGAGCTGTCTTCCATCCTCATCAGATAAGAGTTCGAAAAGCCACTTCGTATAAAAACTCTTCTTGAACACATCCGCATAGTGCTCCGGATCGATTTCCTGCCCGATGCAGGCATCGATGAAGCCGGATACGCCGGATTTCTGGCATATCCCCCGCGTTTCCTCAAAGCTCAGCCAGCTGTACAGTTTTTCGATATCACTGCATCCGCGGACCTTCTCAGTAAAATCATCGATGGAAAGTCCCGTAAGTTCGTTCTGAGGGAACCATCCGAAGAATTTCCGGACAGTCCCTGCAAAAGACCGCAGGATGCGGTACGGATCTTCCTTTTGCACACCGGTCTTCCCGTTCCTGACTGCGGATGCATCACTCTGCAGATCAGCCGCGTTCGCTCCCGCAGCGGGCGGCGCACTGTTCCGGCGAACAGTATCGGTTTCTGCGCCCGGTCTCTCATATTTCCGGAATCCTGTCTCCTGCAGGATCTTTGCAAGTCTCTCCCCTGCCTGCCGGATCACCTCATCCGGGCTGTTCAATAAATTCTCATCTGCCTCCCGGATCTCCTCATCCGGGCTGTTCATCGGTCTCTTATCCGCCTCCCGGATCTCCTCATCCGGACTGTATAAGGATCTCTTATCCTCCGTCCGAATCTCCTCATCCGGCTTCGGATCCTTCCCCCGGACAGGGAATGGTACACCGAAAAATGTCAGGAGCTCTCTTCTGCGGACTTCGAATGCCTTCTCCTCCTCCAGATAGTCGAGAAGTTTCTCCTCGATTTTCGTAAGGTCCTCCTCCGGCTCTCTCAGCGCACGGGAAACGGCCTCCGCCGCCTTCGCCGCCGCAGCCGGACCCGCTGTGATCTGCCTTTCAAGAACCTGCGCTCTCTCCGGAAGGGGTATCCCGCTTCGTTCTGCTGCGCACTCATAACGCGAAAGGATATCCCCCGTAAGAATCTCCTCCGGCAGATATCCTCCAATCCTGATCGTCCGCCTGTCCGCTTTCAGGCTGAGCTCTGATGCAAGAATGTCTGATATTCCGTACTTCTCGCCATACGCCTGTACAGGTCTCACTGCCAGGAGGACTTCTTCCACGTAATTCCAGTCTGTTTTCTCCCCGAGATAGTACCCGCCGAGAATCCCCGCACACTGTTCCTCGGTATTCACTAGTCCGAGAACCTCCACGCGGTAGGCATCGAGCTCACGAAGTCCGGCAAGGAGCGACTTATCGTCAGTCGGTGCACCGTTCTTCCGCATGGAAAGCAGAATGGCCCTGTCTCTCCTGTAATTTCCTCCGAGCCTTCTGAAAAACGATGCGGACTCCCCCTCAAACCTCCCGAGGAGTTCCCGGGTCTCGAGATCGAGGAACTCCTCCTTCCATCCTTCCAGAATGTCTTTTCGGTTATTGTTTACGATCTCGTTCCTCATTTTCCGGACGCGCACAAGCGTGGAGAGCTTCTCATACGTGCCCTCCCCGAACCACTCGATACACATCGCATAAGGAATCGACAGAATTCCGGCCAGTTCTCCGATCTGGCGGATTCCTGCTGCGGTGAACGGGATTG
This sequence comes from uncultured Lachnospiraceae bacterium, assembly GCA_902785985.1. Classification (GTDB taxonomy): domain Bacteria; phylum Bacillota; class Clostridia; order Lachnospirales; family Lachnospiraceae; genus Chordicoccus. The sequence continues at coordinate 43,602 of CADABA010000003.1, forward strand.
TCTGCCCGCTCTCCCGCGCTGCCGCCTCAATGAAGCCGCCGATTTCGCGCACTTCCCGGCAGGCTGCGCCAAGTGCTTCATACAGCCGCATTCTTCTGTCAGGGTCCTTAATGTCCTCTGCGGAAATGCCGCATTCCCGGGCCGTACTGTACAAATTCCGGAGGCCGGCAAGATAACGCTCTGCCAGATCCGCATCCATTCCCTCTCTGAAGACAGGCGAGACATATTTTCTGCCGCCGGCATAAAGATCCCCATACTCGCAGATCCCCTCTGAAAATGAAAGGATTCCTCCGATCGTTCCGTCCCCCTCCCCGCTGAGCGCCGGGACAGCCGCAAGAAGCGCCTCTGTCACCTTCCTGATCTCATTCATCCTTTCATAAGTAACCATGGAAATGGAAGTCCCGCGCCAGGGATTTGCGAACGGATTCTCCCCGGATCTGCGCGAAAAATCCCGGTACTTTATGAGCGCTTCCAGGCGCCGGGCAAAATCCTGCCCGTCAACAGATCCGTAAGAATCGGATTCCGGGAGAATGACCTCCGGTTCCTCCCGCAGCCGGATAAGCTCGCTGACCGCCTCTGAGACCCTGAGCCCGAGAGGACTCTGTTCACCGTACATAAGAGAAAAATACTTCCGAAGCTCTTCCCGCTCCCGCTCGGCTCTTCCGATGGAAAGATAATCTTCGGCGGGAGCCGCGACGATCGGCTCGTCCAGCGTCCTTGCAAGCTCCTGAACAATGCCCTTCTTTTCCGTCTTGCAGCTGTGTAGAGGCAGGCAGTAATCGCCGAGACCGCCTTCTCGGAGCCTCTTCAGAACGACATTCAGGGCGGCCATTTTTTCGGACACGAAAAGGATCTTTTTCCCGTCCGCAAGTCCTTCGGCAATGATATTCGTAATCGTCTGGCTCTTGCCCGTTCCGGGAGGACCCATGAGCACAAAGCTCATACCCTGTCTTGACATACGGATCGCGTCCAGCTGGCTCGCATCCGCGTTCACTACCTGACGCGTCTCAAGGTAAGGGATCTCGTCATGGTCAAAATTCCGGACATCCTCATCCGGCAGCGGAAGACCCGACAGATCCCCGCAGAAGGCCCGGATGACCGGATTCTCAAAAATCCTGTCCTGATACTTCAGAAGATCCCGATACATGACGATTTTCAGGAAGGAAAGGAGCCCCAGATCCGCCTCCTTATGCACCTTCCATCCATTGCTCTCTGCAAGTGCTCTTACGATATCAAGATAGGCGATGATCCCTGCCTCGGGATCAAAGTCAGGAAGATCGATCCCGAAATGAGTATTTAACGCATAGTCGAGCGTCGGATTGACAACGATATCTTCATCGAGCTTTCTGAGAGAATAGCCGCTCGTGAGCGATTTTCGCTCGATCGTGACAGGCACAAGGACAAGAGGGGAATTCATAGGCGGTTCCGAGGGCTTCTGCTTCCATTCAAGAAAGCCGAAGCTCAGATAAAGGATGTTGACACCCTGCTCCTCCAGGGAAAGCTTTGCCTTCTGGCGAAGGTTTCTGAGCGTACTCTGCATGTCCTCCGTCGGCTGATCGGACCCGATCTCCCCTGTCACCAGTTCTACAGGGGCAGAGAGGCTGTCCATAAGCGCAAAAAATCCTGTGAGGTATGCATCATGGCTCACATCGACCCGCTTTTTGAAAGGGACCGCGCGTGTGCTTCCGGCGATTTTTGCAAATAACGTCTCAAAATCAGGCGTCAGAATGTGCAGCGTACCGCGTCTGGTCTTTCTGTAATGCATCATGCGGTTGCGGCGGCCCAGATCGAGAAGCCCGTTGCGCCAGGTCTCAAGTTTCTTTCTCTGTCTTACAGGATCCATAAAATCTCCCTTGCAAAGCTTTGCTCCTTCGGAGTATCGGCGTTTCACGGTGTTTACAGTAAGTATAGCTTATCGGAAGTTATGAGACAACTTTCGATAAAAGACATGTTCCAAGGAACGCCGCGGTGTTCCTGCCGCGCCGCGCTTACGTGCGAAGCACCTTCTTCACGGTAAGGCTGCGATCCGCCGAGCCTGAGCATTGTGTAGCTGATGCTTCTATCTCAGTGGGGAAGGCCCCCGCTTCTTTAAGCGGGGGATAATCAATATCCTGCTCGTCTCAGATGAAGGCGAGTTTCACTCTGCGCGCGTATCGCATGTCTGAAGACACGAGGAAAAGCGCGATGAAGAATAAAAGAGCTGCCGCGCGGCACTTTTCAAAGCTTCCGGGGCAGCTGCGGACCCGTCCGCTCATTCAGTGTCCGTGCGACAGCACTTTTTTCATGCAGCACATGGAAGAGGCCGCTCTGTTTTTCATTCCGACCATCTCACAGGCTGCTCTGGCTTTTCATTCCGACCTTCTCACAGGATGCTCTGACTTTTTCTGCAGCCTTCCTCACAGCCTGCTCTTATAAAGATCTGGTCCCTGGCGCCGCAGTCTCCCTTTCATCACAGCAGCAGGCGTTATCCGATTCAGATCTTCGGAAGGCCGTCAAAGCCCGGCTTGAGATCCTCATCCGTCGGAATATAATCTGTCATCTCGCCGTTATGATACTTCTCATAGGCGAC
>CADABA010000004.1 GCA_902785985.1 uncultured Lachnospiraceae bacterium
GTTTTCGGATTCTCAGACGCCTCTTCTGAGTCTCAGATCCTCTTCACGCCGCTGCCTTCCTCAGGTCCGGCAGATAAGCCCGGTCGCAGACTGTGACTCCGTTCCTCACCATGTAATACTCTTCAAGTTCATTTTCGGCATCATAATCCGCTTTGCGGATCAGAGCGATCGAGTACATTCCGGTGCTCGCTTTGTCCAGTCCTTTCGGGTGCGCCGAGATCAGGATCATATATGTCTCCTTTTTCGTCGTCACCTCATAGGACGCTGTAAAAGATTTCCTGTACCGCTTCTCTTTGTTTTTCCTGTCAGAGGTCGTGCCGTCCACGAAATCATATTCAGAAAGCTTTCCGTCATACATCTTTACCAGGCGCTCAATATCCCGCTTCAGGTTCTTATCTGACTTCGTGACATCTTCCGCGAACATATCATAAATCGCCTCCGTGTCTTCCTTCTCCATCGCGGTGAGGAGAGGAATCAGATAGTCATCTTCAACCGAATAGGACTTACAGAACCCGAAAATCGATGAAAGGAAGACCAGCGCCGCGCTACATAGTGTAATAAAGCTTTTTACTGTGTTCATCAAAATAGTACCCCTCATTTCTGTTATTCCTCGCACTTCTTCTTACACCGTCCCATGCCTCGGGATGATCTGAGAAATCCATCTCGTAAGTGATCTTCATATCCTCAGCCTTAATATTCTGCTGTCTCGGGTCAAAGGACGTGTTCCACCAGGTTTCTTCACCGTTATTATTCCAGGTCCGGCTTGTGCCGTTTCCGTAATCAATCGTCATCTTCATCGGGATCTGCATCTCAGGATCGACTGTACAAAAATCATCGTTCTGCTTACTTCCCTTATAGATGCCGGACTCTCCGCCCGATCCGAGATTCAAATATTCCCCTTTCCAGAACCAGAGCGTATAGGGTTTCCCATCCACCTCGAACTCGAAGGTCTCCCTATCCATATCGCAGAAGGCATCGAACACAACATCATAGGCATCCGTATACCCTCCGGCTTCCTGCCAGCAGCCGAAATGCTTTCCTGCAATATCGAGGGGGAACCCCTCGGTATCCACATGATAGCACCCGTCAGAACCTTTCTTAAAATCCAGAGAGGACAGGAGCGGATCCATGACACCGGACCAGGTCAGCATCTGCCAAATATGATAAGAACAGCTTCCGCACTTCCATATATCGATAAGGTTCTCCAGTGTATTCTCCGCCAGTTCCTCATCGGAATCATCATCGGAGAAAGCATTGATGATCAGTGATCCTCCATCATACCTGTTACTATGGCTCCCAAAAAAATAGGTGAGCAGCTGGGAGACGGTCATGTTTCCAAACTTATTGCGGATTCGTTCCAAAGTCTCCTCTGCGCCCTCTATCGTTCTTTCTATGCTCTGCCCGGTCGTTCCGGCCTGCCCTGACGCTTTCTTTGCAGTCGCTGCGGCCTGCCCCGCCACCTGATTTACAGCTGCACCGACCGGACCGGCAGCCTGGTATATTGCCGAGCCGATCTGCCCGACTGTTTTGTCCTGCCCGTCTCTGCCGTATTCCCCTGCAAGCCCGCTCACGGCGCCTCCGGCTGCTGAAGCCGCCGCCCCCGCACTCCCGGCAGCCGGGGCCATTGCCTTCTCCAGGCCGGAGATGACAGAAAGCTCATTGTTTTGATACAGTTGGGAAATCGTTGCTGCAGCTTCCCCAAGACTTCTGGCTCCCCGCTGCGCCTCATAGAGATTCCCGAGTGCATACGCAAAACTGAGCTTTTCCCCGGCATAGTTCATGGTCCGCGTACTATCCCTGCTTATTTTCAGGACCTGCCTTCTGATCTCGTCAAGTTCCCGTGCCGTCCTGGAAAGCTTTGACGCTCCTGTTATAAGGTTTTCTGTTTTTACTGAAAGTTGTCCGCCCATAGCTGCACCCTTTTCACGGTATGTACGCTTTTTATGCGCCATATTCTTTGTTAAGCAGATATTCGCAGTCCGCTTCGTCACCTGACCACGAACCATCCCGCATAAAGTATCTGTCATATGCGTTCCTGATTCCCCCGATCAACGGAAATCCTCCCTGATCTGTTGCGGCTTCGCGGATACGAAGTACCTGTTGTAAGTTCAAAATAATCATACCATAAAAAAAGAGAACAGACCCGGCCTGCGACAGATGGCACGGCAAACACGACAGATGACAAATTGCACCCGATCTGTCAGGATGCAGACTGTCCGACCTTCTATCGGTCAGAGGCAATCCGCTTCGATGCCCGCCCGTGCCGGTTCAAAGGGCGCAGGCAGTCGGTCAGTCCGATGCTGCCTGTTTATCTCAGTGGGGAAGACCCCGCTTCTATAAGCGGGGGATAGATCAATATCCTGCTCGTCTCAGTGGCGGGTTTCAATCCCCCACTGAGATAAACGCCTCCGGCGGATCGCAGCCGTGCGCGGCGCGGCAAGAACGCTGAGGCGTTCTTGAATACACACTTATAGTAATTTTACGATAAAATTGCTATAATATTTATATATAAAAGGAATTTTGACCGGGAATTGATCTGTACACTCTACCTGTCTATGAAAGGATCAGACACATGAAAAAGGATATTCGGCAAATTGTGATCACCGGCGGCCCCTGCGGCGGCAAATCTACTGCGGTCGGCTGGATTCAGAATAATCTCGCGAAAGAGGGATGGCGGGTCCTCGTTGTCCCGGAAACAGCCACGGAATTCATCACTGGCGGCGTCGCTCCCTGGACCTGCGGCAGCAACCTCGACTACCAGAAGTGCCAGATGACGCTTCAGCTCGAAAAAGAGCGGCTTTTCAGGAAAGCTGCGCTCTCTATGCCGGATGATAAGATCCTGATCGTCTGCGACCGCGGTGCACTGGACAACAAAGTCTATATGAATGACGTCGAATTTGCGGCCGTCCTCTCTGAGGTCGGTCAGAACGAAGTCGAGCTCCTTGACCGCTATGACGCGGTCTATCATCTCGTGACAGCTGCGAAGGGTGCCGTCGAATTCTACACTACCGCGAACAACGGGGCACGGATCGAAACACCCGAACAGGCGGCTGCCATGGATGACAAGTTCATCGATGCCTGGACCGGCCATCCCCATCTCCGGATCATCGACAACCGTGGAGGGTTTGACGAGAAACTGCAGCATCTGATCCATGAGATCACTGCATTCTGCGGATGTCCGAGCATGATCGACAATCGCCGCAAGTACCTGATCGGATATCCTGACCCCGAGAATCTTATGGGCATGCGCAGAGCTCGCAGACTGGAGATCACGAAGACCTATCTCCGGTCTAACGATGATGAAAGCATCTGGCTCAGAAAAAGCGGATCGGGCGGACACTATACTTACATGGAGGTCATACGGCGCTGGCCTGTCTCCGCGAAAAGGATAGAGATTGAGCGAAGGCTTACAGAAGAAGAATACCGCCGTCTTCTGCTCGAGGCAGATTATTCATTAAATGAAGTGACGAAGACCCGCTATTGCTTCGCCTACAACAATAATTATTTCCAGATTGATTTCTATCCCTTCTGGAAAAGCCAGGCAATCGCAATCGTGGAACAGATCGGTGACACGGACAGAAAAATCGAGTTCCCTGACGGGATCGATGTCATTCGCGATGTGACCGATGATCCGGAATATAAAAACAAAAAAATTGCCGGACTTTTCTGATGAGAAAAAAGAAAGGGGCTGTCGCACTAAGCATTATATGCATAAATATTCATTCAGGGACCGCTCGCGCTTAGTCCTCGCGCAGCGGTACTAATAAATTTTCTGCACCGCTGTGAATGTCCCTTCATGAATATTTATGCACTTTTTTACGCTTAATGCGACAGCCCCTTTTTGTATATGTTTTTTTTATGTACCTGCTTTGTAAATCTTATCTCAGATACTGTTTCCGGGAGCGCGACCGCCGCGGCCGCCCTGGCCGCCGGGACCCATGCCGGCTTCTCCGCCGAAACCGCCCTGAGGTGCTCCGCCTCTTCCACCGCCTCCCATCATGGAGTTCGTGAGCTGCGTAACGGTCTGGCCGTTGACTGTCACGTTTCCTCCGGTCATCTGACCCACTCCGTCGAAGTCGAACGCGGATTGTGCCGTGATATCGACCGTACCGCCGTTAATATACAGATCGCCGTTGGAATCGATCGCGTCCGTGTCACCCTGTCCCATATTGATCGTAGTAGTTCCTCCGTTTATCGTGAGCACGATATCATAGGCATCAGATTTCTGTCCCGCGTTAATGCCGTCGTCAGAGGCTGCGATCTGAATCGTTCCGTCATTGATCTCGACCTGCGTCGACTCCATGCCTTCCGCCGCATTGATGTCCAGCGCTCCTCCGTCGATCGTGAGCGTTGTTGTTGCCCGGACCCCGTTCTTTGCTGCATCGATATTGATCGTTCCGCCGCTGATATACACAGATCCCAAAGTATCATCTTCATCATTTTCACAGTGAAGACCGTCTTTCTGCGATTCAATATCGATCGTTCCTCCGCAGACCGCGATCGAGTCATTGGCTTCAACCGCATCGCTCGTGCTTGTGATCGTATACGTTCCGCCTGTGATCTTCAGATCATCCTTGCAGGAAATTCCGTTGTCCGTTGATTTGATCGTAAGCGTTCCTGTTCCGTTCAGGACCAGGTCATCCTTTGAGAAGATGACCGCATCCGTGTTCGTATCCCCGTCTTCTGTAAAGCTTCCGGTGACGGTCAGCTGATTTGTGCTGTCGGTGGTCGTCACAAAAACTTTATCTGCAGATTTTACATAGACAGCGGGAGAATCTGTATTTGTGATGCTCACACCATCCAGAACAAGCTGGACTTTTGCCGAATCGTCGGCGTCAACAATGATCGTACACTCCTTTGCTGTTCCGGTAAGGACGAAGACGCCTTCTTCGCTGATGGTGATATCCTGATTATCTGTCACCGTGTACGTGACTGCATTTGTAAGGTCCGCCTCCTGTTCCAGATCCCTGTCCGTAAAGATATCAGATGCGGCAGCCGTGCTTTCTCCGGTATTTCCGGAGGATTCTTTCGAACCCGCGGCTTCCTGTGCCTTTCCGCTCGCTGCAGAAGCTTCCGATCCGTCTCCTGACGCTGTTTTTCCGGATGCCGAAGAATTCTGAGAAACAGAGGTCTCAACAGTTCCTGTATCTGAAGCAGTCGATGCTGTTCCCTTTACACCGCCGCAGCCTCCGAGGATGACTGACGCTGTAAGAAAGATTGCGAGTGTCCTTGCGATATACGTCTTCTTCATAACATTATCTCCTCATCTTCAATGCCTTCTGAATCAGGCCCGGGGGATATCGCCGTCTGTCTTTGCAGTTCGGATATCCTGTTCATGTCTTCTGTTTTGTTTCATCTGGTATGATGAGATGATACGGTCTGAATTTGAACGAATTGTGTTCACTTCCGCAGTAATTTGTGAAATCACGTCAAAACGGATCAGTTCTCAGGCTGCTTTGGCTGCACCCCTGTATACTCGATAATATAGTCGTTGATCTCCTGTACGCTCTGCGAAGGCACATACTCCGAATCATTGAACAGAAATGCGTGCAGGGCAGTCACATTGACCGCAAGTCCCTGCGGCACGACATAATCGTTTCCATCCACGATAGGCGTGTCCTGTGTATACGGAAAGCCGGAGCTCCCCTCCAGCTTGTAATCGATCATGACCGGGATCAGATCCATGACCTCATCATACTGAAGACTCGTTTTCATGAAAGTCCGCTCCGTCGTATTCATGTTCATGATCCGCACCGCAAGATCCAGAAGCTTTGAGATCCCGGAACTTTTCGCCTTGTCTACCAGTTTGGAAATGACATACCTCTGCCGGGCTGTCCGACCGTAATCATAGTGGTAATCATTTCCCTCCTCGTCATAAAATGCCGCGTCCCGGATCCTGCAATAGGCGGTCGCCTGCATCCCGTCCAGATGGACATCGCCGAATTCCGTGAGCTCCGTAAATGCTCCGACCCCCTCATTCTGCATATCGCTGCCGATTTTATTGATCCGTCTCATCTCGAGGTCTGTGATCTTTATGTCAATACCGCCCATGAGATCAATGATCTCCGCAAGGCCGCTGAAATTTACGACCACATAATCGTCGATATTCAGATCGAGATTGGTGTTGAGTGTGGACAGGGCTGCCTGCACACCCCCAAGTGTGTAAGCGGAATTGACCTTCCCGTAAAAGGAAGACCCGTCAGGCCTCATGACCCTCATGATCGTGTCCCGGTACAGGGATACCATCCGGATCGCTCCCGTATCATTATTAATGCTCACGATCATGATCGTATCGGACCGTGTCTCGGAATCAAATTCGAATCCGCGGGCATCTACGCCAAAGAGCACAATATTTTTATAGCCAGTCAGCTTCTTCGCTGCCTCCTCCGGAACAACGATCTCCTCTTCCTTGAACTCTGTATCACGCACCTTCTCTTCATAATTATCGCCCACCCTGTCCTCGATGACATCTCTGACCACCTGCTTTGTTGAGAGGATCTTGACGATCTTCAGCTTGAAGGAGGACGGCGCCAGTTTCCAGAAGATAAAAGCGAAAACAAGGAGGCCTGCAAGAACGATACACACTGTCTTCAATATTCTTATATTTTTCTTCATAAATTTCCTTTTTTCTTATTTACTAAAACTTCCCACATTCAGGTTCTTGAAGCCACCGCTTTTCATTACTCGATATTCGGCCGGATCCCGGAGTCTTCAAGAAGCGATCCTGTATAGTCCGGATTCTGACACAGCAGCATGATCGGGGCAGCCGCGTCTCTTCCTGAGATCGGGAAGGACGACCAGGGATGCGCCTTATAAAGTTCCGCGAATTTCATGATCCCGCTCTGCACCGATGAGACATCGATCTTCTCCTTATACTGCGAAAAAACATACTGACCGTCCCCGGCGAATCCGCGAAAAGAGCGCTCTGCAGAACAGAGAAGAAGTTCCAGGACCATATTGTGGCCTTCCGCGGGGTCGTGCAGTTTCCAGATATCCCGGTTTTCCAAGGCAGAAAAGAGATATGAAAAGAGCTTTCCGTCAGCCATCTCCGTGACGGAAGCCCCGAAATCGCCGCTTTTTGCGCTGGCTGTACCCGCAAGCAGCCCGTATACATCGCAGTCGAAATTCCAGACATCGCAGAGCATTTTCCGGAGGGTGACCGCTCCGCTGCCGACCCAGCCGACGTCAACAACAGCAATTTTTTTCCGTTTCCCTGCTGCCGCTTCTCCGCTGTCGAGAATTCCCTCATAATACCGCTTTCCCGCAGCGATTTCCGTCTCATAGTGAGCGCACACCTCCTCCCAGTGATCATCGAGAAACTTTATCAGATCCCGGGAGACGGAGAAGCTCAGCTCTGTATCAGGTGTGTAACGGCCGCGGGAAGAGACGGCCCGGAGCATGGAGGTCCCGGCTGTCCGACCTTCCTTTGCTTCCGGTTTCGGATACTCGGAAATGAAACGGTCAAGCATGTCGCTGATTTCCATCGTATCAAAAATACCGGCCAACGTATATCCCTGATCTGTTTTATGGGATACCATCCTCTGTACGAAATGAGATTTCATCCGGGATGCGCACATTTTTGTGCCGGCAAGACGGGACCAGAGAGCATATCTGCATTTTTCTGCTTCATCCGGGTACAGATATGTATATACCCGCATGAGAATATCTCCGTCCCTGGAAAGGAAAAGGATCCGGTCAATTCCCTTCTCCTCTGCGAAAGAGTGGATATATCTGCAGTAACCGGCGGCAAAAAGCCCGCCGTAAATGAAACCGAACTCAAACTCCCGGGACAGCCTTCGTGTTCCGTCGTGAAGATAGTTGTTTATTATTGAGGCGTACATTGATCCGATCAGAGGAGAAAGATCCTTTGTCCTGTACGGTCTGCCGGCTGCAGTCACATTTTGATAGTGAAGACTTGCAAATCCCTTTCTGTGTGCCTGCCTCACATCAGAGCCCGGATCATCCCCCACCTCGATACACCGCGCGGAGGATCCGTTCCGGACGACATCGTACAGACTTCCGTCATGCTTGGACTTTCTGTGATCACAGGAGACATAGTACGAGGAAAACTCCGGATAACCGCAGTGCAGAAGCAGTTCACGGATCCGTTCCTGCCCCAGATACATATCTGAGCAGATGACCGGCTTTTTCCCGCGTTTCAAAAGTTCAGGAACGACCTTCAGAAAATAAGGATTCCCGGACGCGAACAGAAGCTCCGCCTCAAATTCCGCCTTCATCCCGTATGAAGCGTCAATTCCGGTCAGACGCTCCGCTTCCGTCCAGATCTCCTCAAAATCCACTTCATAATCACCGCAGAGCGCATATCTTTTTTGCCTTGCCAGCTGTTCCGCCTCGATCCGAACGCGTCTGAGATCCGGATAGTCCAGCTTCTCCTGCAGTGCATAAAAGACATCTGCCGGCTCACTGACTTTCCGAAGGATCAATGTGTCAAACACATCAAACGAGATCACATCGTACACTTCCAGCAGATCCGCCATCCTCATCGGAGACATTTTTCGGGTCAGCTGTGATTCAGAACCCACGACAATTTTCCTTCCCTCGTCGGGCAGAAGGACGGAATCTGCCAGAAGCGCTCTGTTCTTCAGAACATAATAATCAAAATTCAGCGCACCGAGATAGGCGAGCGAATGCGCTTTTGTATGGCCGGCCCGGTATTCCTGATAACGTTCGCGGATGCCGGGCACCCGGTTTACCAGTCTGTCATGAAGTTTTCGGTGAATGTCCCTGCCGGCCATGGCTACCTCGATCCTCCTTATCGGGAAAACAGTCCTTTTCTCAGATAACTTACTGTCTTATAGAATGAAAAGCTCATACGGTTCCTGATGGACACGCACCGAGCGAGGATCCCTGCCCGCTTTACGCCCCCATCAGGGGAAGAAGACAGCTCCTGATCCGTGCCGGAAATGCGTTCGAAATATTTCGCCCGCCCGGCGCTACGCACACATGTCGCCTCGAACCAGGCACTCTCATGGATCGCTTTCTTCCGGATTCCCAGAGATGTGAGAAGCCTGTTCGCAAAACGATTTTCCTTCAGGTACTCTGCAGGGAATACCGGACCGACCTCACGCTCCGTCTCATCGAGCAGATCGTCCGAAAAAGGAAGGCTGCCGAAATACTCCGCCTCCTCCGGATCGGGATCCCACATGAACTTTTTCAGTTTTCGCGTCACCTCCGGTGTCAGAATACTGTCATATCCTGCCGGGATATGTCCCGGCCAGGGATCTTCGGCCTCTATGCCCTTTTCCGGGACAGACCGGGTGACAGGTTCCGGGCAAATGAGCTTTTCTCTTTCCGCCAGCTGATCCAGATACTGATCGATGTACAGAGCAAGCTTTTTGGCAATATCGTTTTTTCGGAAGGGCTCAAGAACCGGCTCCGATATGGAATGCGTCTCTTCATCGCCCTTTTCCGCTGTCTTCACAGTCCGGTACCCGCTTGCAGTTCCATGATTTGCCCGGACTATCGCCTCAAAGAGACTGTTCGAGAATAATACTTTGTTGAAAAGCTTCGTCTTCGGCCCGAAATAAAAGCTGTGATACGTTCCGGGATCCGTGCCCTTCGGGATCTCAAAAAGTCCGAAATAAAAGCCTTCCACAGGTGTTTCGACCCCGCATCTTCTTCGAATCTCATCGATACTCTTCTGTGTCGTTCCGGTCCACCCGCTGTCGACAATACCTATGCGCAAAGGTATGTCCCTCTTCGAATGAATATGATCCGAATTGCCGCACTCTCTACAGGAATCTTCTGCCCGGGTCCTGTTCGCTCTGCCCTTTTCCTCCTCACGGATCCCGGCTTCCTCCAGAAGTCCCTCCTGCGCAAAATACGCGCGAAGCGGATCCCACGAAGCCCTCGACCGTGCAATGAGAAAATCTGTATAGGCACGGTTCTCAGCTAGTCTCCTCCTTATCTTCGAAAGATCGGAATACGGGATCACCTGATCAGGGGCGATGTCGGGAAATTCGGCCTGCATTTTTTCCATATCCTCCGCCCGGAAACCGGATCTCATGAGGATCTTTCGGAAGGTCACATCGATCCCGCCGCGGGTCACATGGTCCAGGGCTTCGCCGACATTTTCCGAATACATGGGTACCCTGAGCGAATACCTCGAACAATACAGATATCGGCATTCTATATCCACTTTATAAGATTCCACAAGCCTTACTGCCGACCGGTAAGGGAGATATCCGTCTCTCGAGAGAAAATAAAGACGCTTTATCCCCCTTGCCTCAGCCTCTCTTAGGACCCAGACAGTGAAGGATACGATCAGCGGGGCGAAAACATCCTGCAGGATTCTCTCCCTGTAAGCGGCATCCGCAGGAGCGAAGACATCCTGCAGAATTCTCTCCCTGTAAGCGAAATCCGCAGGAGCGAAGACATCCTGCAGGATCCTCTCCCTGTAAGCGGCATCCGCAGGAGCGAAGACATCCCGCAGGATTCTCTCCCTGTAAGCTGTATCCGTATTCGAAGATTCCTGTCCCCTGTCCGGATTTCTGCGATCCCATCCGTTTCTTCTTCCTGTCCGTATACGCTGCGCAATATCCGGGAAGAGCGATGCAATGCCGACGAGAACCGGCTTCACGACATAGGGGAACGTCTTCAGTGAGAGGATTCCCAGCTGTCTGAATCCCCGGATCCTGATGAGCATTTCGCTGAGGCAGCTTTTGAACGGACGGTGCATCGTCCGCTCATTTTCGCGGTACAGAAGAAGCGGTCTCTCAAGGTTATACCCGCGAAGCCCCTCACTATGAAGACGCATAAAAAGCTCGTAGTCCTCGCATCGGGCGGTGAGCGGGGAGACATGATAATGCCTTAAGAGAGAGCTTTCCCGTGTCCGCTTCCCTGCTCTCTGCGGCGATCCCGGAAGCCCCGAAAGCGAGGCAGCAGACGCAGAGTCCGGACCGGCGGAAGGAAAAAACACCTCCCGGCGGAACATCACGGACGGATGAATATATGGGGAAGAATGTAAAAAGGCGCGGGCGTCCGGCCTTTCAGGACGCAGCGCGCTTCCCCAGATCCGATTTTTCTCAAAAAGCTCTGCAGAGGAGGCGACCCACATGTGTTCCGGGTTTTCGCGAAGAAACTTCACCTGGATCTCAAGCCTCTCCGGACGGGAAATGTCATCCGCGTCCATCCGCGCAATAAAGTCACCTCGGGCATGGGGAATACAGCGGTTCAGTGCATGTGCGAGACCCATATTCTTCCGATTTCGGGTAACCCGGATCCTCACGTCGGAAGCGGCAAGTTTCCTTATGCTCCGATACGTATCCTCCGAAGAGCCGTCATCACAGATCAGGAGCTCCCATGCTGTGAGTGTCTGCATTCTGATGGAGCGGACCGCGGCGGATAATTCATAAAGATCCGGCTCATAAGTGCCCATAACGACGCTCACGAGAGGGTTCCTGTCCATATTTTGATTTTCCGAAGCATTGCCCTGTTTTTTCATGTCCATCCCGAAATCGTCATGTGCGGATCTTTTCACAGTGATTCTGATTGCTCTGTTGAAGCCGGCTGCAGGTCTCTTAACGCGATCTCCTGATAGATTTCGAACATTCTTCGCACAGTCCGCTCCTTCGAAAACCTCTGTGCCGACCTCCTGCAGCACTCGGCCATTCTCTCCCGTTCCGCCTCTGTCATCTCCATGATCTTCCGGATCCCGGAGGCAAACCCGTCCGCATCCTGCGGCGCGCACACATATCCGTTCACCCCATTGTTCATATACTCCCGGCTTCCTCTGTTATCGGAAGCGACGACCGGAACGCCCATTGCCAGCGACTCCAGCCCGGACATGCCAAGTCCTTCCCTGATCGAGGGAAAAACCGTCACGTCGGCGGCACCGTAATAGCCGCGCATCTCCCTCTGATACCCGAAGAACCGAACAGTCTCAGAAAGTCCGAGCCCGGCCGCATACTGCCTTGCCTCATTCATAAAATATCCGTCACCGCAGATCCCGTAAATAAGTCTTCTTCCTCTCAGGGCTGAACCGGACTTCAGCTTCAGGACCGCCCTCATTGCTGTCACATGATTCTTATTGCGGTTCAGTTCTCCGACAGACAAAACGAAAAAATCATCCGGCCTGATTCCAAGTCTCTCCCGCATTGCGGCCCTCTCGGCCGGATCCGCCGCGCGGAATTTATCCAGATCAAGGCCCACTCCGGGCACATAACAGACTCTTCCGCCCTTTTTAAGCCGCATCTTCTGTGCAGCCGCAAAATCTTCCCGGTTGATCACGATCAGGATATCCGAAAGCGGTGCAAGCAGCTGTTCGACTGCCCTGTACAACACATTATTCCAGAGGGGAGCGCCTTTGTAAAAATGAAATCCGTGCGCTGTATAGATCACGGCCGGATGACGCTTTGAAAAATACCCGGCCAGCCTCCCCAGGACTCCGCCGACAGGCGTATGACAGTGGATCAGATCGATCTTTTCATTTTCAACAATGTCCATGAGCCGGCGGAGCGCCTCGAAATTCATGCGCCACATGTAGGGTGAGCGGGCGATGGGTATATCGTGATAGATCACACCCATCCTGTCAAGATCACACGGATCGTAATGATACCCTTCCTCCGCACTGTTCGAAGCATAGTGTATGATAAATCCGAGCGACTGAAGAAGCAGGACATTTTCCAGTTCGAATTTCCACAAAAAGCCGGATTGATTCGTGAGTATTAACGCTTTCTTCAAGTAATCGTTTCCTCGTAATCTGAATCAGATAAGCACAGACATTTATTTCCGACAGGTTCCTCTTTTACATATGGTCAAAGACTTTCGTTCCCGGCATGCAGCCTCAGCAAACTCTTTTTCGCATTCTTCGCACGTTTGGAATCAGAAAAACTCTGCGCCGGAGATAACGGAACAGGTCAGGGACTTTCCATGAGCTCCTCCGCATACCGCTTTCCCCACACATAGTCATACTGAAGCAGGCGGAATGTCTCATATACCTGCCTCTGCTCTTCGTTCATTGAGGAAAGTCCCGCATAACTTCCGTCCGTGCCGACGATCACCTGGCTGTCCGACGCACCGTAAACATCCTTCATCGAAGCGACATACCGCCTGAACGGAGCCATCGAAAGCCCGTAATTCTCCATCACGGCCGGAAAAAGCTCTCCCATCCCCATGAGTCCCATATCTCCCGTCATCTTTCCGGAATTGCTCCACACAAGGAAAGGCACCTTGTGTATCTCACAGTCATAGCGGAGCGGGTCCGCGTGCCAGGATGTCTTCTCCAGCATCCGGTCGTCCTTCGGCCCCGCATTGCTCACGTGATCCCCGAAAAAGATCACGACCACTTCCCGATCGACTGTCCTGAAATAGTCGATCAAATCTCCGAGCGCCCTGTCCGCCTCATGGAGACCTGCCGCAAGATCATCGATCGAGCCGCGTGCAACCTCACCGTACACTTCCGACTGATAACCAACTCTGCCGGGCTCATAGATCGATCTCTCCCAGTATCCGCCGTGGTTCTGCATCGTTACGGCAAAAATGAACAGCCCTTTTTCATCCGCTTTTTTCTCCTCGTACTGCGAAATGATCTTCGAAAAAAGCTCGGCATCCGAGACGTAGCCGCGAACCGGATCATTCTTCTCAAATGCCTCCTCAAAAAGCAGTTCATCAAAACCGAATCTGCGGTAGGCATTTTCACGATTATAATTGGAGGCAGTGTAGGGATGCATGGCAGTCGTAGTATACCCCTGCGCTTCCAGATCCCCGACGACCGTGGAGAAACCGTCGTCGATAAAGCTCCCGTAGACCATATAATCCTCGGGGAAGAATTCCCCGCTGAAACCAGTCAGGAACTCGAACTCACTGACCACCGTGCCGCCGTTAAAGACATGTGAAAAGAGCTCTCCGTGCGCAGCTTCGGAGCAGAGCCCTCTGTAACACGGAAGGACATCCTCATCAAATGCGATCGTATCTGTGCGGTTGATATCCCAGAAGGACTCGCTCATCACAGCAATAATGACCGGCGGCTTCTGCCCTGTCCCGGACGGCACTCTCTCCGGCTGCCCGCTCTTCCCGATTTCTTCATTTACCAGAGCCGATATTTCATCCATCCGTTCCCTGCCATATCCTTCCGGCCGGGAGGCCTGATCGAAATAATAACAGTACTCCAGAAATGCAGATAAAAAACCTCTCTCCCGGTAATAGTCGTTGACGCGGTACACCCGATACTCCGAATTATTGGATTCCACCTTGCTGTTGATGAAGTTCGTCCGGACATAAAAGAAGGCGAGCACAGCAAAGCACAGACACATTGCGAACCGGACCGGCTGCATTCTGCGGGATCCCCGTGCAGAAAAGAGCTTTTCTTTACAAAGGCTGAGAAGGAGAACTCCGGTCAGTATGAACTCGATCGTCACGAGCCAGGCCATGACCGTCAGAGAAATCTCATAATTCCCGGCCACACCTGCCGCTTCCAGAGCCATCGTATAATCCCACGGCAGAAGCGGCATTCCCCGGTTCAGAATCTTCACATTGCTTACGATACACAAAAGATCCGTGAGCAGAGCAGCGGTCAAAAAACCGGGGCCGATCCGATTGAACAGAAGAAAAAGGGAAATCTGCACAAGAAAAATAAAGACTGCACCGCGAAGAAAACTCTGCGGTTCGGCTCTCAGATATTCAAGGAATACCGCGCCGTCATCATATTGAATCAGACTGATCCCGGTCAGGATCAGAACACTCAAAAAAGCGCATAGCACAATACATGCACATGCGCTGTAAACCTTCTCCGGAATTTTGCGTTTCCTGTCCCACAGAAAGCAGGAAAATGATATCAGGACGAGTGTGAGGACCTGCAGCCAAAGATGTCTCTCAGGAAATACCAGTGCACTTGTATCGTATCTGAACCAGGAGGTATCCCAGTCGATATTCTTATACAGATCAGCCCGTCTCATCAGCTCTCCGTCGATCCGGATCTCCGCGATCCCCGAGCCGACCTCCGATACCATCCCGACCGACAGGGAATGTACATCTCTGAGCGGGACGGTAAGTGTCTGCGGACTGTCGAAATCATAGACGCGCAGGTAATCATTCAGGGAATCATATGTCCACAGGCTTCCTTCATCGATCTTTACCTGCGCAAGATTTATATCCCGGCCATTGACGGCAATATGGTTCAGGCGCACATAATTACTAAGCGAAGACTCCTGCTTTTCCCCTGTTGCAACGATTGTAAGCGTGATATTCCGGTTCAGAGATTTCAGATAAAACGGTCTTAAAATTGTAATGCCGGCCGCAAGGAGAAAATAAATCCCGAACACCACACACAGGCTTTTCAAAATCCTCTGTATCAAATTTCCCCTGTCAGTCTGAACCTTCAAATCACTCTTCCTCTGTCGGGCACCGGTCTGCTTTTCCCGGCCCCTTTCGCGGGCGTATCCTGTTATCTCTGTACCAAAAATGTCTCGCGTTCCTGCCTGGCCGCGCAGACTGCAAAGCACCTTCATCTCAGCACTTCTGCGTCCCGTTTAAAGGCTTTCCTCTCGGACATGGGTCTGTCCCATATCAGATATCCAGCCCGGCTTTTCCGTCAGCGGTCTCCCGCACTTCTTTCTCATCCACCATAATATAAAACCGGCCTGCAAAGGTCTTCAGGTTCCCATTATCCGTCTTTGATACGGGAGCCGATGCGCCCTGCGGCACATAGAGATTTACGGGTTCCGTGCTGTCATTCTCCTGACTGTCTGTCATATTAACGTTCTGTTCTGCGGGGTATATGTCATCATACTCCGGGTCCGGATCGATCCGGATATGGAGCACATCGTCGATGACTGCATTTACCGGATCCGTGTCTCCTGTATCGTCAAGGTCCGCGCCGTCGCGTGATGTATTCTGCACATTCTTCTCGAAAGCATTCGTTTCCGAACCAGCACTCTCCTTGTAGGGAACGATCGCAACAGCAGAAAGATTATCCTTCTCTCCTCTTTTCTTATCCAGCTCGATCAGATAATTGAGATGCATACGGATCTCTTTGTCCTCATGGAACTGTCTGCCGTCCAGATAACGGATCAGCTCCGCTTCGGTCAGGTTATGCCAGAATCCGTCCGAGCAGAGAAGAAACGTATCTTTCTCGCAGTATTTTCCTTTATAGAACAGGGGATGTATGTCCGGAGTCACGCCGATGCATTCAAGCAGCATATTCCTGCGCCGGTCGGTCTTTGCCTGTTCCGGAGTGATCTCCCCCCGCCGGACGGCCTCCGCAACGACACTCTGATCCCTCGTCATCTGATACACTTTTTCCGGTGTAATGACGAGCGCCCTGCTGTCGCCCACGTGCGCCATGAAGTATTCATCATTCACAAGCAGGACAGCAGTCAGCGTGCTCCCGAGAGAAATCTCGTGCTTCATCCCATATTTCACAAGTCTCTCATTGCAGTCATAAATAATCTTTCCCCACTGCTTGAAAAGATCTCTGTATGAATAGTTCTCCTCATAGATGCAGCTCGGATAATCACATTTGAACCAGGTCTCAAATGCCTCGATCAGGATCCTGCTTGCAAGTTCACCGTTCGCATATCCGCCCATTCCGTCACAGACGATTCCAAAAACGACCTCACCGCAGTCTGTAGACGCTTTGAAGAGTCCGATACTGTCCTGGTTGCTCTTGCGATGAATACCGATATCCGTATACAGTGATTGGTAAAAATTCATATTATCTCTCTCCGTTCAAAAGACGCTCATCAATCGGCACATAGACCATCCGGTGCGAACCGATCAGAAGCCTCATATAAGGCTTCAGCTTTCCGCAGCTTCTTCTCGCCTCGCCATCCACCTCAAAATACACACCGGGTTCGGGAAGTATGGAAATCGTTTTATACTGCTCAATCGTCGCAAGCAGCTTCATATCCTCCATCTGTCTGGAAATCACGAGGAGCATGCCGTCATAATCATAAATGAACATCGATTTTTTACACAGCTCAATGCTGTGATCTTTCTGAATACCGTTCTGCAGTACGAACCAGCCGCGGACAGGACCTTCATATTTCATCGGATAATCATCCCACTCATCCTCCTGTTCGAACACAGCATCGGATCCTGCGTGATCACTGCCCGCTGTCCGGGAAGAAAAGGAAGGATGCTCCGCGTCTGCTGCGCCATCGGACGATACGGTTTCCGGTTCGTTCTGCAGTGCTTTCTCTGAAGGGTACCCGGTCGATCCGGTCAGCTCCTTCTCCTCCGCATGACCTCCGACAAGGGGAGACCCGGAGACCGCATCTTCCATGCCATCGATTTCAGCGGACGAATCAGATATGGTACCTGGGCTTTTCTTCTCCGGACCTGAAAGACCGTCAGAGCTGTCTACCGTCTTATCGTACGATCCGGAATTCCCGGCACTGTTATTCAAATTGCCGGCATCGGATACATTCTGATCGGGAGCCTCTGCACCGAACGGATCCCCATGACCGGCCGGTGCCGGTCCTGTTCCGATCACTGTGACACCATAAGGATCCTCGGGCATACTTTCCTTTCCCATAAAGTCCGCCGGTTCCCTCCCGAATCCGCTGCCCGGCTGTCCGGCAAAATTCCCTGAAAGGGAGTTCTCATCGGCAAATCCTTCCGGACCTTTTGCAGCCGCATGATCCGGCATCTCCAAAGCAGCCTGGCTGACGAGCTCCTTCTGCTCCGCTTCGATCTTACTGCAGTATGGGCATGCATCATACAGTGACGCGTCATAAATATGATTATTACTGCAAAAAACGATTCTGGGTCCGCTCATGACTTTCTCCTCTATTCTCTCAGTTCCCCGAACTGATGCGTCCTCGATCCGAACGCCGTTCGCCAAACCGTCCGGCTCGCACTCTCCGGTCCATTGCCGCAGCATCTCACTTCTGCTTATGCGGCGTCAGCAGGAGCCATGACTCGAGCCTCGAGTCCTTCAGTTCGCTGTAGTTCCTCACAAGCAGAGGATTGCCGTCTGCTGAACCGTCCTCCTTCAGATCAAATCCGACGACGTCCTCATTGTACGCCTGCAGCAGATACCTGTTATAGCTCACATATACGATTCTGAACAGCTGGTTCGTGCTGTCACTTGCTTTTCTGACAAACAGCTGCTTTGTAGCCTCGTCAAACTCCAGACACATATCCGTCCCCTCTTTGTCACAGTAGATCCGGTAACGTGTCTCGCTTCCCGTTGGCTCAAATCTGAATATGAAGGATCCATCCGCGTCGGTAAGCCATTCCGACTTATACACTACAGCTGTCGGTTCCTTATAAAACTGCGGGTCATCATTAATACAGACCGACGTCATTCCATCCAGAGAAGAAGAAACATTGAATGCCCCCTCGATATCGCCGACCAGATCTCCTTCGTGATATACGATGACATCCTTCTCGGACGCATCCTTCTTATTCCAGATCATGTACCACTGCTGCGACTCATCTGACGCATCGTACTCTGCAAGGACAGCCTCTGTCCCTTCCTCCAAAGCACCGTCTTTCGGGGCCAGGACCAGGCCTGAAGCGGTCTTCAGGATCACCTTATCACGGTTCTTCTGTTCGTCATGCCCGCAGAAAATGAACGTCCACTGTTCTGTCCCGAGCCCATGTCCCTGCGAGAACTGACGGATCGTCTGCCCGGCCTCCTCAGAATCAGTCTCGATCAGACTGTTCGTATGCGCCGCCCGGAGTTTATACACTTCTCCGTTCTTATCTGTCACAAAGAACCGGTTCTTGTTCGCTTCCTCATATTTCTTCAGCTTCACGGCCGTCCCGTCGTCCCCGAACCCGCTGTCGACCCCAAAGATCAGGTCATAGTTTTCAGCATTGCGGAAAATATATGTTCCGGGCTCCACCTCCATCGGATCCCCGATTTTATATGCCGTTTTTTCCACAGACGCAGTCGAAGCCGTGCCCGGTTTGCTGTCTGTCACGACAGGTCCCGGTTTTTCGCGCCCGAACGCGAGAAACGCAATGAACGCCCCGCAGACCACAGCTGCTGCCGCGACAGCCGGTATGACGATACTCTTTCTCTTTTTTACGTTCATCGCATTCCAGAAATCCTCGACCGTCTGAAAGCGATTTGCCGGATTGATCTCCATCGCCTTGAGGAGCGCATTCTCCTGCTCCTTTGACATTTTCACCCCAAAGGCTGACGGTTTTGTGAGAACAGTTCCGCTCTGTCTTGCGGCCGCATCCACCGGCCGCTCTCCGGTAAGACAGTAATACATCGACGCAGCGAGCGCATACACATCCGTCCACGGACCGATCATTCCGTTTACATCCCGCTGCTCAATCGGGGTATATCCTTTTTTAAAGGAGATCTGGCCGTTCTCTCCGTTCGCCCCCATTTTTTTCGCACCGCCGAAATCCATCAGCTTAGCACTTCCATCCCGCAATACCATGATATTGTCAGGGCTGACATCCAGGTGGACAACGTTATACTGATGAACTTTTGTCAGCGCGTGACGAACGGGGTCAAACAGCTTCATGGTCTGTTCTGCATTCAGCCTGCTTTTTGAGATATACGCTTTCAGGGTTTCGCCATTCAGATATTCCATGACGATATAGGCAGTATTATTTTCTTCAAAGAAATCCTTGACGTTGACGATTCCTTCATTATCCTTTTCGTTGAACATGGCGAGAATGCGCGCTTCGTTCAGGAAAAGCTTTTTGTTTTCTTCAAAAAGCTTCTGATCCTCCTTTTTCACGCAGACATTCGTCCTTGCGCCGCGATAACAGATATTCCGGATAAAAAGCTCTTTTATCGCAACGACGACCTGAAGGGTCGCGTCGAGGGCAATATAAGTCCTTCCAAAACCGCCTGCACCGAGCGTCCGGCCGATAATATACTTTCCGTTGAGCGGAGTCATGGGGATCAGCCCGTTCTCCACGGGTATATAGTCCTCGTTGCGGAACTCGCAGTACGGGCAGGTCCCTCCCTCTCCGGGTTTCTCATGCATACAGTTTATGCAGATTCTTCTGAAATCCATATAGCATCCTCCGATGACCCGTCACATAAGGCCAGTTGATCCGTTATTGTCCGCCGGCCGGGGATCCGACGATTCCCGTCAGCACTTCATCACCGATTTCTTACCGGCGATCCGACGATTCCCGTCAGCACTTCATCACCGATTCCTTACCGGCGATCTGAAGATTCCCGTCAGCACTTCATCACCGATTTCTTACCGGCGATCTGAAGATTTCCATTATGCTCACTTTCCGAACAGTCTCTTAATGTTTATTTTAACCTTCTCCGTAAAGAATGACCAGTCTAATATCATCCAGACAAGCCCTCTTTTGACCTGCGGGCTTCGGTTCACGATCTCAAGGATCCTTTTTGCGTCAGGGTTTTCCATAAGATCCGTCCGGAGGTCTTCATTTTCAGAGACAGCGCGCGCACCGGCTCCCGCCACCTCCTTCCGGTCAAGTTCCGCCAGGGTACTCTGCAGGAACTTTCCGATATTTATCTCCTCGCACGCGCCGTACACAAGGTCCTCAAAATACGATGCAGAGAACACCTGAAGATCTGCCGGGTTCGGATATCGGAGCAGCCCCTCGAACGGCATCGAGACCTCCTCTCCCGAAAAATCGAGTACATCCGTGAAGTCGTAAAATAAAGCTCCGAACTCCCCAACCAGCTTCAGAGCTCCCTCCTGCATCCTGCTGACCGCAAATCGGGCCGGTACGTCATGGCGCGCAGTCTCAAGGACCGGCTCCCCGGCTCTGTCAAATCCCACACAGCTTCCGTTCGTATCGGAGAAAATATGCTCACGTATAAGACCGGACACAGCAGGCCGGTAATCATAAAAGTTCCTGATCTTAAATCCGCCATGTGCTCTCGCCATGACCGACGTCTCATAGTCTTCATGAAGAAAGGCTGCATCCACGCGCTTTCCCGCAGCCGTATTGACCGCGCTCTGAATCCGTCCGCTGTAACCCATGTCGAAGGCGATACTGTTCGGCGGAATGTTCCCATAATACATCTTCACTCTGCGGACAGCTTCCCTGTGCTTCTCCGGATCATACAGATTTTCGAAGAAAAAATCGATAAAGGTCTGCAGCGCCCGTATACTTTCAAATGGCTTCGCGGAATCGATCTTCGCCTTTTCAAAAAGTGCTGAAAGATGCGGGGGTTTCATTTTCTTCTCATCGACAGCAAAGGAAAGTACCTTTACGAGCGTCATCGGCGTGTGTGCGCGATACTCGATGGGCAGCCGGTAAAAATTCACGCGCTCCCGGAGGAGGACAGGCATGACCGCTCTGCGGGAAGCCTGCATGTATAAAAGATCAGCTGGTTCCGGGTGCTTTGATCCAGTGCACGCAAGAAATCTCTGAAGAGCCTTCATCGGCAGGTACCCGTCCCTCGCGAAAAAGATCAGATGCTCATAACCATGCTCCTGCACGGTCTCAAGGAGCCATTTTATGATTCCCATCATATGCATTCCGAGCGGATAAACCCCCATAAAGTACGGATCCATATTGAAATCCGTCTCAGCATTGAATGTCCTGTACGGATTGTCGAAATACATATTCGCGGCAATCGCCGTCATGCAGCGGCAGCCGGGGTTCCTCATGAGCGTTCCGCCCGTCCGGTTCCCCGTAAAGACCGTTTCGCCGATGCTGCACAGGCGGTTCGTCCGGCAGCCCGAAATTTTGTTCTCAAAGACCTCGCGGGCTTTCGGGAAAAAGATACATTTGACTCCGGCCTTCTCACTTCCGAGGATATCACTCTTCCACGTATCTCCGATGTGAAAAAGATCGCCGGGAGAAATCCCGAGCTCCGAGGCCGCTTTCAGAAAAAGTCCTCCGTCGTGCTTGAGCTTCCGGTACCTGCAGGAAATGAAGACCTTCTCATACCCGGTAATTCCGCATTTATCAAGGATCTTTCGAATCGTTTCCTCACCCAGGTACATATCCGAGATGAGAATGACGCGCTTTCCGACTGCCCGTGCAAACTCAAGCAGTTCGCGGCCGGTGCGGCGGACGCTGCAAAACCTGTATTCCAGATCCTCCTCCAGCTGCATGATCCGGTCAGCCGTCTCCCGCCCGATCCCATAGTGCCCGGCGATAAATTCATAGATTTCACGCAGCGTGATATCTTCCCACCCGAAATTCGTGCCGTAATATTCCCGGGCCAGTGTCTCTCCCTCCGTACGTATCCGATCGAAGGAAAGAAATGTGTCCAGAAGCTCCTGCGCTTTCGGGTTGAGGAGCAGAAAAAGATCCGACGGATCATAGAATGGACGCATAATGAGCGTATCAAAAATATCAAAACTGATGTACCGTGCGCGGCTCTCCCGAATTTCTTTCTTTATGTTGTCGAGCCCGCCGTTCCAGGGGGTCTGAACACTTTCAAAAAAAGATGTTCCGTCCGTGCCGCTCCTGCCCCGGTCTTTCTCATTCACAGTCCCGGTCCCGCAAGTCTCAGGGCTTTCCCCATATTCGAATCTGTCGAGGATCTCCTTCGCTTTCCGCCCTTCCCCGTCATGAAAGACATCTTCAGCCAGCCTCCGCCACATTCGGACATAATGGGCGCGGCCGCCCTGAAAACCTGTTTTCACCTCGCCGGATGCTCCGGTCCGATCAAGATACGCCTCTACTTCATCGAACACGAGCCGCATATCATGTATATTCTTTGAGAACTTCTCAAATGAGATGTCCCTTGCATCTGTCGAGGCGTTTTCATTTACACAGTAAAAATACACTGCGCTGTCCGCAGTGACCACCTTCTTTGCACGGGTAAAAAGAATCGAGGAGAAGAAGATATCCTCCGTCATTACGACGTGCTCACCAATCTTCTCATATTCCGGCATGCAGAGATCCCACAAGCTCTTACGGCAGAGCTTGTTCCAGACCGTATGCCAGGAATAGTTCCGGAGTTCCTGAGAGAAAAAGGCTTTCTGCACTTCTTCTCCGGTGAGTTCCTCAAACAGGAACGCGCTGTCATGATAATTGTAGATATATCTCCTGCCGTCTTCTTCCCGGACGGTCCCGCCGATCACGATCTCCGCAGACGTCTCCAGAGCTCTCGAAAGCAGGACCCGGTAAAAATCCGGAGATACATAGTCATCGCTGTCCGCAAATGCAATGAATTCTCCCGCTGCCTCCCTTGCACCCAGGACTCTGGCGCGGAGAAGACCGACATTTTCCGGGAGATCAAGAAAACGGACGGACGGCACGGCTCCGGAAAATGCATCGGAACCCATATACTGCCGGACCCTCTCGCGGATATCCCCCTTTGACCCGTCGTTCACCACGATGATCTCAAGATTCGGATATGTCTGCATGAGAAGGCTGTCCATGCATCGTGTAAAATATTCCTCCGTCCCATACACAGGAACGATGACCGATATGAGCGGTCCGCAATTCCGGTCATTCATCTGACTTTCCCATCCTCTTAAGAATCCTCCGTCCGAAAGGGCTCCCTGAAAGTACTTCCCTGTATCTCAAAGCATCCATTTCCGCTGCATCCGCTTTCTTTGAAATGCTGCTGCAGCGATCAAGCAGTTCCGCGATACGGGCATCTTTTCCGGCTGCATTCTTACCGTACTCCGCTATTGTGCTGCGAAGCTCCTCAATATAACAATTCTTCGCATCCGTGTCCTCTTTATACTTTCGAAGGCCCTCCAGAAGCTCCTCGATATAAAGATTCTTCGCATCTGCATCCGCCTTATATTTTCGAAGACCTTCCAGGAGCTCTTCGATATAGAGATTCTTCGCATCCGCATCCGCCTTATATTTTTGAAGTCCTTCCAGAAGTTCTTCGATGTAAAGGTTCTTCACATCCGCATCCGTCTTATATTTGCGGAGACCTTCCAGGAGCTCTTCTATATACTTTTCCTTCAGCGCCGAATCTCTCTGATATCCCTGAATACCCTCGCGGAGCTCTTCAATATAGCTCTGTTTCTTCTCTGCGTCCGCTCTCAGGCCGGCGACCCCGTCCTCGAGCTCACGGATATACCGTTTCATGACAGCTGCATCTTCACGGTATCCGTCGAGCCCTGCTTCAAGCTCTTTTTGGTAAGCATTCTGCTTTTCCGCCTCCATCTCATGCTCTGAGGCCGCTCCCTCAAGCTCCCGCGCCCTTTTCTCAATCTCTGCGATATACGCATCCTTGCCGGATACCTCCGACGCATACTTTTTCAGGCCGGTCTGCAGTTCATCGATATATCTGTCCTTCGCGACGAGCGATTCATTGAGTGTCCCGATATCCTTGCGGAGCTCTGAGATATAGCCTTCCTTCCCGCGGACCGTCTCCGCATAACGGGCGATCTCCTCATTCAGCAGCCCGACCTGCTTCTTCAGCGAATCCCGATATTCCTCCAGGTCGCGGATCCTGAAGAAATTCTCCCGCAGAACATCCCGGTTTTTGTTATCCTCGTGATTTGCAAGCAGCTGATAATGCTCGACTGAGACCCTGTCTCTCAGTGTTCGATATATTTCTTCATCGAAGAACAGGACACCCAGCCCCAGGCTGAACGGGAACTCCAATGTCAGAGAATACTCCGCCTTCAGCTCCTTCCAGAAGACATGCGAGCCCAGTACTTCCCCGAACATCTCCTCCTCTGCGATGTCATGGAAGAAAATCGCCCCTTCCCTTCTCACCTTACTTTTCCAGGTAAGAAAATCGTGCTTTACATCCTCATACAAGTGTGAGCCGTCGATATGGAGAAGATCGATCGAAGCATCCGCAAAGAGCCGGGAGGCTTCATCAAAAGTCATCCGGAGCATATGGGCATCCGGTCCGGAAGAAGAGTCCTGTCCGGAAAAGCACGCATCCTGAATCTCTTTATACTGCCCGCAGATATCTTCCCGGTAATCGTTCTTCGTAAAGGAGTCCCCTTCCCAGGTATCGACTGCATAGAAAGATCCGTTGATGCCGCCGTCCTTCATCGCCTGCAGAAAAGCAAAGGCCGAGCAGCCGTAGTGGCTCCCGAGCTCGACAATACAGGAGGGTCTCCGGTACATCACGTAGTCGTAGGCAAAAGCGCGGTGCCCTGCCCATGGAGCATACCGGAGCATAACAGGGTTATATTTATCTGCCTCGAATTTTGGAGAATAATATCTGAACATATCTGATCCCTATATAAGAACGCCCTGGCGTTCCTGCCATATCCGAAATATATCTCTCATTGGTTCTCAGGTTCCGGATGTTCTGCCTCATTGTCTCTCGAGCCTGAAATATATCTCTCACTGACTCTCAAGTCCCGGACGCTCCGCCTCATTGTCTCTCGAGCCTGAAATGTTCCATCTCGTTGTTGAAGACGCCGTAGACCAGCTTCCCGTGCGTCGTATTGACCAGATGGATCGCCCGGTTGATCCAGCACTGTTCGACCTGATTCAGGACCTCATACCCCTCGCCGATCCCCAGCGTGATAAAGTAATCGCCCTCCCGGACTTCAGGCCATACGAACTGGAAGGAGACCATACTTCTGCCCTTCCTGAGCTCCGTACCGGCGTATCCGGAGGTCATGGACGTCTCTCCGAACGTCTCATTTCCAAACGTATCGCGCACCTGATATCCGACAATAATACTGTCCATCGGCCGGGCCGACTGCACGAGCATCCTCACATAGACGGTCCTGCCGGCCTCGCAGTACTCGGCGAAGGGAACCTCATCCACCTGATAATAAAAGCTCTCGATCACGGCATCCATCCTGCCTGAATACTGGCTCTCTTCCGGGCGCACCAGCTTATCTGCGGTAATTCTCCGAAAGCCGTCCTCGATCTGCTCTCTGACTTTCCCGCTCAGAACGCTTCCCTGTCTGATCTTAAAGTATTCCGTCACGGCCTGACCGGCCTCGCCGTCAAAAATCAGGACCCCGTTATTGAGCACAAGAAGCCTTTTACAGAACTTCGTGATCGAATTCAGATCGTGGGAGACGATCAGCACCGTCGCATGCTCCGACATCTCCCTGATCTTCTGATAACATTTCTGCTGAAAGAACACATCCCCGACACTCAGCGCCTCGTCGATGATCAGAATATCCGGCTCCACCGTCACTGCAATTGAAAATGCCAGTCTTACGAACATCCCCGAGGAATAGATCTTCACAGGCTGGTAAATGAACTCCCCGATATCGGCAAACTCAAGAATTTCCGGAAGACGTTTGTCCGTCTCCTCCCGGCTCATGCCCATGAGGAGCGTATTCAGGTAAATATTCTCAAGTCCTGTGTACTCCGGGTTAAATCCCGCGCCGAGCTCCAGCAGGGCTGCGATCCTGCCCTCCGTCCTTATGCTTCCGGATGTAGGCTGCACGACACCGGTCAGGATCTTCAGAAGTGTGGATTTCCCGGATCCGTTCAGGCCGATGATTCCCACACACTCTCCCCTGCCGACTTCAAAGCTGATTCCCTTCAGAGCTTCGAAATCCTTATGGTAACGTCGGCCTGTCACAGAGAAGGCTTCCCGGATCTTGTCCAGCTTCCGGCGGTACAGCGGATATCTCTTTATTAAGTTTGAGACCGAAACGACCGTTTCCATTCATTACACCTCATCCGCAGAGAAGGAACTGAGCCTTCTGAAGGGTTCCATCCTTTACACTTCATCCGCAAAGAACGGGCTGAGTCTTCTGAAGACGACCTGCCCGACAACCCAGATCAGCAGCGTAATAACCCAAAATGTAACCGTCTCTCCGAGCTTCTCCCAGAACCATCTGTGAAAAATCAGGCTGTCCCGGCAGCCGTTCACAATATAATGCATCGGATTGACCGAGAGGACCCGCCTTACCGACTGATCCACCATCGTATCCTCATTCCACAAAATCGGAGTGACCCAGAATCCGATCTGGATCAGAACATTTACAATTGCATTCATATCCTTGAAAAATACAGTGACTGCCGCGAGAAGCCACGTAAGCCCGAGGCCCAGCGCACAGACACAAAAAGTGTAATACATGAGCTGAAGGGCATATGGTGTGAGTCCGTAACCGTAGACCAGGAACATTGCAAGAAGAAAAATCTCAAAAAAGGCGTGGACAAAAAGCGCCGACAGCACTTTGATGATCGGAATGCGGCCGACGTCGAACTTTATCTTTTTTACGAGAAAGCTGTACTCTACCAGGCAATTGCAGCCCTGCGTCACCACATCGACAAAAAAGATCCAGGGGATATAAGCCGCAGAGAACCAGAGAATGTAGGGCGCGTCGCCGATCGGCAGGTTCCTGAATCCCTTCTGAAACACGTACCAGAAGACCAGGATCGTGACGAGCGGCATAACGAAGGCCCACACGATTCCGAGAAGAGAATTTGCGTAACGGGACCGTATGTCATTTTTCGCAAGCTGAATAATGGTATTCAATCTGTCTTTTCTCCTGCTGAGATAAAAAAGAAAACAGCCCTTAACATCCGCTTTATTCCAGGATATCGCAGGCTGCTCCTGATAAAAACTCTTAATAAAACAATATAACTGCGTTCATTGATGTATCGCCCTGATTCCAGCCGCATCCATACAGCCGATTTGATCAATCGGCCTGTTCCATCTCCTCAAAATCGATCATCTTTTCCGTCAGAGGTTCCCACTCGTTGAACTTTGTAACGCCGTGAGCGACCAGGTCGTTATATAACTTCTCTTTTTCCGCTCTCCGCGCCTCTTTCGTTCCCGAAAATTCACTCAGGTGAAGCATCGCCTTCACATATCTCCACGACAGCTCGCTTCGCACAACAGCCTTCAGAGCGCCTGTTCCCTCACAGGCCTTCTCAGCTAGCTCCCAATATGCATCGATCTCATCCGCTTCCTCCTGACTGATGGAGAAGGTATCGCTCATCTTATGATAAATCGTGATATAGCCATCCTTTTCCCTGTCATTGATCGCTTCGATGGCAGCTTTCACATACTGGCCGCCATTTCCATAATAGCTGTCGCAGAACATTCGCATCTCCTCATCCATATCGCAGTATGGATTCCGAAGGAGCCTTGCTATAAGATAAGCCCTGAGCTCACCGAACTCGGTATCACATTGATCTATGTAATAATTCCCCTCCTCAAAGACTCCCTTCACGCCCATCTCGTAAAAGTACTGTATATTCTTCTGGAGCACGCCGAAGTCGGGGAATATTCCGATCGTATACGAGTAATTTGTCGCGTAATCCCATATGTACATTCTGTCACAGACGGCGCACCACTCCCTGAGATCTTCAGCAAGCGCTGCATTCTGCGGGCACTCCGGATCGTCCATGGAATGATTGTAGCACCCTTCTATCGTGCAGTATCTCACGATAACATTCTCTTCGGGAACAATATTCTTCGGCGCTTTTCTCGAATACTTATAGGCAAAGGTATCGATGGCTATATTATCGTACCCTTTTTCCTTCACTTCTTTCGCGATCCGGTTGACAAAGGAAAGGATCGAACCGGAATGCGAACCGTTCTCCTTATCCAGAGCACTGCACTTTTCACACTCACAGAAAGACTGATTGTCAGCCTGTGACAGGGAGACGATCTGAAGGACGGCATTCGGATCCCGTTTCTCTTCCAGAAGCTGAAAGACCTCTTCGCGCACAATGTCATAGACATCCTCGTTCGTGAGACAAAGCTGATCCGGTACTCTCCTGCCGTCATGCAGAGCAAAATACTCCGGATGACTGTCAAAATACCTGTCTGCCGAACAGAATTCGGTCGTAAATGTGTGGCAGAAAGGTCCCAGGTAATCGATGTCGCCTCCCTGCGCACTCGTAAGATTCCTGTGCGTTCCGCTGTTCAGCCCGTTTACCATCGAATAAACCGGATCCCAGGGGCTTCGCCAGTCCGTATCGGTAAATTCAAAATACGAGTCATACCGGACTTTCTCTTCCGGAAGTCGGATCGTATCCGCCCCGGATCCCATTCCTGTATAAACCGAAAAGAACCTGTAGCCGCAGAAGTCCGTCAGGTATCCGCAGACTCCGTAGATCGTTCCCCTCGGTCCGGCTCCGTAAATGGCAATTCCCTTGTCGAACGGTGTAAGATAATACGATCCGTCAGACTTCCCGTCAGCCTCGGAAGTATCAAACGCCGAGGTCTTTCCGACATAGAATCCGTATCCGTCAAAAGGACTGTTCTCGTCAATACGGGGACAGTCTTTGCCGAGAAGTGCCGAAAGATACTTTGCAAGCATATCCGCTGCTGTGATTTCAGTTTCCGAAGGAGCAGCCGATACAACTACCGCAAATTCCTGATCCGGTCCTGCCTCGACAGAAGGAACACTTTCTGCCCCATCCTTACCGGAATCCTGTGTGCTCTCTGTTCCGGCGCTTTCTCCCTTTCCGCTCTGACCTGAACCCTTATTCCCTCCGCAGGATGTAAGAAGGGCAAGAAGAAGGCACACTGTCAAATATCTGGTGATACATGCTTTATTCATCTTCTGTTTCCCCCTTGATTCACCTCGCAGGCATCATGAACTCCCTGTGCACCAATTGCGGCACGGATCCCATTGTGCAGCCTTATTTTCAATAAGGCCTGCCGACAGGTCCGCAGCCTTCAGCCATCAGCTCATGATTCTCATTTCCAGAAATACTTCATGATCTTATCCAGCTCGTCACGATCCATCGGCATATCTGAAAGCTTCTTTCTCTTCTCCATCAGATCATCGACCCTTCCGATCACTCTTGCCGGGTTTCCTCCCACGATCGCACCTTCCGGAACATCCTTCGTCACGACGCTGCCCGCAGCGACGATTGCGTTCGGCCCGATTTTTGTGTTGTACATGATAATCGAGTCGGATCCTATGGCAACATTGTCAAAAATTTCGATCGTTCCCATATGATATTCGGCGAACACCGTTCCCAATTCGACACCGATCTTTCTTGACAGCATATCATTAATCACATCATGCGTAATAAAATTGACCCTGGCCGCGATCACGATGTTATTATGCAGCCTGACCATATACGGTTCTTCCGGGATCGATCTGCAATACCAGTAGACGTTTTCCCCGAAACCTGCAAACATGCCGCTTTCAGCAAGAAACTTTGACCTCTTTGCGCCGCTCATCGCCACGATCCTTGCCTTTATGGCAAGCATCTGCTTTTGATTATATTTCTTAATTACTTTCTTAGGCATACTTTCACACGCCTCCATCATTCTTCAGAAATCATTATCTGTACTGGACCGCTGCAGACCTGAACCCTTGCTGCGCCGTCCCTGTTACCTTCCGCCCTTCAGCTTTCCGACGAAGCCGCGCAGTCTGTCATACCGGTCATATCCGAGGGCCTTCTGAAGACTTTTGATCACGACAATGTGCAGAGATGTCTTCTTCTCCACCCAGCTTGCGTCCATGTGGTGGATCGTGCACGTATTCGGACCTGTTCTCTCATGCCAGTTCTTCACGTCAAATGCGGCGAAGTACTCGATCGGATAGACGGCAATGCCATCCCCGATCTCCTGGAACGCATTTCTTGAAAGGTCCAGTCCCCATGCTTCCGCCTGATTGCTGAAGCCGACATTGATCGCTGTCAGATCCATACTTCCGTCTTCTATGATGAACCGTCTTTCATGGTAGGTCTTCTCAAATTCCTCGATGAACGGATGATTTTTGCTGCAGGCGATAAATGCCGTCGTCAAAGACCTGTCGCTCTCAAACCCGAGGACCATCGAGCGCCCCTCAAGATATTTGTCGAAAGGCTGAACGACTTCCACATCTGTATCAAAATAGATCCCGCCGTATTTACGGAGCGCCTGAATCCGTACATAATCGGAGACAAAGGCGAACTTTCCGGCCGCATAGGCTTCCTGCACATAGACGGGCGCTGATTGGATGTCAAAATTCTTCTCGTCCCATTTTCTGATCTTATAATCCGGGAGATTCTTCCTCCAGGTCATAATATATTTCTTTGTGCTGACCGGGAGATCATTTCCTCCGAACCAGCAGAAATGAATAATTTTGGGAATCATGATAACCTCCATGTTCACACCGAAAACACATCTGTTCATTTTTCCGGGGATCGCTTACCGTGCGCAGTGGAAGGCGCAGACGCGCCGCGCACGTCGTGGCAAGGACGCCGAGGCGTTCCTGAAGTTGATGCGGTTCTCCCGGGGCACCTGAAAAGGCTCGCAGCCCCCGAGCGAAGTGAACTCTCTCACTTTACAAATTTTTCGTAAACCTTCAGAACATACTCTGCGTACCCGTCAGCCGAGAATACGCGGGACGCCTTTTCCGCGATATACGCGTTATCCATCGACGAAGCGGCCATTTTCCGGATCTTATCTCTGAGATCCGCCACATCGCCCGCCTGTGCGATGTATCCTGTCTTTCCATCTTCCACCAGCTCCGGAAGTCCGCCGTTCTGTGATACGATGACCGGCCGTCCCATGGCCTGGGCCTCCATGATACTGTAAGGACCGTTTTCATACCATTCACTCGGGAGGCATACACACAGAGAATTGGCTACGATCTCTTTAAGCTCATCCCCGCTCTTGAATCCGAGCAGAAGGATCCTGTCCTCCTGGCCAAGCTTCGCGACGAGCTTCCTGATGCGCTCCTCTTCCGGGCCCGATCCGACAATATAGAGCTTCTGACTGACCTTCGACCTGCTGAAAGCCCTGATCAGGGTCAGAATTCCCTTCTCCCTGCTCAGTCTGCCGAAGTAAAGGAAATAGTCTCCGCGTCCTCCGGCCTGATAGACCGTTCCCTCCGGAAGAAAATTCCGGGCATATTCCACCGGACATTGGAAAACACCGGCCTCCGTGATCTTTCTTCTGTAAAAATCGGAGGGTGTTATGACGAAATCAATCTTCCCGTATATTTTGCGGAACTTATATACGTAAGCTTCCATGGAGGCGAGAATGCTCTTGGCTTTTGATCCCTTCATGCAGCCGTTCCTGGCGCAGTGCCAGTAATGTCCGTCAAGGCAGTCCTCACAGACCCGCCTGTGATGCATCATCAGATAATTTGGACAGACCGACTTCAGATCATGGGCAGTATAGACGATCGGGATATGTTTTTTGTGAGCCACTTCCACGATGGATCCGGTCAGCTGGCTCTGGAAAATATTCATATGAATGATATCCGGTTTTTCGTCATCAAGAAGCTTTGCAAATTTTCTCGCTGCTTCTGTCGAATAGAGAAGGTGCGCAGACGCTTTCATGAGCTGCATCGGATTTCCGGAGGCATTGAAGTCGACATTCTCCACGAAATATTTTTCCTGATCGCACGGGACATTCCGTTCATCCTTCATTGAGAACCAGATGACCTCATGCCCTTTTTTCCTCAGAAGATCTCCGAGTGAAAAATAGTATGTCTCTGAACCGCCCTTTACATAATGGAACTTATTTACCAGAAGTATCTTCAATTGTTTCCTCCTCTCTGT
Organism: uncultured Lachnospiraceae bacterium; assembly: GCA_902785985.1. Lineage (GTDB taxonomy): Bacteria > Bacillota > Clostridia > Lachnospirales > Lachnospiraceae > Chordicoccus. Next base: position 32,245 of record CADABA010000004.1, read on the forward strand.
ATCTGCTTATCAGATCTTTGCGAAGCGGTGTATCTGTGCGGAGATCCGCAAGCGCCTTTCTGCTTATATCTGATTATATCTGACGAAAGATGTCGAATACCAGACCTGTCAGCCGCTCATGCCCTTCGGCACAAAACAGCATCATGCCCTCTTCGATAAACCGATTTTCCTGAGAACCTTGCCAAAAGAATCTTTCGCGAACCAGACCGTGAATTTATACGGATCCGTTCTGCCGAATACCAATGTTATGACTATCGCGGTGAGCACAACAGAAATCACTCCCATTACCAGGAATTCCAGCAGTACGGGAAGCGTGATCGCCTGATCGACATAATGCATGGCCACCATCTCGCCCGCAAAGACCAGAGACATCTTTATCCACATGAACGCATACTCTGCCGAGCTGGTCTTAAAATAATTCCTGAACAGAAAATATGTTTTCGCGACGACCTCAATAAGGTATGTGCACATCGTTCCGCATAAAATACCGAGAAGACCGATCTTTCTTCCGAGAACGATCGAGACGATCAGATTCGTCATAGCGCTTATAAAGGAAATATTTCGTCCGATCACAAATTCTCCAGTTAAAAACATGGCATTTTTCAGGGGCTCAAATACGATCGAAACAAAACAGAGAATACAGATCATGGCAACCTCATACATTTCAAGAAGATACAGATTGCCGATCCACATCTTAACGAATGGCTGTACGCAGACATATGTCCCGACACACGCGAAACTTGCATACACGTAGAAGATGAATGTGATCCTGTTCAGATTCGTTATCTTTTTCTCAGTATCCTCCGTTACGAAAAGATTTGCCATACTCGCTGTCGTCGCGGACATAAGTTTGGCAGAGAGCTGCTTGAAAATCGCCGTCACAGTTATATAATTGGCATAGATTCCGGAAACAATCGTATTTACGAGAGCAGAGATCAGCATATTATCTGTAGAGTCGACCACCTTGCCAGCAAAGAGCATTATAAAGAGATTCTTTATATTTGCGAAGACGGACTTCCGGTCTTCCCGGGACAATTTGTCCTTTTTGTTCAGGTACGGATACGTCTTATCCGCTACCCTGGATGCATAGAAATTCGAAGCGATCGACTGGACGATATTTACACCGAGATAGACAAGATACTCTCTTGTAATGGCCAGCATGACGAGCGCGATCACAGTGCCGATGACTCTGGAAATCGTGGAGACAATCGTATACAGATACGCATTCTGGTCTGCCTCCAGCAGAGACGCCTTATAGGAAAAGAGATAGGATGTTGCGCTTTGGAAAACGAACATCAGATAGGCTATCCGAATATAGGTAAAATCGTATTTATCAATCCCCTTGATCAGAAAATGCAGAAAAGGCGTCAAAGCAGCTCCGATCACCATTGTCGCCACTCCGATGGCCAGATAGGCAGTCCTGAACAGATTCATGAGCTCTGAGACTTTTTTATGATCCCCTTCTGCCAGAGGTTTATACAGATTATAAACGATGGCCGAACCGACTCCCATCTCGGCAAGAGAGATTGCGGAGATGACCTGCGTGAACAGGCTGTTTATAGAGTGGGCTTCTATACCGACAAGGTGGATGATGACCGGCTTTGACACAAAGGTAAGGATCATTGTCACAGCCTGTGCAATCATCGCGAATTTCATATTGCGAACGCTTTTTTCTGTTCTCCCCATTTCCTGGCTCATTACTGATTTCCTTTCCGGATTTCGGCTGCAAACTGATTTTTCAAATTCTTCATCGCGCTTACGCGCAGGCCCGGCACGTTATTGAATAAAGGTGCAGTTATCGAGCACATAGCCGATCTCTTCTGCCCGGGCATACTGCAGCGACTGAAGCATATCCTTGATCTTCTGCGGCGGTGCATTTCCCTGTTCGATCATATAGATCACGGCATCAGAGCAATCCGCCAGAATAAGCTGCGCCGCGGATGTGCTGTATAACGGACCGTCGATCAATACGATATCTGCCTCAGAGAGGAGCTCCTTCAGTGTCTTCTGTACACTCTCCGCTGTCAATGACTCCTCGTTCTCATCGAATGCTTTCAGAACTGCGTTCTTTCCCTGCCCGCGAAGTTCTGACTGCAGTTCAAGTACAATATCGGACTGCACCTTTTTATTATTTATGCCCGTAAAAAGAAGGATCCCGGTATTCCGCTTCTCTATCTCCTCGGACAGTCTTCGCCTCATTCCGACAAACGCCTTCTTATATTCGCTCTTTTTTTTCTTTTTCACAGGGAGCTGTGCCAGACAGGGAATCTTCGTGATCTCAGCAACGTCATTCGGTGTCTCAAGATTTGACATAAGAAGCGCACAGCAGAAAAGAAGACCCAGATACATGAAAGCACCAAGAAAAATTCCCAGAGCGGCCCAGACGATCGGAAATGCCAGAAATCCGAGAGAAGAAGGGATTTCTTCGGTATTCGTATTGATGACATCCAGTTCAACATAGCCCATGACCGGAAAAAAAGCTTTCTGAAAACATGCGAAAAACGCTTCCCGAATAGCCTCTGCGTCCTCTTTCGAATCTGAAGTGACACTTATTCTGATCAGGTTCGTCGCATACGTTACATCTATACTGATCGTTCCGTTCATCTCCTCATCAGATTCAAGTCCCAATTCCTCCCTGATGTACTGAGTCATATAATCGCTGCCCATGAGGCCCGACATAGCATTGGTGACTGCAGCCAAAGTAGCGCCTCTATTCCATCCGAGACCATTCAGAACATAATTATACTCGATGGAATCTGACACCAGAATGCCTATTGCAAAGGTCTCTTTTGCGACATATGTTGTTTTTACGATCTTCTTTGAGAGTACCAGCATGCCGCCGCTCACGCAGACCGTCATGAAAATGATGAGGGCAAGCGCAAAAGCCAGATATCTGCGGGTATAACGGAAGAACGCCCGCAGGAAAGCCCGTATATCGATATAATCTTTTTTATCTATAACAGCCTGCTGCTCGTCCGTTCTGTCCATTCGTCCTATCAATCCATCCTAATAATCATTACATTTCATTCATCAGACCGCTGCGTCTCAAAATCCGTTCAGAACGATCCCCGTAAAATCAGACGGACCGTTCGACAGATCGGCAATCAGCTGATCTTCCGCAAAAAATTCAGCTCTGTCCGGTGCGCAGAGAGCCAGTGAATACTCAGAAAACGAATTCCAGATCTTCCCATCCCCGGCGCCGCCCCAGACACCGCTGTCCACCAGAACAATATCCGCGAGGCTCCCGGCCTCTTCCATAACTCTTTTCGCATCCTCAGGGGAATAAGAAAACTGACTGTCCTCATGCGCATTCCAAAGTCCAGCAAACGCAGTCAGAATATTTTTTTCGGCATGTTTGACACATACATCCTTTACGGAGCATCGCCCCAGGAGAACATCCAGGATTCCCTGTTCCGGAAGATCCCCATCTTTCTCAGCCTTCTTTGTGAGACCGGAATCACCAAAATCCGTCTCAACAACAAGAACAGATCTCCCCAAAGATTCCAGTGCATCGGCAAGCTCACAGGCAAATTCCGCAGTTCCCTCTTCCCTTGCACATGAAGCAATCAGAATTGACTTTCCGCCCAATGCATGAAGCATCTGCCGGAGCTCCTCCGCTGTTTTCCTGACCGCGTTCTGCCGCAGTGCCTTTTTCTTTTGTTTCCTTCTGGCAAATCCGATCTTACCTGCCGGTGCCTCCGGAATCAGGAAGTACCGTGCGTCTTTATACTGTCTCTGGACAGATCCCGCTGTTTTATACGTTTTCCTGATCAGGTAAAGGAAAACGAGAAAAGCGCCCGTGGCAAATCCCAAAAAAAGCGTGAGCAGCAGCCTGTATTTAAGAAGCACCGGAGAATTTGACGGCTCCTCCGGAATCTCCGGCTGCACCACGATCTCTATTACTTCATTTCCGGTCAGACGGCCGGCCATTTCGTTATAATAACCGATCAGCGTGCGGATCGAATTGTAAGCATCCTCCGCAGTAGAGCTCCTGACTGTGATCGACAGCAAATTCGTATTGCTCACACAGGCGTTTTCGAAGATTCGTTCCTCGGAATCGCCCAGCAATTCTTCAAGCCCTTCCCGAAAGGCCGAACTTCCCAGCACCCCGTTCACAGCAGCCGCAGCATCTATTCTCTCGCTTGAAGAATCCGCAGGAGATAGAGTATTATCCGGATAGACCGCAGCAATGGTGTTCACTTCATATTCAGGTGTATAAGCCAGGGGACCGACAATTCCGATCGCAAGATACGCAATGATCATAACTGCGATCACCATCCAGACATCCGGCAGCAAAGTCCGGATAAGTCCCCGGACACTGATCCCTCCCCACCGAAAGCCATTGAACATACATTAACCTCCATAATCTCCGACAACGACGATAAGCCATGTTTCCGCCAAAAGCGATCCATCTGAAGATGCGGCAGAATAATGGACTTCATACATCCCCGCCTTTGAACTGTCTACGTCAGAATCTATATTCAGCGTATATAAGTCCGGGGAAACGGGCGAACCCGTATT
>CADABA010000005.1 GCA_902785985.1 uncultured Lachnospiraceae bacterium
CCATGCTCCTGGTCAGATTACTGTCATGTCTGAGTTTCGGCAGAAGTATTGCGTCGATTCCCCTGAATCTTTTCCGCATCCCTGCCGTGTACGCATTCAGACCGATCATCAGATAAAGAGAAAGGCCGAGAAGCGGCGCGAGAAGGATCAGTATGATCCATGGCATTTTGATCGATGCTGACTTATTGTCCCCGTCCCCGTAGATCACCAGCACCAGGAGAAGTGCCAGAACTCTGGTCGCAATGGAGATCCACTCAGCATACTCGTTGAACTTGATTATAATACTGAGAACAAACAGGACCTCGATCAGTATGGAAATAATGGCAAAGATGAGGCGCTTTACACCATTTCTGGTCTTCGCTTTTCCCTCAATCGTCGCAGTTGTGTCCATGATTATCTCACCTCTTATTGATTATTCCGGGTCGATTCGCCCGGTATGAATTGTACGTACAGGATACAGGCAGGCGTTACAGCCTTTTACGGATCATCAGGAACGCCTGCTTCTCAGTTCAGGACCGAGTGATGCACCACCGGCGCGTTCCGGTCGAGAGCCTTAAAGGTATACCCCATATCCCGGAGCAGCTCGATCACGCCCGGAAGGGCTTCCCAGGTCGTATCCTTCCCATTCCCGTCGTGCATAAGAAGCACCATGGTGTTCGGCTCTACCTTGACCGCATTGGCGCAGACTTCCTCCACCGTCACGGTGGATCCGTCCGCGACACTGTTGTTCCAGTCCCAATACTGGTAGCCCCGTGCCACGACATCCTCCGAGAGGATGCTCATGATCCCCTGCATGTAGTGCGCAGAGATCGTATTCGAAGCTCCTCCGGGGAACCGGATAAAGCAGGGCACGAACCCGATCTGCTCTTCGACGATCCCTCCGATCCGTCCCAGATCCTCATAATATGCGTCGACCGACGCATAGATCTGCTCATACTCATGGCTGTACGTATGCAGGCCGATCGTATGCCCTCTTCGGAAAGCATCTCCGATATAGTCGTAATACTCCGGATTCTGACCGGTCACAAAGAAGGTAGCCTTCACCCCGTACTGGTCCAGCACGTCGAGGACTGCCGGCGTGAGGTAGGACGGCCCGTCGTCGAAGGTCAGATAAACCGTCTTTTCCCCGCCCTCCGTGTCAAAATTCCAGTCTGTCTTTGCCGGATCTACTGCAAAGGAAGATCTGTCGACAGCCGCAGCTGTATCTCCCGTGCCGGGCGTTTCAGCCTGACCGGTTCCTTCCTGACCGGTCCCGGACACGCTCTGGCCCGTACCATTCGCCGTGTTCCCGGTCTCTGCGGACACCGCCCCGGCTGTCTCCCCGGCCGATCCGTTTCCGGCCTCCTGCACCGTCTGTGCGCTGCCCGTGCCCCGGCTCTCCGCCGCGGCCTTGTTCTTTCCCCGTCCCCGGATAAGAAGAACGATGACTAAAAGAATCAGAATGACCACGGCCGTGATGATGATCGAGCCGATCCGCTCCCGTCTGGCGCGTTTTTCCGCTTCGCGTTTCTCTGCCCGCCGTTTTGCGCGCTGCTCCGCCGCAGCCTTCTCAGGGTCAGCCTTTTTCTTCTTTTTCTTTCTGCCGGACTGCTTTGATTCTTTTTCCTTCTCCTCCACAAAACTGTATGTGGGGGCTTCTTCATCCGGCATGTTTTCCAGTTCCAGATCCTGATCATTTTCCATAGGACATTCCCCTTATACGCTTATCTTACTCCCCGCCTGCGTCTCTTTACTGCGGAATCACGACCGGCGTGATCCTGCTCTGATCAAAGAAGCTCTCGATATCATGAACACCGATCTGCTCAAAGTCAGCCATCGCGCTCTGGACGCCTGTCATCGCCTGATACAGCCTGTAGCCGTCGCCTGCCCGTGCGGACATAATTGTCCCGAAGCTGATTCCAGACCGGTACACTTCCGTCGACATTTGCATAATAGTTGTAGCCCACGCTCTTAAAATACGCGAACTTCTCATTGTCGTAGGAGTAATCCTCCGGGCCGCACAGGTCTGTGCCGTGTGCAAAAATGATGGAATCGACTTCTCCTACGATCGGAACGACCGTATTCACCCACTTCTCGTTGTCCTCCTTCAGCGCTTCGACGGAGGCTGTATTGACGCGTCTGTGTCCCCATGTATGGCTCGCGAACTCGTAGCCCTCGGCCTTCAGCGCATCCGCGATGACCTTTGCTTCCGCCACATCCTGATCAAAGTCGAACTCGGGATGCTGCTCCAGCCAGATCGCCTGGTTCGCATCCAGATGCTCCGGATCGCGCGTGAGATAGACCGTATCCGTACGGTAGCCGAACACGCCGTTGTAACCGGTCAGCGCAATCATGCAGTGTCTGTTGTGGTAGGAGAAATCCGGATGCGCGTCGATGAAGCTGGAGAGAAGCGGCACGACGTCGTAATCACCGACCAGCGTCTCGCCGTTTTCATTGATGTATTCGCATTTCACCTTTCCGTTCTCGTCGAGGACCAGCTTCGAGGCGATGCCCTGATTTTCATACGCGTGATAGTAGCTCAGGTCGTCCTCGGACATGATGACCGGGTGCTTACCGGGCGGGAGCATAAGGTTTGTATTTTTCTCAAAATGAACTTCCCCGTTCTCGTCACGGTACTCCGTCACAAGGTCGTGCATCGAGACGAGCACACAGCCGTAGTCGCGTTATTGTCATTTGCGACAAAATCTCCGGAGATCGCCGGGTCGAATCCGCGCGAATCGTTAAGGAGCGAATGATAGAACACATGCGGGATCTCCTCAACATCGTACGGGATGCAGGTCGCCTTCGTGTCAGTGTAACGCTGGATCGCGGCCATATAGTCCGCGTTGGACTCATATCCCGGCTGGGACTGGACGTACGCGATCGCAGCGTCATAATCGTACATGGCAGCCATCCTGTCTGAAGCCGCCAGGACTGCATCCGCAGAGGCAGGAGCCGCTTCCGGCTGTGTCTCAGGCTGCGCCTGGGTCCCCTGTGCAGCGCTCTCTGTGCTGCCGGATGTTCCGGCCGGATCAGCGGCCTGGACACTCTGCGTCTGCTGCGCAGCAGCGGCCGATGATGTTCCTGTCTGGCTCTTTCCGGCTTTCCTGAGCGACCGTACAAGAAGGAATATGACCACGAGAAGAACGATTAGAGAGATGACGATGATCCCCGTGAGAATCATTTTCTTCTGCTTCTCCTGCCGCTCACGTTCCCGTTTCTGCCGGGCTTTTCTGCGCGCTTCACGCTCCTTTGCCGCGCTCTCGTCCCCGGTCATCTGGTCAGTCGCCTGCTTCGCCCGGCGGACCGGAGCCTGGTCTCCGCCGGTGTCCTGCCCGGCAGGCTTCTTCGTTCTCCGGACAGCCGCCCGCTCCCCCTCTGCGGGCCGTTTTTTCTTTTTCTTCGGAGCTTCCGGGCTCTGAAGGTTCCTGTCTTCAGCCATAATAAGTTCCTCCTTAAGTACAGATTTCTTTTTTAAGTATGGATTTCTTTTCGAGTGATGCTGTTCGCATTCCGCTGTCTCTCCACGCTCATATCGCAGTATGAGGCTGTTCGCATACATGTGCCTGTGCGGACAAGGTCTCACCGCACAGTATGCTCCATCCCGCACCGCTCACAGGGATGCGTGAAGACCCTTACCTCATACTTTATAACAAATTTCAAAAATGAAAAAGGACTATCGTAAAAACTCCGGCAAAAAACCTCGGTCAGATCCCGGATCTCAGATCCGGCCTTCTCCTCCGGAGCAAAAACAGGCACTTTTGAAAGGACAAATTGCGTTGAAGATGGACAATGCATGTTTTATAATTTAATGGAAGCGAAAAAGAGTACGCAAAATCATGACAGACCTTTTCATTATCTGCGTTTGCCGTTCAGGAACGCCTCAGCGTTCCTGCCGCGCCGCGCGAGGTGCGAAGCACCTTCCCGAACTGACTCCGCATCGATTTTCACTCACTGATAAAGCAGGAACCGACTTATCACCTTTCAGGCATCGACAGAGATGGAGGAAAAAATGGTGCTCATAAATGACCGATACGAACTCATCCGAATCATCGGAAAAGGCGGATTCGGGACGACCTGGTACGCACGGGACACAAAGCTTGACATGCCCGTTGCCGTCAAGGAACTGTCGGATACCGACCCTTCCCGAAAAAAGAAATTTCTCCGCGAGGCCCGCACCCTGGCCCGTTTTGCCCGTGAACCGGGCATTGTCAACGTCCGCGACTATCTTGAGTACAACGGCAGAGCCTACATGGTCATGGAGTACCTGGACGGCTCTGATCTGAATACAAAAATCGCCGAAGGCGGACCGATTTCCTTTAAGAAAGCCTATCATCTCCTCCGGCCGGTCATTCTGGTCCTCAGCAAGCTCCATGCGGAAGGTGTTATTCACCGGGACGTGAGCCCGGATAATATCCGGATGCAGAGCGACGGCACGATCAAACTGCTGGATTTTTTCAGCAGATGAAGATTTATTTCGGACGGAACCGGAGAGGCTTTTTCAATGATAAAGGATGGAAGCTTCTGATCTCCGTCGTTCTCATCACCATGCTCATCTGCTCCGTGACAGGAGAATCAATGTTCCGCGACCACGACCAGACCAAAAGCGGTGCATTCGCCCTGGTCTGCGCAAGCATCTGGATCGGCATCTTCAACTCGATCCGGGTGATCTGCAGAGAGCGCGAGATCCTGAAACGCGAACATCGGACCGGTCTGCACATGTCCTCCTATGTTGTGGCCAGATGGCTCTTCGAGGCCTGCCTCTGTGCGGCAGAAGTGGTCCCCGTCACTGTCATTGTATGGTTCGTGAACAGGGAACATTTCATAGAACAGGGAATTATACTCCCTCCGTTGATCGAGCTTTATATTTCTTTCTTCCTGATCACGTTCAGTGCGGATGCGCTCGCGCTTGTCATTTCCGCTGTCGTAAAGGATGAGAACACCGCGATGACTGTCATGCCCTTCGCCCTGATCATACAGCTCATCATGTCCGGCATGGTCTTTGAACTCAAGGGGATCCCGGAGAAGGTCTCGACGCTCACGATCAGCCGCTGGGGACTCAACGCGATCTGTACCAGTGCGGACGTGAATGCAATGGCTCGCTTATCTTACAATAAAGAGATGGAAGCGACTGCCGTAAATCTTCTTCATCAGTGGGGGATCCTGCTCCTCTTCGCGGTCGTATACGCGATCCTGACAGTCATCGCCCTCGAATTTGTCGATTCATACTGAGTATCCGAAATTTCCCGCACACATTGTGCGTCGGCCAGGCACGCTTAAGGAGAGATCATGTATGACTCTTTGCTGATCCGCTCCGGCGGTGGCATCGTGAAAGAAAGCGAACTCATCCGCACCGAAGGAAGCCCGACCCTGATCATAGGTCTGGGCGGTCTGGGTGCGGACGCTTTGCGTGCGCTGAAGAAGAAAATGAACGTCCGCATGGTCCCGGAACCGGAATCAGACTTCCAGCCTGCTTCAAAGGAGGACGGCTCTGCCGATTCCCTGTCCGGCTCCGTACGTCTCCTCGCAATTGACGCAGCGGCTGACTGGGAGGGTGCACCGGACTTCCCGTCCGGCATTGAATATATAAATATTGAGAGGGAGGGCGCAGTCTCTTCATTTTCAGACAGAGAGACGCAGAAGAAGAACCGGAACACGCCTCTCTTCGACTGGCTGTCGGAGAAAGAAATTCATATTCCCTCACCGCTCTACGGGGCCGGTGCAGTCAGGCAGCTCGGCCGGTTCTTTCTCATAGACTCATCGCAGATCGTTTTTCTGCGCCTTAAAACGATCCTTCAGGAACTCACGGAGAAAGCGTCTCCTGTGCGCTCCGAGGACTCTGAAGAGAAGGATACGGGCACACTCTCCGTCCACATCATCTCCGGCATCGCCGGCGGCATGGGCGGATGCCTTGCCGACCTCTGCTATATGGTACGTCACATTCTGGAAGAGACTGAGCCCGGCTTCGACCGGCTCTACACGTATCTCTACCTTCCCGATGTCCTGACATCCGGCAGAGAACTCGCGAATACCTACCTCGTACCGATTCTCGAGCGGAACAGCTACGCTGCTCTCAAGGAGATGGACTATCTCATGAGCATCCGGGAGAACCGCGAGGAGTTCCGCCAGACCTACCGCTTCGGAGAGATCCGGAGCAGGAATACGCCGGCGGATACCTGTTTTCTCATTCAGGGTCCGTCCGCGCATGGGATCAGAGACAGAAATTCTTCCTCCCGTCCCCGCGACGCGGCGATTGATCTTCTGTCAGAATACCTTTTTGCCTGGATCACCGAAGAGGATCCGGCGGCAGAGACCTCCCTTCCCTCCACACTGAAAAAAATGTCCCTGCGTGTCCGGAGTCTCCCGGTCACCCGCGGCGCAAGCTGCGCTTTCTCCGTATTCGGAATGGGCGGAAGCGAACTTATATCCCGGTACGCAGCCACCTACGTCGCGGGAAATCTTTTCAATCATATTGCGCAGCTGCTCTACAGAGAACCTCTCGAGCAGGACCTGGAGAACTTTCTGAACCGCACCATTCTGGCTGATCTTTCCGGAATTCAGGCCGCCCTCCGGCGCGGTATTTTCACAAATCATACTGTTCCCCGTCCTGACCCGTCCTCCGTCAGGCGGTACAACGAGCCCTACGGGCATGCTCCGCTCATTATCGGACCGATCAATGACTGGTTCGCCCGCGAACATGAGACGATAGAAAAAAATGCCGCTTCCCTTCTGTCCTACTTCGTCGACGAAGAAGGCGAGCGAAATCCTGATTCCATCATCGGAAATCTGTTCCGCGAACTGAAGCGCGTCATGCTGGATCCTTCATGCGGTCCGTATTTTGCCTCCTGCCTCGTATCCGGGACGGGTCCGAATCTGATCGCCGCGACCGATCATCTGACGGAACAGGCCGCAGAAAATGTTGAAGAGCTTCGCAGCCGGACGAATCGCTCCCGGGAAACAGTGGAAAACGCAAAACAGGCCTTTTGTGCCGTGCGGAACACGATCACAAAGATCCATGCGGTCGATGAAGCTTACGATGCTTACCGGGAAAAGCTCCTCATCTGGTACAGAAGCCAGCTGGACCTGGATGTCGCCATGGCGGCGGAAGATCTGCTCCGCACCCTGTCGATCAGGATCCGGGGCATGTATTCCGGGTATTTCGAATATCTGAAGCGGATGCTCAGGAACCTCCGCGAGTCTTTCGCCGATAATACGCGCTGGTTCGGCGAGCTCTCTCCGGTCAGCTCCGGGGACTCTGACAGGCGTACAAAAGACCCGGGTCCCTCATACCGCCGGCCTTCCCGTTCCCGCCTTGACGATCCGCTCATCGATCTGCGGCTCATTCTTCCCCAGCTTGACGAGCTGACGGAGGATATACGGAGCGAGGAGACGGTCCGCGGTCTGGTTCTTCATTTCCTCGCAAATGACAACGAATGGCTCTCCGGAGACGAGTTCCGGATCCGCTCCATGATCGGAAAATTTGTCCTGGACCTCTACGGCTTCGAGATCGATTCGATTACAAAGAAGTGTTACGAAGAGTATCTGTCCGGTCCCAACTGGTATGAAAGAGACCGGATGATTGCAGACAGGCTCTTTATGCCGATGATCCGGGCGGCAAAGCCGGACATTCGATTCTCATCCGCCTTCCGGACGGAACCGCTCGTCAAACCGCTTCTCCTCTCCGGCCCGTCCCGCCTCAGGGGTATCACTTCGGCAGCGAAGAGGCTTTGCGGCGGAAAACCGGACTACGCTCTGCAGGAAGCTTCCGGAACCGACAGGATCCGTGTGATCCGTTTCTTCGGCGGCCTCTCGCCTTACGGGCTCAGACAGTTTTTGCAGCTCAAAAACGAATTTGACCGGGCCGACGTCCCCGGAATCCATCTGTACGAGGGGGAGAAGCGAAACTGGATGAAGCTTCCTCCGCCGATTCCCTACAGCCTCGACCCGGAGGCAACAGGATTCGGATATGCAGCCGAGCGCATCTTTCGCAGCGCGAAACGTATCGGGCTCATCGAGACGAACGATCCGTCCGGGGGGCCGTTTGAAAATGCATACATCCGCCGCCCTGTATTCCGGATGCCCGAAACGATTCGCCATCTGGAAATCCTGCGCTGTCTCGGCCCGGAAAGAGTGGATGACGAACTGGATTTCCGGCGCAATATAAGCCGTGAGATAGAGAAGGAACTTTTTTACAGAGACGGGAAGCCCGATATGGACGCTCTTCTCCGCTGGATCCGGGGAGTCCGCATGCTTAAGGAAGATATTCGGGACGGAGAGTTTACCTGCATCTATATAAAGGCACCCGGAAGGACCGAGACCGTCATGCTCGATCACATAATCCGGTCGCCCTATCTCTTAAAGCAGCTCTTTGATCTCGTGGAATATGACCGCGCGGCAGAAGTGGCGCAGAGAAGGCTCATGGCCATGAAGTGGGATTTTGAGGATCTGCTCGCGGGGAGCGGAGGAGACAGCTGAAATACTCTTTTTCCGAAGAATAACTACTGATCCCGTGTGGAAAAAGCCTTTCTCCCGGACAGTCTGCCGTGGAAAAGTTTCCCTTTCCGGAAGGTCAAAGTTGAGCGCATCCTGCGTACATGGTACAATGAAACTGCAGACTGCGCGGTCCTGCAAGCGGCGCGAGGATGGCGCAGGATGCGCCGTGAGAGCCTGCTCGCACAGGCACATTATCGGCCGGAGACATGGCGCGCATGCGGAATGCGAATGACAGCGCCAGGACAGACTTCAGCTTCCGTCTGCCCCGACATCAGGCGGGATCTGATCGCGGGGGCAGATTCTGCTCAACCGGAACTTTATAACAGACCGACCGCTGCGCGGTCCACCTTTATATAAATCAGAGAGGTATTTATGAATAATTTTACTTATTATGTCCCGACGAAAGTATATTTCGGCAAAGGCCAGATCTCTCATCTCGTCGAACTCAAGGAGAGCGGCAGCAAAGTCCTCCTCGTATACGGCGGCGGAAGCATCAAGAAACTCGGTATTTACAACACCGTTATGGCCCTTCTCCGCAAAATCGGCCTCAATATCTATGAACTTCCGGGCATCGAGCCGAATCCGCGGATCGAGTCCGTCCGCAAGGGCGTTCAGCTCTGCAAGGAAAACAAGATCGACATGGTCCTCGCCGTCGGCGGAGGCTCCGTCATCGATGCAGCCAAGGTCATCGCGGGCGGCGCAGTCTACGGCGGTGATCCCTGGAGCCTGGTCATCCATCCGCAGTACATCCTGAAAGCCCTGCCGGTCTACACCGTCCTCACGCTCTCGGCCACCGGCTCGGAAATGAACGGCAATGCGGTCATCTCCGACCTCAAGGCACACGAAAAGTGGGGGACCTATTCCCCGTTCTTCAAGCCTAAAATGTCCATCTGTGACCCGGAATACACCTATTCCGTGTCCGCAAAACAGACGGCATCCGGCACGGCGGACATCATGAGCCATACATTTGAGAACTATTTCACGACCGTTCCGGGCGGATTCCTGCAGGAAAAATTCTGTGAGAGCGTCCTCATGACCTGCATCAAGTACGGTCCGGCTGCGCTCGAGGATCCGAAGGACTACGAGGCGAGGGCAGCCCTTATGTGGGCTTCTTCCAACGCGATCAACGGTCTTCTGAATGCAGGCACGGGCGTCGCCTGGTGCGTGCATCCGATGGAGCACGAGCTGTCTGCATTTTACGACATCACGCACGGCGAAGGGCTTGCGATCCTGACACCGCACTGGATGCGCTTTGCGTTAAATGACGATACCGTCGTGAAATTCGCGAACTACGGACGCAATGTCTGGGGCATCTTCGGAGGCGATGACTACGAGGTCGCAAATGCGGCGATCGACCGCACGGCCGAGTTCTTCACCAAGGAACTGCATATCCCCGGAACGCTCCGCGAGGTCGGCATCGAGGACGACAAATACTTCAGGGAAATGGCTGCAAAGGCTGCAGCCGGAAGCAAGGGTTCCTTCGTCCCGCTGACTGCGGAGGATGTCGAGGGAATCTACAGAGCTGCACTCTGATGCAGCCTCCCATACAGCTGTCGTTCAGGTCCCGCCTGCAGGACGAACGTGCAGGATACGGTTCAGCACGAGCTGCAATAATGCCAAACCGCATAGAAAGAGCAGGGCGTCCGTTTCTCCGGATGCCCTGCTTTGATAATTATTCACTAAAACTTCCCACATCCTTTATTAGTACCGCTGCGCGAGGACTAAGCGCGAGCGGTCCCTGAATGAATATTTATGCAAATAATGCTTAGTGCGACAGCCCCATGCATCAGCGTGGTAGCGACCGGGATCCAGGAACGCCTCAGCGTTCCTGAACTGAACTCTGAAATACTCCGCAGGAGCATTGCTGCGCATGCGAAGGCACGCGTCACTGTTAAGTTTGTACCCGGAGATCCCCGGAAGCAAGGCTGCACATGCACAGGCACGCGAAAGGTGCAATAGTATCCGTCATCGATATTTACCGCTCAAGCTCCCCCTTATACCGGGTGACTCCTCCTATACAGACGGTATTCTGATATCCCATTGCCTTCAACGCGCGGGCTGCCTGTCCGCTGCGATGTCCGCCAAGACAGTACGTAAAAATATGCGTTTCCCTGTCCTTTATCTTTTCTTTGACAGTTCCGATCCTGTCTATGGGAATGTTTATGCTTCCCGGAATATGACCTCCCCGGAATTCTGCATCCTCCCGCACGTCCAGCAGTACAGCCCCCGGAATGCTCCTGAATTTTTCCACACCGGCATTGATATCCGGTCTTCTGAAAAAATCAAAAAATCCCATATTCACCTTCCTCCGTGATCACACCGTCCATCCGCCGGTCCCGTAAATCGCAGGGAACTCTCTCTGCCCGCTGCACCTCAAATGCGACGCTGATAACCGCCGCTTTCCGACATTTCGGCAAAAACCTGTCATAATAGCCTCCGCCCATCCCCAAGCGGCTGCACTCCGCGTCAAATGCCGTGCATGGACAGATGACAAGATCGATCCTGTCCGGCGATATCTCCTCCGAACGGTCAGGATTCGGTTCCGGTATGCGAAAAGGACCGGCCCTCCAGCTATCCGCAGAGCCGGGCAGAAGTGCTCTCATTTCATTTTTCTCTACACAGAGCGGATAAACATACTTCTTTTCAGGAGCTTTCACGGGAAGCAGGTCCAGCTGAACTTCTCCCCGTACCGCGCGGTAAATCATCACGACTTCAGCTTTCCTGAAAATCTCCTTTTCAAGGATCCGGTCGACGATCACCGCTGATTTTTCGGCACGTAAAGCGGGCGTGACGGCATCACGGGCCTGTATTTTCTCCCGCCGAAGCCGGGCTTTGCTCTGTGTTAAATTCTCCTCGCCCTCTGAGGGTGTGCATGGGGAAGCCATTTCTCTGATTTTCTCCCTTCGGAATCCCTTTCACGCGGGTAACGGCACCTGATCCTCGGCTGCTCTTTCATGCGGGTAATGGCACCTGATCCTCGGCTGCTCTTTCACGCGGGTACAGGCAGCCCGGCCGGCTCACCGTGTATTTTTCTGATACATCTTCTTCGCCGCCTCGATCACATGGCTGCAGAGCACCGCTGTCGTCACGCTTCCCACTCCGCCCGGAACCGGCGTGATGGAGTCCACGATCGTCTCCGCCTCGTCGAACTTCACGTCCCCGCAGAGTTTCTGCTTCTCCTCGTTCCAGCCGATTCCCACATCGATCACGATCTGGCCTTCCCGCAGATACTCCGAGCCGACACTCTCCATCTGTCCGGACGCAGCGATCACGATGTCCGCTTCCCGGGTGACTGAGGGAACATTGACGGTCCGCGTATGGCAGACGGTAACTGTCGCATTTTCATGCATGAGCATCATAGCGACCGGGCGGCCGATCACAAGAGACCGTCCGATGACCGCCGCGCGCTTCCCCTTGACATCCACTCCGTAAAAATGGAGGATCTCCATCGCTGCCTGGGCCGTACAGGGGGAAAATCCAAGATCTGTATTCGTGAAAACGCCTGCCAGAGAGCCGTCCGTACAGCCGTCCACATCCTTTGCGGGGTCGATCATCTGCCTGGCCCTCTCCCCGTCAAGATGCCGGGGCAGAGGTCTGAACAGGAGAATCCCATGGACATCCGCATCCTGATTTACACGCATAAGCTCCCCGAAAAAAGTCTCACTGTCCACATCTTCAGGGAGAATGATCTGCTTCACCTGGATTCCCATTGAAGCAGCGCGCTTCATCGCGCCTCTCTCATAGGACAGGTCATCTGCCCTTTCGCCGACACGGACGATGGCCAGGGTCGGCTGTACGCCCTGTTCCTTTAAGATCTCCGCTTCCTGTCTGAAGCATTCCGTCATGGCCTGCGCCACCGGTGCCCCTTTCAAAATATGTGCCATAAAAAACCTCCGTATCGTATATCGGGAACGTCCCGGCGTTCCTGATTATGGATTTCCCCGGTTTGCTGCATCGCATGCGCTCCGCAGCGCCTGATTTCCTCCCGGCATCGTCCGGGAGTGATCCGCATCTGCGTAAATTGCGCAGTATATATGCAGGACCTCAGTCTCCTTCACCGCTGTCTTTACAGAAATCACATAGTCGTAAATGCCGGGACCGAGTGATGTGACATTGAGGTCTGCACTCCGGGAAAGGTCAATTTCCCGCATCCCCCCCTCGACCGTCTGAGAGCAGACAGTCTCTCCGTTCGGTGAGATGACCTCTATTTTCACAGATAAAACATCAACTGGGCAGGTCACGATACCCGACGGCCGGTAAGTCTGTCCCTCCGTCATGCCGTCCGGAGTCGTCCAATCATTAAGGACCGGGTCCACATACTCCGGAAAGCAGGGCCGGATCACTCCCCAGTAATAGCGCGCATCCGAAATCGCGTCATAGCGGGCTGTGAGTTCCTGCACATACGGCTGTCCCCAGTTCTGATGATATGTTTCGAACTCTGATTCGAATATGCCGACATGTCCGTAGTTTCCGCCTGTATAGATCAGAACATCTCCGGGCATGGGGTCTGCATTTTCAATACGGGTGAATCCGTCCGGCAGCAGATTTGAGCGATAATCCTGCGCGTCGCCGTGCACTGCCTCCACTCCGAGCCAGTCATAATAGGCCTTAATGAAATCAACGCACTGTGCACCGTATGCACCGTCATAATCGATACTTGTACCGACCATGCCGTGCAGCCATTCGACGGCTTCCGCCTGCGTGTGCTCTGTGAGAGGAACATCCGGCACCGTCTCCTCAGGAGCTGTCGATCCGGTCTTCTCTGCGCCCGAATCATTTCCGGAACTCTTTGATTCCGTCTTTGCCGCATCCGAATCGGTCCCGGCCGCCTTTGTTTCCGTCTTTGCCGCATCCGAATCGATCCCGGCCGCCTTTGTTTCCGTCTTTGCCGCACCCGATCCGGTCCCGGCTGCTTTTGTTTCTGTCTTTTCCGTACCTGAAGCCGGTTCCGCACAGACCGGTACAGCCGTCAGGATCAGTACAAGACATAAAAAGAGAACGGTCCTGAGCAGTCCGATTCCCTCTCGTGTTTTCCTCATGTCCGTTCTCCCTGATATCAATATTTTTCACGCTCTGTGGATGAATCCGGAACGCCCGGCGCTCCTGATATGCCATCGGAATTCAGGCAGCACCTGCTTTCCTGTTCCCGGACCGACTTCCTGTGATTTCCGTTCCGCTGCGGTCTGCGCAAAACGAACCTTCACCGGACCTGCCGCATCCTCCTGACCTCCCGTATGTACTGTCCCTGCTCTCCCGGTGGATCCGAAATACAGTTCAGCGTTTACGATGTGATAGTGTCCGGCTTGACTTCTTCCTGTGCGCGCGAAACCGGTTTGAGGATCTTAGAGAGAAGCTCCCGCTGAAGCACCAGTCCCTTTGAGAACGGATTGACGATCAGCGCACCCACCTGCTGATTCTGAAGTACATAAAGCCCGCACTGTCCGGACGGCATCCGGACCCACATAAATCTTTTGCGCATATCTTCCGGCACTTCTTCTTTGGTCGCAAAGGTCGGCATAAAGACCTTGCCCTCCTTATTCTTGAGAAGTTCCGGACGAAGCTTGACCGGATTCTTCGGGCGAACCTTCACTCCCTTTCCGGCATTGCGGATCGCCTCCGCGTCCTCATTGCTCATCTGCATACGCATCGGAACCCAGAGCCAGCTGGTCGAAAGCGCTTTAATACAGGTATGAAGGCTCTCTCCGGATCTCTGGTCATTGTGGCGGTCAATCAGGAATGAAAGGACCTTTCCCTCCTCTTCCCGCTTCTTCTCTTCTTCTTCCCGCTTTTTCTTAAGCTCTGCCTGCTGCTCCGGAGTGATCTCCGGTCTTACCGGGTTCGGCTTATCCTGCGGAACAGGTGCTTCTTCCATTCCAGCGCTCTCCTCAGCAAGCTGAAGTTCCTCCTCTGCAGCCCCGGACTCCGTCTCCTCGACTGCCTGCGCTGCCTCCGTGGCGGCTTCTTCCGCTGTGTCATTCACGTTGTTCTCTGCCTCTGCAGCAGCTTCTTCGACTGCCGCTGTGCTGTCCATCCCCTGCTCTTCCTCAATCACTTCGCTCTTGTTCTTTTTTTTGAAAAAATCAAATAGTCCCATATTCACTCCCCTGTACTTTTTATTCGCTCAAAACGCCGGCAGCACAGCCGTCTGAAAGGACCTGTTCCGTTCTGCCCAAGCTGCTTTCGAAGACCCGCTCTGCCCTGACTGTGCCGGCTTTCTGCGGCGAATACCCGATACGTCAACATATTCATTTTAAAACATATCTTCTTTTGAGGCAATATTATATACATGCAAAAAGACCGCCGTCCAAATCGGACGGCGGCCTTCTTTTCGCTTCCTTTTCCGCAGGAACCAGGGAAGTTTTCCCGTTCCTTTTTTCAGAGACAGCTGCTCTTTTTTCTATTCATTTCATCAATGATCAGCCGATGCACTGTTTCCCCGTCTGCAGCCGCTTTTCGCCGCATCTTCGGCTTCACCGTATCAAGCACGGAACTGTACTTATCAGCGACCGTGAGGATCAAACCCTCAATATAACTCGGTTTTTTCCCCGCCAGAGGCCACATGTGATTGGAAATGCTGTCCGCTTCCTTCTCGGTCAGATCTTCCAGAATATAATTTGCGACATCGACTGATTCCACCGGATGCCTCCAGCAGCATTCCCGGTTATTCTCGAACTTTTCGTCCCTTCCGAGAATTCCAAGGTCATGGCAAAGTGCAGATCGGATCACTGCTTTCTCATCCACCTCGACATGAAATTTCTCAAGCAATCTTGATATCTGAAGGCCTGTGCAGGCTACGCGCATACTGTGATCACCAACCGTTGTCCGTCCGTGGTGCCTCTGATGCATCGCATTCAGAAAAAACGCGGAAGCTAATACACCAGCTCCGACAGAACAGACATCTTTTATGATTTTTTCGTTCATGAATGCTCCTTATTCTTAAGCCGGTCGGTCACTGAATCTACATACTGTTTATTCAGGCGATAACCTTTCGCCATCCCGACAGGATCGCAGCCTTCGGCCGTTCACCTCCGCATTCTTTGTTCTTCGCCCACTCATTTTAAACCAGCGGTCAAAATTTGTCACGAACAATCACAGCATTTTATAAATCTTTAATAACAGAAAATGCCCCTTACGTGGTGAGGCAGTCTGACCGGCAGACCGCCTCTCCACGCAAGGGGCATCCTTTTCTTTCAGCTGATATGCTTTTTTCTCTTTTTGTCAGGTCGTGCTCTTCTCAGGCGTCTCATCGCCGCTTTTGTTCATGACATAGTTCAGCATAAAGATCACGACTACCATGACCGCAACACCGATGAGCAGACTTACGATCCAGTTCTTCACAAAGCCCGCAACAATGTACGTTACGAACGAAATTGCAGCCGCTGTCATCGCGTACGGCATCTGCGTCGATACATGGGCAATGTGATCACACTGCGCGCCGGCAGAGGACATGATCGTCGTATCGGAAATCGGTGAGCAGTGATCTCCGCAGACCGCGCCCGCCATGCAGGCGGATACGCAGATGATCGAGAGCGGGTTGCCATTTTCGAGCGGGAACGCGTTCAGACAGATCGGAATAAGGATTCCGAATGTACCCCAGGACGTTCCTGTCGCAAATGCAAGACCTACCGCGATCACAAATACAATCGCAGGAAGGAAACTCTGAAGAGACTCGGCGCTTCCGGACACAAGATTCGCAACATATGTATCTGCTCCGAGTGTCAGTGTAACAGACTTCAGTGTCCATGCAAGAATAAGGATCATGATCGCCGGGACCATCGCCTTGAAACCTTCTGTCAGGCTTTCCATACACTCCTTGAATTTGAGGATCCTTCTCAGTCTGTAAGCAAGAATCGTGATGATCAGAGCCAGGAACGATCCGAGAACAAGACCTACGGATGCGTCACTGTTCGCAAAAGCATCGACAAATCCTTCTCCGTCAAAGAAACCGCCGGAGTAGATCATGCCGAACACGCAGCAGATGATCAGAGCAACAATCGGGAGTATCAGATCGATGACCGTCCCGTTGCCTTTCACTTCATCCTCTCCATAAGGCGGAGTGGGGACTGTGAAAAGATCACCTTTGGCGGCATTTGCCTCGTGTTTTGCCATCGGGCCGTAATCGACCTTCATAACGGTGATCAGGACCATCATGAGAATGGTCAGAAGCGCGTAATAATTATAGGGAATCGCACGGATGAACAGAAGAAGACCGTTCGTACCTTCCGGCGCGTAGCTGGTGACAGCTGCTGCCCAGGAGGAAATCGGCGCGATGATACAGACCGGTGCGGCAGTGGCGTCGATCAGATATGCAAGCTTGGCGCGGGATACATTGTGGCGGTCGGCGACCGGACGCATGACCGATCCTACTGTGAGACAGTTGAAGTAATCATCGATGAAAATGAGAATACCGAGGAGCACGGTTGCCAGTTGGGCTCCGATACGGGTCCTGATTTTCGTTGATGCCCACTCACCGAATGCAGCGGAACCGCCGGCCTTGTTCATAAGGCTTACGATGATTCCAAGAAATACAAGGAATACAAGGATACCGACGTTATAGGAGTCGGCGATCTGTGCCACTATCCCATCCGTAAAAATCGTGTTCAGCGTGCCCATAAAATTGAAGTTTGCAATGAAGACAGAGCCGACGATAATACCCACGAACAGTGAGCTGTAAACTTCCTTCGAGATGAGCGCGAGGGCGATTGCGATGATTGGAGGGACAAGTGCCCAAAAAGTACCTTCCATAGTTGTTGCTTCCCCTTTCACAAAAAGATAGTTCATTATATCACAGTTTTATTGCTGTGGTGCACTAAATTTTTATGATTATCATCCCCGATGCGGCCTCCTGCCTTCTCAATCAGCTGCGTCAGATACGATACCCTGGTCGTCTCCTCCATCTCATATCCCAGTCCCTTTAATATCCTCTCTATTTTTTTCAGTGCAGGTGCTCTGCCGCTCTCATCTTCTGCCATGATCTCAAGCTCCAGAAACGTTCCGAGCCCTTCCACCTCATCAAGGCAGGCCCGCATCTCTCCGCAGAGGAGCATCTCCCTTTTTTTCACGACCATGGGCTTCACCGGGAAAAATCCTGCCGCCTCAAAAATCTTTCCGGCGATTTTTCCATCCCCGACTGTCGTCTCATACTCCGGTCGGGACATCGAGACCGAATCTATCTTTTTTCCTTTGAAATTGATCTCTGATATTTTCTCTCCCGTATCGCAGTGAATGATCTGTCTCACACGGAGAGCCTGGCCGCTCTTTCTGATCCCATTGATGCCTCCGTCAAAGTACGTATCTTTTTCGATCAGGCTCCGTTCATGGACAAAGCCCTTCCTCTGCAGACCTTCTCTGACTTCCTTCAGATCGCCGACAGGAATTTTTATCTCCACCTCGATCATTTCCCGTATTCCTCCTCCATTCCGGCGCGCTCCCAGCCGGTAAGCTTAATTCGGATGCTTCCGCGTATGCCGCCCGGCAGAGTATTCTTTTCTTCTGCTCCGCATTAGAAAAGACAGGATCTCTTCTGCTCCGCATTAGAAAAGACAGGATCTCTTCTGCTCCGCATCGTAAAAAGGCAGGACCCGCTCCCGCGTTTCCTGCCCTGAATTTTACGTTTCATGAACGGCGCTGTTCGCATTCCGCCTATGTTCCATGCTCCTGTTGCGCTGTCGCCTGTTCGCAATATGCGCGGCCTTGTGAGCAAGTTCCCGGCCGCTCTGTTGATCCATTCGGCACCGCTCGCAGACAGGCGCAAATTACACTCTTTATTCTTTATGCTTCTATATAAGCTTTCATCACATACTGTGATCCTGTCGGCGCCCCATCCCACGAAGACTCCGTCACTGTGAGGACCAGATTCTCGCCGTTGGAAATGGCCTGCATATAAATCGGGTCACCGTTCGGATCTGTCCCCTCGATATCCATGCGTCCGTCTGCATAATATGCGTTTCCCTCAAAGGACTCTCCCGAAAACTCAAGATAGACATTATAAATCTCATTGGATTCGTCATACTCCATATAGAGCGCATTGCCTTCGGCACTCTCGAACCGCACCTGCGGTGTTACCTCGCCGCCGGCTTCTTCTGCCTCTCCGGACTCTTCCCCGTTAAAATTTATACTGTCAAGGAGAATGACCTCGCCGTCCATATTGCGGACGCTGTCGATCGAGAGTTTGTTCGCATCCACATAGTCCTTGATCAGAGACAGACGGAGAAGATCTGCATACTCCTCATAACCTGAAAAGAGAGCCTTGATCTCATCGTTTCCGCCGGTGATCCGGTTCAGTTCCTCCTCGTCTTCCGTCAGAAGCTGCTCAAAGGATGTGCATGCGTACCCATCCGGCGTTGCCATCATATGCATAAGACCGGGGGTATTTCCGCCATTGACCACTGCAAGCGTTGTTCCGTCAAGTTCATAATTGTAGACCTGGAATGACCCCCAGACCTTTATATCCTGCTCGTCGGATCCGTCTACCTGAAAAATACAGGGCACCGGAATTGTCACATCCGACGGCTCAAAATTCTTTGCGGCATCCGCAAGGATCACATTGCAGGCTTCCTCGCGGAACGGATCTGTACCGGTATAACGGTAAGCCGGAAGTACTGTCCCACCGGCCGGAGCTGCCGGCGCAGCTGTAGGCGTCGCAGTCGGTGCCGGTGTCTCAGCTGCAGACTGGGTACCTGCCGAGCTGTCTGCAGCTGAAGCTGTGGACGAGTCCGCTTTCTTTGCGGAAGATCCGCACGCTGTAAGTGCTAAGATCGAGGCTGAAAGGAGTATTGTAACGACTGTTTTTTTCATCATTCTGGCCACCTGCCTTTTCTTTATAACTTACGGACCGGCTTTCACTTCCGCACGGCCTGCCCATTGACGATCTGCTCTAAATCCCTTTACATTTTTTTCTGTACATACAGCAGCATTCTGCCAAGATCTTTATTCCGGAACTGTTTTCCGTCATATCAGAAGAACTGCTCTCATTTGATACACATTATATCACAACTGAAAAAACCTTGTCGACTTCCGGCAAAAAAAACCGTCCGGCCGCGTATCTTTTTCTTACAGATCCCCGCCTTCCCGAAAATAAGGGTTTACCTCCTCGAAGGCAGATCTGCCGTTCTCCTTTGAAGAAGCATGACCCATAGAATTCTTTATTCTCGGCTTTGAAGCAGGCGCATCATATCGGATATCCCGTCCGGCTGACATATTATCCCCGGAACCGGGTCCGGGACCGTTATGCCCCGGCGGGAAGCTGCTCACAATATCCTCGAATCTGTCCCCAAATACCGTGTTTTCCATTGTTTTGTCTAAGATTTCCGTCCTTGACTCTTCCGTATAGAAATCAACGCCATTGCTGACGGGATCCGGGATTTTTCCGAAATACTCATCATTTCGTCCTGTCATTCGGGACGGATCATCGATGCCGTATCCTCCATAATCATACTCTCTGCTCCCAAAGTCCGGCATCCCTCCATTGTTCGGTGCCCTGTCATGAAAACCCGGCCCCAATGAAACTCCCGACGGACCGGAGGCAAGCACACGGACAGGAGCACCGCAGGCCTCACAGAACCGAAAATCACTCTGAAGGAAAGCCCCGCATCTTTCACAATATCTGGCTCCGGCCATCAGACTCTTCCTCCGAACATTATCAAATCGAGTTGCAGATCGAGTTCACGATCATCTCATAATCGACTTCTTCAAGTCCCATACCCGCCTTGGACGGGAAGTGAATGACCTGATCCCAGCAGTCTGACACATCGCTCCACCAGGGTGCCTCCGGTGCAAAAAGAAGAAGCCGCTTCGCATTTTGATCCATGACTCCCGGAATCTGTGAATCTCCCCACCACTCAGTGAGTTCGTCAAAATCGGCTGCCATGTTGCGCGGGTAAGATGGATTACCACGTCCGTTTCCGAGTTCATGCGTCGGCGCATCCGTCCACACGATGATAATATGACGGCTCTTCATGCCGGTCGTATCCCACTTGCTCTTAATGGCATAGGCAAGCGCTTCCAGGCCGTCCTCTGGAATATCCCCGCCGCCCTTATACGTGAGGCCGCGCACACACTTTTCAAAGATAGCTTCCTGTTCCGGCATATTAAAGAAGTCCGTGACCAGCATAGCCTCCTTCCCGTCAGCACCATAATCACGGAAAGCGATGATGCGGATACGAAGCTTGTTGATTTCCTTCCCCTTCGTGATCATCGTTTGTTTAATATCGCCACACAGCTTAAGTGCGTTGCTCTTGATCGTATCGAGAATCGGACGCATGCTGCCTGTGACATCAATACAGAGCGCGATATCAACATTATAGGTCATTCTGTACTCGTTCTGATTAAATCCTTGCATCTTTGTTCTTCTCCTCTATATAAAGTTTTCACAGCTCCCCTGGAACATGGAACCAGTCAGCGGGATTATCACTCTTCGGACCCGTTCCGCCATTGACAGCTTCCGGAAGTGAAGTTCCTGTCCCTTCCATTTCTCTTGATATCGATCTGACCGTTCCCTGTGTCATGATCCGAAGCTGCTGCAGAAGACTCCAGGCATCCGGATAGACGTCCTGTGTACACCAGAGCATGGACTCAATAAATTTCCGAAGCTGAGGAGGAATCGAAGGATCCGGCACGGGCTTCTGCCCTGCCAACACGCTCTCATACAGATATGAATACTTATCATGATCAAAATCAGGCAGCTTTCCTGTAAGGAGTTCGTGGAAGACAAGCCCCATTGAAAAAATATCGATCTGATCAAGGACAGTATTCGTCTGGCCTCTCATGAACCTGGCATAATCCGGAGAAAGATAGACAAAATCCCCTATGAGCTCATCCGGATTTGTCGGCGGTTTATATTTCCAGAAACAAGTATCAACGTCGATAATTCTTGCAGAGACCGTGTTATTCTCCGTTCGGTAAAACAGAACATTGCTCAGCTTGATGTCCCCGTGAATCAGTCCCGCCATGTGCAGAGAACTCAGGGCATGACAGAGGACCTTCATAAGGACGATCTTTTCATCAAGAGTGAGAGGAAGGACTTCCGTTTCAAAATCCATCGCTTCCACCTTCTCGGTCGCTATGTAATAATGTGTCCCATAGCGGAAGAACTCATGGATCCTCAGGAGGTTTCCGTCTGATACCTCATTGATCTTCCAGAAAAGTATCTTCTTTTCTTCTTCATACTGAGAGCACATCGCTTTCTTCCTCTCAACGATTCTTTTTCCGAGTTTTCCGTTCTCAGGCGGATAGACCGGTGAGAGAAATCTTTTGATATAATACGTCTGGCCGTCCTTCCGGCCAAATCCCCACTCTGAAAAACCGGAGTTCTCAGACCGGAGCGGCCGTTCCAGTTCATACTCCCCAATTTTCAAATTCTGATCAGCCAATTCCGCTATCCCTCATTACTTTTTCGCAGGCAGATACTTCTCATAGCCGCCGCGATATTCCTGCCAAAGACCGAGTCTCTGATCCTTGCTGCTCTCCCTGAAGTGCTCAATATATTTCTGAAAGAGCACTTCATACCGTTTCCTGTAATAAGCCTTCATTTTCCTGAAATTTTCAAAACCGAAGACGGCCCCTGTCAGTGTAAAGTCATCACCTGCTATCTGTGTGAGGCGCTCATGCAGAGTCTTCTCCATCTCATCGATGCTCTCGGCTCTCATCATACTGTCGAGGATAAGATATTCAAAATGCATCGGTGACTGCAGGTATCCGAAGCATCCGTCCGTCGCTGAAAATGCAATTCCTCTGTTGAGTCCATCAAGAATATGCTCTCTAAGCGAATAAGGCGCCGAGGCACTGATCACATTGTTCATGGCAGCATCCTTATAAAGTGCCTCATATGCATCCTGCTGATGCGTATCATCCCGCGTCAGCTGATGAAGCCCGCCTCCGTCCAGCCAGTAGCACCTGGAATCGCCGACCCAGATCACATTTGCGCTGATGCCTCCCTTCCTGTTCGTCCGGAACACCAGCATGGACAGCGTCGTCGGAAAGTCTCTTGTCATGCTGCTCTTAAGAGAACTCTTTTTGATTTCACCGTCCTTACAGGCCGACAGCCGCTTATCAATTCTCGCCTGCAGATCCTGCGATAACTTTGAAGCAGCCAGTCCGGCCTGATCCTCTGAAAACAGAAGGAACCAGTTGTACATCTCCTCCGAAACAGCCCTGGATGCAATGTACGCACCGGTCTTATCACCGTATTCTTGATACTGACGGCTTCCGCTGCCGCCAAGTCCGTCAAAAACAGCACAGACACCCGCATTCTCACGAAAGGCGATCAGATAGCTGTCCTCTCCATGATCTTTTACTTTGTCCTGCGCAACAAAGAGACTCTGCGAAAATGAAGCAAACAGGCCTCTCTCATTCTCCTGTGCCATGCCGTGCACCCTCCGCTTCAAAAATGCGGTTCCTATATGTATATACTGTGTAGTCCCGTTATATCAGAGACAGGTTTCACTCTGCACTTTCATCATAGGTGCTCCTCTCAGAGATTCTTCGTCTGAGATTCGTTTCAGTCTGCGCATTCACCATAGTATTTCACCGCAGAAATCCTGCCTCTGAGATTTACAAATAATCGTCCTGTGAATCTACCTGAACATCTCCGCCGATATTCGGACCATTCACATCATGCTCTTCAATATTTTCTGCAGTTCCCGGATCAGCACCCGCTGTGTCAGCAGTTGTCGCCGCGACGGCAGATCTCGTATCATGATTGACACTGCCGCCCGCATCAATATTGGCAGGTGGCTCCGTAATCGGCGGCTCATCTCCGGGATTCGTCTCATCCGGCTTGCTTTCGCCGCCTTCAGCAGATTCATTCGTGCTCTCCGTCACATCTGCTGCCGAGGAATGTTCCGGGTCATGTTTTTCTCCCTCTGAACTGCCCGCTTCGGGTGTCTGGTCCTGTAATGAAGATTCCACCGTATCGCCCGACTCCCTCACCCGGTCTGTCTCAGGATGAGACGATTTCGGAAAAATGCGCCCCAGGCCAAAACCGAAGAGTCCTGCTATCAGAAATCCTGCTGCAATCCCTGCAATAATACGCACCTTTTTTCGGGAACCCTTCTTCTTATGTACCCTTTTTTTTACTTTTCTTTGCCCTGAAGGAACATCTTCCTCCCCCGGATATCCGACCAGGTCTCCGGACCGGTTAAAAGAAGCCGCCGGGTTCTGAGCATTCGCTGTCTCCGAATCAGAGAACCGATTGGAAGAAACGTTCGCCGGCTCCGTCTGATCAGAAAATGCAGACACTGTCCTCTGTGTCACGTCGCTGTCGTACACAGGCTTCGTATCTTCAGCAGCTGCAGACACGCTCCTCTGTGTCACGTCGCTGTCGTACACAGGCCTCGTATCCTCAGCGGCTGCAGACACGCTCCTCTGTGTCACGTCGCTGTCGAATAATGGTCTTGATTTGTCAAAAATCGGAGCCCCGCCTGCCTGCGCCGCATTGCCGCTGAATGAAGACTTCAATTCATTGACTGCGACTGTATTCTCTATAAAGCTCGTCAGATCACCTGCCGGGGACTGGCCGGCATCACTGCTTTCCACACTTTTTCGGGAAGAATCAGCGATATTTTCACGTACATCCGTACGATGGACCGCTTTCCTGTATCTGTGAAGCGAAGGTGTCTCCTTACCGCAATGTCCGCACCACTTGCTCGTATATGAAATTTTCTCTCCACAATATTTGCAAAACATTGACATCCTCCGGGCCGCTTCAGTAGAACCGTATCTGTTTTTACAGATTTCCTTGTTTCTTAAATCCCTTTGTCAGAACCATCCGCAATGCCGCCATATACGTCGCAGCACTGCACGGATATGCCAACAGATGACTCAATTTTAACATTCCATCCATAAAAAGTCTATATTGGACAAATTCGGAACACAGTATGTTTCCTCAAAAGGTCTCGATCTCAGGAAGTCCCATGGTCAGCGCAAAGGGCTTATTATAGACCCTTTCCCGTTTTTCATTAAATGCCTTAGCCTGCACATTCGCAGCTTCGAGATTACTCTCCGCCTTCTCCGCAGCTTCAGAGACAGCCCGGATCTCAGACGTAAGATCGGTCTTCCCTTTTTCTGCAGCATCCGGGAGACGGGAAACTGCCTCTTTAATATCAAGGACCGCTGTATTGAGCTCTGCCATTCCTGCATCATCAGAAATGCGTTCCGCAGAGTCTTTTAACGATTTCACCGCATCGCTTTCCAGGATCGCTTCCGCTTTTTTTGAAGCGAGAAAATCCTCGGCAGCTGTTTTCAGAACAGAGACCTCCTTCCGGGCCGTCTCCTGCCAGGCGTAAGCCGCCGCGTACTCATTGTTCAGGGACTGGCTGATGGACATGCAAAGTCCCGCAATGATTGCTGCGATGGAGAGGATCATGAATCGTCGGTTCTTCTTTCGCTGCGCCTCGGACATCCTGCCCCTTCCGCCGCCGGAGTCTTTTTTTTCGGAATTTGTTTTTACAGTTTTGTTTTGCTTCAGTTTACTGCTCATAGGGAACCTTTCTAAATTAAAAACACCTCGGCATTCTCGCCGCGCTGCCTGCGTCAGAGATTTAAGTAATAAAGTGCTCACTCGATCAGCATTCTCCGCATGATCGCCGCGCCATTCTCTCTGAGCCAGCGGACCTGCACCCGGTAATGCGGCAGGACCCGCTCCACCTGAGCCCAGAAGCGCGCCGAATGGTTCATCTCTCTGATATGACAGAGTTCATGTACTACGACATAGTCGCGCACTTCGGGCGGTGTCAGCATAAGCAGGCAGTTGAAATTCAGATTTTTCTTCGAGCTGCAGCTGCCCCACCGTGTCTTCTGATTTCGGATCGTTATCCGTCCGAAGGTCACTCCGACTAACGGTGCGAAGTGCCGGACCCGTCTCGGAAGATCCTGCATCGCCTCGTCCGCGAGCTTCCTGATTTCTTCATTGGAGAGGGCATCGGAAGGCATTGCTTCGATCCGTTCAAGAAGCTTTCCTCTCCGCGACTCGATCCAGCTTTTATGACCTTCCAAAAATAAAAAAATCTTCTCCTCCGGCATCCCGAGCGGAGCCCGGACCAGCAGCGATGTGTCCGGCTTCAATTCGACAGAGAGCGTCTTTCTGGCACTCCTCTTTAATATTATTTCCTCCCCTGTCCGGGGATGAACCAGAACGGACTCCGTTCTAATCCCCGAAGTCCGTCCTCTGATCATTCCTTTTTTCAATTTTACTGAGCTCCCCGCATTCCGTGATCAGCCTCGTACTGAGCGATCATATTTACGTTGGCGCGCTCGACATCATTCAGCATGCTGTCGGAAAACTCGCCAACAGGAACCGTCGGGCTGTACCATGCGAACTGGCTGAAATACTCTGCGTATTCCTGATTGCGGAACGTATAACCGTTCCTCGCGTAAATTTCATTGGCAATCAGTCTGATCTCCTGCTCTGACCGGCCGTCCAGCTCTGAATACTCCATATAACGCGTATTGCTGTCTGCCACAAGATAATCCGTGCGCTTTTCAGGCTCCGGTTCCGGCGTCGGTTCCGGTGCGGGCTCCTCCGTCGGTTCCGGCGTCGGCTCCACAGTCGGTTCAGGCGTCGGTGTCTCCGTCGGCTCAGGAGTCGGTGTCGCTGTGGGGGTCGGTGTCGCTGTGGGAGTCGGCGTCGCTGTGGGGGTCGGTGTCGCTGTGGGAGTCGGCGTCGCTGTAGGGGTCGGCGTCGCTGTGGGAGCTGCCGTTGCTGTAGGAGCAGGCGTCGCTGTTACTTTTGAGGTCGTCGAACCGGTCACAAGGGCTTCCTTCACGTTCACTCTCCGGAGAGACGGGATAACAATCACAACGATCGCGGCGATCGCCACAAAGGAAGCCAGTGCAATGACAATCCATTTGCGGATCTGTGCACCTTTGTCCTCCTCTTCCTCATCTTCCCACTCATCTTTCCGTCTCCTGCGTCCCCTGTCCGGATCGGACCGTCTGTCCTCTCCTGCGGAGACTTCCCGATAAGCTGATCCATTGTCTGCTGTCTGTTCCATGTCTTTAATGCGGGGATCAGCGGATTGCTCATAAGGTCTGCTGCTTCCCGCTGCCAGTCCCGCTTCGGCACCTGCCATTGAAAAGAACCCGGCTTCACGGTCACCGCGAAGCATCCCTTCCCGAGCATCCTCCAGATCCTTCTCCGCCTCTTCCTGAAGAGCATTCTCGACCTTGGACATGCGTTCTTCAAAGGAGCTCTGTACTTCATTTGTCGAATAAGGATTGACCTGCATCCCCTCCTCCCGTACCGGCGTACCGCAGATCGGGCAGATTTCCTCATTCTTTGCGACCTCCGAACCGCAGAATACACAGTAAGTGCGGTTCGGATCCGTGCGGAAAGACCTTTTGTTGATAGCGCCGCAGAACGGGCAGAAATGCGCATTCGGATCGATCATTTCGCCGCAGTGTCTGCATGTAACTTTAGTATCTGACATCAATACCACCTCTCAAAGCAATGCTTTGCATACTGACTTGATTCCCCGGATGACCATTTTGCAGCCGCTTCTGCCGATCAGGCATTCGCTGGCAGACAAACCGGGTATCCGTCTTATGATTCTCTGGCTGCATCCATCTCAAAAATCGTGTCTGCGATATTCATCGTGGAATCCCTGTGCGACACGAGCATGACCGTCTTATCCCTGCACTCTTCCCGCAGGGACTTCAGAATGATGGCTTCATTCAGAGAATCCAGATTACTGGTCGGCTCATCCAGCAGGAGAAGCGGCGCGTTGTGCAGAAAAGCCCTCGCAAGGCCGATCCGCTGACGCTCCCCATCCGAGAGCATGTCCCCAAGCTCGCCGACCGGTGTGTCATAGCCCCGTGGAAGCGACTCGATAAAATCATGGATCGCAGCCTTCTTTGCGGCACGTACGATCATGGCCCGGGAGGCTCCCGGCTTACCGATCAGAATATTGCCTGCGATACTTCCGCGGAACAAATATGTTTCCTGTGTCATGTAAGATTCCGCTTCCCGGAGGAACTGTGTCGGAATCCTCTGTATATCCTCGTCGGAGATCCGAATCCTGCCTTCCTCGACATCCCAGAAGCGCATGAGAAGCTTCAGGACCGTCGATTTTCCAGAACCGTTCTGACCATGGACCCCGATGATCCGGTTCGGCCAGATGAGCAGCGAGAAATCCTTAAGGATCACATCTTTGTCATAAGCGAACGTGACACGGTTGATCTCCGCACCGCGGAAATGCCTGTGTCCGTCCCATCTCTCCGCCCCCTGACTCATTGTGACATCCGCTGTTTCCGGGGTCTCCTTCAGGATGTCCAGCACGCGCTCACCGGCAGCAAGTGCCTGCGAAAGACTGCCGGAAAGGGTGGAAAGCGCGAGCACCGGCCCGAAAGAGCTCATCAACGCGACCGTGCAGGTCAGGACACCGTCAAAAGTCATCTCCCCCTTCGTATAGAGCCATGCGGTCAGTGCAAGCATTCCGCAGGAAAACAGGGTCACCATAAAGCCGGAAACGACCTTCCGGACACCTTCCATGCCGGAAAGCTTCTCCTGAATCTTCCTGAGTCCCGTCGAGCGCTCTTTGAACATCCCGAGACGGTTCTCACCGTCGTCATACTGGATCGTCTCGTCAAGGCCCCGAAGGGAGTCGAGCAGAAAGCTGTTCAGCTCTCCGAATTCTTTGCGGAATTCCAGCGCGCAATCGGCGTTCCGCCTTCCGTTCACGACCGGAATAATGACTCCGATCACCAGATATGCACAGGCGCAGAGTGCTCCGGCCGCAATGTGAAATCTCCCAACGAACACAGTCATAATGACCGACAGGATCACCGCGATCGCAATCGGAGAGACCGCGTGCGCGTAAAAGACCTCCAGAAGCTCAACATCCGAAGTCAGGAGGGCGATCAGACTGCCCCGGTCTTTTCCCTCAAGCTTCGCAGGCGCCAGCGCTCGCAGCTTCTCAAAGACTTTATGCCGGATGACAGCAAGCGACCTGAAGGCAATATAGTGATTACAGTACTGCTCTGCGTAGTGCAGCAGTCCGCGCAGGATCGCCATGACAAAAAGAATGAGAAAGATCGTCATGACCGGCAGCGCAAGCAGCCATCTGCTCTTCATGGAAAGCTGCGGGAACATGACCGCAACACCCTGCAGCACTGCGCGGGCACCCGCTACAGGGAGAAAGACCGCACACAGATAACCGGCCGTCCCCAGAAGGACTGCTGCCAGTATGATAAAGGACAGCGGTCCCACAAGCCTGATCAGGCTGCACGTGATCGAGAGGGCGCTGTGCCTTCTTTTGTCTTCATTTTCGTTGGGATCTTCCTCCGGTGTCTCCTCCCCGGTGATCGTCTGCTCCGCAAATTTCAGCAGAGACTTCCTGATCGTCTCGAGTCGAATATCCTCCTCCGTCACGTCGCTGGCTGTCCCCTCGAGACTCACACGCTCGACCTTCCTCGAGGATACGCTCACGTACTCCTCAAGCTTCTGCTGACTCTCAAACAGCCTTCTGTAGACACCGCGGCGCTTCATGAGGACCTCATG
Organism: uncultured Lachnospiraceae bacterium; assembly: GCA_902785985.1. Classification (GTDB taxonomy): domain Bacteria; phylum Bacillota; class Clostridia; order Lachnospirales; family Lachnospiraceae; genus Chordicoccus. The sequence goes on from CADABA010000005.1 coordinate 28,967, forward strand.
CCGGCCGGCCTCTGTGATCATGCCGTTTTCCATCACATAAATGCAGTCAGCCTGCATTACATTTCTGAGGCGGTGAGAAATCATGAGGACCGTCTTGGTCTTTGCGAGCTCGCGGATGATCTCCATGATCAGCGCTTCGCTCTCAGCGTCAATATTGCCTGTCGCCTCGTCGAAGATCAGGACCTCTGTATCCATGAGGAGCGTCCGGGCGATCGCCAGGCGCTGAGCCTGACCGCCGGACAGATTTTTGCCCTGCTCCTCTACTTTCGTCGCAAGTCCGTTATGCGAGCGGACGAACGGGAGCAGATGAACAGCCTCAAGGGCTGCAAGCATCTCGAGCGCCGAGGCATCCGGCTTTGCAATCCTGAGATTTTCCTCGATTGTACCCTTGAAAATGTAAGAATTATTTCGGACCAGCACTACATGCCGCAGGAGCTCTGTCTCGCTGACATCACGAAGCTCTGTGCGGTTCTGAAGATCCGGGCCGCTGAAGCGGATCATGCCCTTGTAGCCTCTCCTTCGCCCGGTCAGGATCTCCGCGATCGTGCTCTTGCCGCAGCCGGAAGGACCGACAAGCGCAATAAATCCGCCCGGAGGGAGGATCATGTCAATGCCGTGCAGGATCTCCCGATTCTTCTCATAGGAGAAATGAACATCGGACATCTGGATCGTCAGGTTGCTGTGCCCGAGAAAGCGCGGCTCTTCATAGTCCCTGTCGGCCACGGAGGCAGCAGAACCATCTGCGGCATTTTTGGCGGACACGCTGCGGGATGCGGAAGCACGGCCTGCCGGGTCTTCATTTTCCGAAGAAAGAAGATATGCATTGAGATCCGCGCTCCCCTGCTCCTCCTCCGGAAGGTCAAGGATCGCAAACAGCCGGTCCGAAGCGGCCATGCCGCTCATTGCGGTATTGAAGCAGGAACCCAGACGGCGCATGGGCACGAAGAACTCCGCGGCCAGCAGAATGACAGCGACCGAATCCTCAAGTGCGATATGACCGCCCATGAATTCGCTGAGTGCTACAAAAATACCTACCGCCGTTCCGCCGTAAGCAATGATATCCATAATGGATGTCGAATTCAGCTGCATGAGAAGGACCATCATCGACGAGCGGCGGACTTCCTGAGCCTCTTCATCCATCCGACGCGCTTTCACGCCGTCTGCCTGGTAGACCTTCAGCGTTGTGAGCCCCTGAAGATTTTCCAGAAAACTGCCGCCGAGATCCGTATAAGCCTTCCAGTACTTTGAGAGCAGACCTTTTGTGAACTTCTGCAGGATCACGATCGAGATCGGGATCAGCGGGACACAGAGGAACAGCACAACAGCAGTTCTTATGTCGATAAAGACAGCTGTAATGATAAACAATGTCAGCGGTGAGAGCACACTGTAAAAAAGCTGCGGAAGATACTTGCCGAAGTACGCCTCGAGCTGCTCGACCCCCTCCGCCGTTATCTGAAGGACTTCAGAAGTCGAAACTTTTTCACGGTAAGAGATGCCGAGACGGAGAAGCTTTTCATAAATCTTCCCGCGCAGATCCTGCTTCACATCCTCCGATGCGAGAAATGAAGCCCTGTTCTCCTGCCTTGTGCAGACAGCCCTGACAATGACGCACGCAAAGATCACTGCCACGGCCTGGATCATGTCGTCCGATTTCAGGCTTCCCTCCGGAAGACACTGTATGATATGCGTGATCTGAAATATGATAAAGACCTGGGCGATCAGGGCGATCCACTGCCAGATGACATTAAAGACGATATACTTTTTTGCGTGATCCAGCATGCGGACCAGTCTTGTCTTGATCATGAACGTAAAACTTCCTCTCGACGTAAGTAGTTCGGAAAGCCCTGTCTGCTGAAGGAAGGCCGGCTTGCCAGCCAGGGCCGGCTCCATCGGCATTGTCGGTTCTCCCGGCATCGCCTGCTTCCTCCCTGTCCCGGATTTCAATGTTCCGGACAGCTTTGCCGAACGGGCTGTCTGAGCTTCCATGCTGTAAGGTTCAGACACATGTATTGACTTTTTTATGCGTTCTGCGGATTTTTCTTCCGAAAATGGGCATAGTCATACAGAGATATCATACTAAACAAGGACGTTCGGAACAAGCTTTTTTTATCTCAGTGCGGGAAAACCCCGCTTCCGCAGCGGGCGGGTAAAACAATATCCCCCGCTTATAGAAGCGGGGGTCTTCCCCACTGAGTTCAATTCTCGCTCGCGAGAATTGGCGCGGGATTCGGGTCAGCGTAAGCTGACTTCTTCCAAACCGAATCCCTGCGCATCCTCGCGTGCTTAAGCATGCGTAACAATGCTCCAGTGGAGCATTGTGGAGCTGAGCGTTTATCTCAGTGGGGGATTGAAACCCGCCACTGAGACGAGCAGGATATTGATCTATCCCCCGCTTATAGAAGCGGAGGTCTTCCCCACTGAGATAAAAAGCCGCCTGCATGGAATCCTCCAAACAGACGGCCGGGTATATCAGGAACGCCTCGATGTTCCTGCCGCAACGCGCACAGGCGCCGGAGCGCCTGCACCTTCGCACGTTTCGCGGTCCACCGGGGGTATATTCTTCATCGGGAAATGATACGCACAGAGAAGACGGGTACAAAAGTCATTCTTACTCCAGCCTGTTCCCGTATTGCTCGGAAAGCTTCTCCCGGGACGGCATTTTTCAGAACCAGCCCATCTCCTCACAGGTCCTGTAGATCCCATCCTCCAGGTTGCGCGGGGCAACAAGATCTGCACGCCGAAGAAGCTCCTCATCCCTGGCATTTCCCATAGCCACGCAGAAGAACCGCGGATCAAACATCGCGAGGTCGTTCGTGTCATCCCCGAAGACCACAACGTCTTCCGGGTTTCCGCCGACGAGTTCGAGCATCCGCAGGATTCCCCGTTTTTTATCGTCATGCTGGAACATCAGGTACTCCGGCTTAAAGCGCAGATTTCCGACCGTATCCTTAAGAGTCAGCTCAGACTCCTTTTCTTTTGGAATCGAAATATACATTTTGAAGATCGCCGGAGCCATCTCCGGGTCGAATTCCTTATCGATCACATAAACGGTCGGCTCCTGCCGCTCTCCGACCTGCTCGATAAATCTGAAATCCTCCGCGCACACCTTCTTTGAATCGTCGACGGCGACGAGAACGCCATACCCGAGAGACCGGGCTTCCCGGTAAATGGCGATCGCCTTTTGGAAGTCGATCGGTTCATTTTCAACGACTTTTCCGCCGAGAACGATCCCATGGCCGCCGTTGCAGACCATGTGATCGAAACCATGCGCCGAGCGAAATGCTTCAGCCTTGTAAAGCGCTCTGCCTGTGCAGATCGAGACAAAGTGCCCGGCCGCTTTGAGCCGGTTCACTGCCTCCAGGGCTGACGGGACGATCTTACCGGTCGCAAGATCAGTCAGCGTGCCGTCAATATCAAAAAATATATATTTGCGCTTCATAAAATACCTCTCTATCCTTTCTTATTGAAATTCCACAAATAGCGTTGATTTTAATCTCTGACACAGAATTCCCGTGATTTTAATCACAAGACGAATGCGCAAAGTGAGACCCGGCTCTGACATGGGTTACAAAGTAAGCGTCCTTCAAAAGCCGCGGCTCTCCGGCGCGAGCATCCCCGCTGCGTCCAGAAGGAGCGCGTTCAGGATCGCTGCTGCGACCGTGCTCCCGCCCTTTCTTCCCCGAGCTGCAATTGCAGGGACTCCATATTCCCTGCATGTGCGCAGGATCTCCTCCTTGCCCTCAATTACATTGACGAAGCCGACCGGTACAGCGATCACAAGAGCCGGGCGAAGACCAAGGCGCATAAGTTCTGAAAGCTTAAAGAGCGCAGTCGGTGCATTTCCGATTGCAAAGACCGCCCCGGGATACTTCTCAGCCGCATATTCCATCGCGGCCACAGCCCGAGTTGTTCCGTTCTCCCTGGCTGCTGCTGCGACTTGCCGGTCCGCTATAAAGCAGAACGCTTCACAGCCCAGCTTCTTCAGCGACGGCCTGGAAAGCCCCGCAAGCGCCATATTGGTGTCTGTGACGATAGCCGTCTGATGAAGGAAGGAAATTTCTGCTGCCGAGACCGGATCCATATAATTCCTGTCTTCCGGGATGTCAGGCAATTCTTTGTTCTGCGTGCCGTATGCTGCTCTGTTACCGCACACAAACGTCAATGTCCCTGCAAACTCAAAATCCGCAGTCGCATGGATAACCCTCTTTACGACCGCCTCATAAATCCCGGGAATCTCAATTCCACGTTCTTTCAGTTCGGCGCTTATGATGCGCATGCTTTCATTTTCAATCTCTGCCGGGCGGTTGAAAGTATTCATTGGGCCTCCGAAGCGGCGGTCTGCCGCTTAAGCTGATTATCCATCTTATTCTATCAAGAACACCTCGGCGTTCCTGCCGCGGCGTGCGCGGCGCACCGTTGCGTTCTGCTGTGCACGTAACGCGATCCGCCGAAGGCGTTACTCTCTCAGTGTGGGATTGGAACCTGCCGCTTAAGACGAGCAGGATATTGTTTTACCCGCGGCTTATAGAAGCGCAGGTTTTCTTCCGCCGGAATGATTCCTACGCAGCTTCCGACAGGATTCATTATACCACCATTGCAAAGACGATTCATTCCACAAATCTTCTTTACTAAAACTACTTCCCACATCCTTTACTTTAAGGCTCCCGGATTCAATTCTCGCTCGCGAGAATTGGCGCGGGATTCGGGTCAGCGTAAGCTGACTTCTTCCAAACCGAATCCCTGCGCATCCTCGCGTGCCTATGCATGCGTAACAATGCTCCTGTGGAGCATTGCGGAGCTGAGCGTTTATCTCAGTGGGGGA
>CADABA010000006.1 GCA_902785985.1 uncultured Lachnospiraceae bacterium
ATCAGTCGGGCGGATATATTCGGGTCCCTGGATGATCACGATCCCGTCGTCGATCAGCTCTTTTTCCCAGTCAGTGTTCTCCTTGGAGGACCACTTGAGGTAAATTCTGGATTCGGGGCTTACCATGGCTGCGCCGATCGCAAATGCATTGATCTCAGCGATCGTACCGTAGATCGGATAACCGGCGCAGTAGCCGATCCGGTGGTCGGGGCTCAGGGCTGCGGCCATCGCGCCCATCAGGAACTTGGATTCGTATGTACGGGCATAATACGTTCTTACAGCATTGACCGGCAGATTGACGGAGCAGTTGAGAAAACGGATCTTCGGATACTTGATGGCAGCCTTCAGGGTCTCGCTCATCATGGATGAAGAAGTCGTGAAGATGACTTCGTCTTCGTCCGCGACGGCGGCCTCTATTCCCTTCGCGACGTCCTCATCCGTCAGGCAGTTCTCGATCTTGATCGTGTCAATAATATTTCCGAAGATATCCGTAAGCTTGTTGCGTCCCAGTTCGTTGCCGTATACCCAGCTCGATACTTCTTCATTTTTTTCATAGAGAAAAGCGATCTTTAAGGGCCTTTCGCTGGAGTAAACGGGAGAGATGTAAAGCATTTTGGAAACGCGGTCCGCGCGCATTTCTCCCGCATTCTTATCGATGATCTTCGGATCATCGATCAGGGTGATCTTATCTTCGCCCAGATCTGTCAGGAACTCATTCCACAGCCGGTCCATCTGCCGTGCCAGATCTGCTTTTGATATATCCACGACCGTGTGGAAAGAAAAGATCGTCAGATAGACAAGAAACGCGTCTTCTGCCCAGAGCTCCGTCTCCTTGTTCTTCGCGTGGAAAGCCTCTGCGAATTTTCCATAGGCAGCCTTGAAATCCAGGATCAGATCCTCCGGCCACGGGTTGACGAGATCCTGCCCGAGCAGGGAGGCAAGCCTTGCATAGCAGCCTTCCTGGCTGAAATTAAAGCCGAAAATGCCGGTGACGTTGAAGAAATCCAGAAATTCGTAATAGATCCGGTTCTCTTTGGTGTCTGTCTTCTTCGGGAGAACACGGGTCACCTCGGCGTGGATCGAGTAAGCGCCGAGGTACTTCATGACGGAGACTCGTTTGTTCCCCTCCTCGACGTAGAACTGATTCATATATTCATACACTTTGATCGGGTCCCGCAGTCCTTCCGTGACCTGATAATCATAGAGATTGCTCCACTTTGAGGCGAACTCCGTACCGGTACCGAGGATCGGCATGAAATTGTTGGCGAATGCATTTTGCCGGCCGGCCGTCTTTGTGCCGACGATGAGGGAGAGCGGAATTTCCCGGAGGCCGAGTTCGATCTCGGCAGCGATGTCGGCCTGTGAGACCATACTGTCGAGGGACATGAGGTAGGGATAGGTTCCTCTTAAGAGAGATTTTCGGCGGGCGCTGTCGCCGAGTTTTTTTGCGTTTATATAATCATTCTGCATTGAGATTTTCCTCCTCTGTAAGTATAGGCTGATGTCTGACATAATTTCAGGATATCGGATTCCTGATTTCCTGTATTGAGGAATGCCGGATCACGGATGCAGGATTTCAGATGCCGGATACGCATTCTCTGCTCTGTTCGGTCTTTACCAGGCGGCCCTTCCCGCGCATCCGCAGGGCAGGGCGAGGTCTGCACCCTCGACCGGAAGGCCGACTTCATCCGCGGTGACCGAGGCGGGATGTCTGTCTGCCAGGACACTCTTTAACATATAAGACAAAACGCCGGGCTGCAGGCCGGTCGTGTAGGAATTCAGCAGGAAAAAGAGCGGATCATCCGAAAGGAGCTGTGCGGTGAGCACAAGGAAATCATAGATCGTATCCTCGAGCTTCCAGATTTCTCCCTTCGGTCCTCTTCCGTAAGAAGGAGGATCCATGATGATTCCGTCGTACTTGTTTCCCCTCCGGATCTCGCGCTGTACGAATTTCGTACAGTCATCGACGATCCAGCGCACCGGACGATCGGCGAGTCCCGAACTCTGCGCGTTCTCCCGGGCCCATGTCACCATACCTTTGGAGGCGTCGACGTGGGTCACTGACGCGCCGGCTGACAGGGCAGCACAGGTCGCGCCGCCTGTGTAGGCGAAGAGGTTCAGGATTTTTACCGGCCTGCCCGCATTTCGGATCAGATCTCCGCACCAGTCCCAGTTGGCGGCCTGTTCGGGAAAAAGTCCGGTGTGTTTGAAGCTGAACGGCTTCAGATTAAAAGTGAGGCTTTTATATGTGATCTGCCAGGTCTCGGGCAAATCGAAGAAATCCCAGCTTCCGCCGCCTTTTTTGCTCCTGTGATAATGACCGTTCGGCGTTTTCCACTCTTTTCGGCGCGGCTCTGTCTTCCAGATGACCTGCGGGTCGGGGCGGATCAGAATGTAGTCTCCCCAGCGTTCGAGCTTTTCGCCGTTCCTTGTGTCAAGTACCTGATAGTCTTTCCAGCTGTCGGCAATCCACATAGTAAAAACCTCCGTGAGTCTCCCTTGCATCAATATAGTTCTTTGAGCGAATGACAAAGGGCAGTAAAGGATGCTCAAAAAGACGCAGATCAGAGAACATCCCTGTCCAATCTTAAGTATAGAGAAAAAGCCATCATTTGTACAGCAGTAGAAAGAAGGGTATTTCTGAGAGGTGAAGCCATGTTTTTCAGCCCTTGCTCCGTGCGGAGGAATGAGAGAAAAGATTTCTTTAGTCCGGAGGATGAAAAAAAACAGGGATGTTGACGATGAAAACGGGAAATGCTACAGTTTATATACCGATAAGTCGACAAAAACTGATTTTGTTAAGGTGGGAGAGATGTCAAAGAAAATACTATCGATTCTGTTTTGCATAATACTGGCCTGTACTGCAGGAACAGCATGTTCACAGTTATCAGAAAATGAAAAAAGTGCTTCTGCTGACAGCCTGTCTTCTTCGGATAACTCCACCAATGCAATATCAGGAGAGAATTGTCCGTTGCAGAAGATCCGTGAAAATGACGAGACCGATTCTTACGCATTGACGAGAGTGGTGGATCCTTACATCCCCGGGTCACTGAAGCGCGTTGCTGTTGGTGAGGACGGTCGGATTACGGATCCTGAACTCAGTATGAGACCCGGCGCCCTCATAGGTGAGGACAACCGGTTTACTGTTCCCGACCCCAGTGCCTATCCGTTTTCCGCAATTGCGTACATGGAGGTGTTCGCGAAATGCGGTTGCAACTGGACCGGTTCCGGCTGCATGGTAGGACCGAAAGGATTGATTACCGCTGCGCATTGTTTGGTCTGTCCGAAACACCATGCAGGGCCTGCCCGGGTCGATTTCTACTTCGGGTATCAGTCTGACGGCAGCTATTTATATAAAAATGAAGGTGATTTCTACTATTGGTATGGCACAGATTTCAGTGAAACAAACGGGGAATACACTGATGAATCCGCTGAATGGGACTACGGTTATGTACTGTTTAATGAGCGTGTAGGGGATGTGACAGGATGGTTCGGAATGCAGGTCCTGACTGATTCCCATATGACTGACACATGCATGACGATCGCAGGGTACCGCGATGGATATTTAAAATACCACTACGGCATGCCGGATATCTATACACCCAATGTCATCAGCATCAAAGCCGACGCTGTTGCGGGGAACAGCGGCGGTCCTGTGTTCTTTAATGAAAATGGCTGGCCCTACGTGACATCCATATACGTAGCAGCGACTGACGACAATAATTATGCCCGACGCATCACGCCGGAGTTGTTTGTTGACATGAAAAAAGATTCTATAACATCCTGACTGCACAAATTCTTTTTACACTGGAAACTATATCTGTCCTGATAATGAACAGCTGCCGATTTTTATGTTTCGGCAGCTGTTTTTTCTGCACCGGACCGGCAGAGCGAGGCGTGCCTGCACGAGAACGCATCTGCCGGGCCGGTGCAGGAACACGGAGCACGAAGTGCAGAGTGTTCGCGGTGCGAAAATCGAGCAGGGGGATTCCGCCTGCTCGATTTCCGCTTTTTAGATTGTTTCAAACTTTCTTTATGAGCCGGTTCATAAGACAGTTACAGTATGCCGCCATGCTTTTCCTTATTACGATGCCGTAAAAGAAGCTGTGTAAGCTGTGTAAAAGAAATTATTCTGTTAAAGTACTGTGGCGGCATGTAATCGGACATGATAGAATGTGTTAGACGTGCGTAAAAATACGCAAAATTGATTATCTCAGCGGGGAAAGTCCCCGCTTCAAGTCTTTGCAGGCAGTACCGGGGGAATACAGATGGCCGCAAACAGGCATGTGGATAAAATAGTATATACAGCAGTCGCCTTCGCAGTTATCCTCACTGTCATTATGATGAATGCGGAGGCTTTCGGCATTACCTCCAATATTCGGGATCCGGGATATAAAAAAATTCTTTTTGACGATTCAAGGGTCCATACGATCGATCTCGTCGTGAACGATAAGGAGGCTTTTTTTGCAGATGCCGAAAAGCATGAATATGTCTCCTGCTCGGCTGTGATCGACGGCGACGCCGCAAACAATATCGGACTCCGCGTCAAGGGGAAGACAGAGCTTGGAAATGTCGGCGAGGAGAGCCGGGAGCGCCTGAATCTTCGCCTTGAATTTGATCACTATCAGCTCGGCGAGACATGGCACGGGCTTGATAAGCTGGATCTCAATAATCTCATCCAGGATGCGACCTGCATGAAGGAATACCTGACGTATTCTCTCATGCGGGATTTCGGTGTTCCGTCTCCGCTTGCTTCCTATGCGAAGGTGACGCTGAACGGGGAGGAACTCGGGCTCTATCTGGCGGTCGAGGGCGTGGAGGATTCTTTCATTTCCCGGAATTACGGGGGCGGGCACGCGATGCTGTACAAACCGGAGAACACGGAAAGCACGGAGGATGCCCGTGTGATCGAAGCCGTTAAGCTGAAATATACGGACGATGATCCGGAAAACTACGAAGCACTTTTTGTAAATGCAGGGACAGAACCGGAACCGGGAGACAGGAAGCGGCTCATCTCTCTCCTGAAAACGCTTAACAAGTATGAAGATCTCGATCAGATCCTCGATACCGAGGAGGTCATCCGCTACTTTGTCGTCCACAATTTTACGGTCAGTGACGACAGTTACACGGGAAATACGGTCGGAAATTATATTCTCCTTGAGCGGGACGGCCGTCTGGCCATGCTGCCATGGGACTACAATACGGCATACGGATCCGCTTCGGGAATGGAGGAGAAAGCAGCGGTAAATGCACCGATCGATGCCCCGGCACCGGAAGGCCGCATGGATGACCGGCCGATGGTCGGCTGGATCTTCAGTGATGAGACCTATAAGGATCAATATCACGAGCTTTTTGAGGATTTTATTGAACAGTACGCCGAAAGTGACCGGATCCGGGAAATGATCAGCGAGACAGAGGAGCTGATTGCGCCTTACGTCAGTGCGGATCCGGCTAAATTCATGTCGGAAGAGGCATTTCGGGCCGGCGTTCGTGCCCTGAAGCTTTTTGTGGAGCTTCGTACACAAAGCGTCTCCGGACAGCTTGCGGGAAGCATTCCCTCGACCTTCAGCGGACAGATCGAGGATCCGGAATCGCTTGTCGACGCATCGATGCTGGATCTGTCCGCACTTGATTCGGTGCACAACACCGTTCCGCCGGAAGGGACGGAATCTTCCGCAACGGATTCGGGATCGTGACAGAATTGATACATTTTTACATATTGAATCAACAAAAAAGTATTCATAGGATCTTTATTTTTTTATAGACTCTTCTTGAATATGGATTTGCAAGTATACAAGTGAACTGTCGGAATCTGCAGACGGAAAAAGTCCGGGCGGATCCGGGATGCTCTGTCGGAATACACTTGTTAACAGAATCCTGTCTCGTGCAGAGTACACAGCTGCAGAAAAAATCAAGTCCGTGAAAGGAAACGCCATGCCTGTTGTGTTTAATGAAAAGGAAAAGACATTTACTATTCACACGAACAATTCAACATATCAGATTCTGATCGGTCCTTACGGACATCTGCTGCATCTGTATTACGGCCACCGTACGGAGGGGTCGATGGAATATCTGCTCACCTATGCGGACCGGGGTTTTTCCGGAAGCCCGTATGATGCAGGGAAAGACCGTTCATACTCTCTGGATTCTCTTCCGCAGGAGCTTCCTTCGTCAGGAACCGGGGATTACAGGAGTCCCGCGCTCATCATTGAGAATGCGGACGGATCGTGTGCGGTTGATCTGCGCTATAAGAGCCACGTGATCCGTAAAGGAAAGTACGGCCTTCGGGGGCTGCCCGCGGTTTATGCGGACGAGAAGGAGGCAGAGACATTGGAAATCGTTGCGGAGGATCCCGTCACGAAGGTGGAAGTGTCTCTTCTCTATGGTGTACTCCCATCCAATGATATCATTACCCGCGCCATGATCATCAGAAACGGCGGGGAAGGAAAAATATATATCGAGAAGGCGCTCAGTGCGACCCTTGACTTTATCACGGGCAAATATGATCTGATCTCCTTCAACGGGAGACATACGATGGAGCGCGTTTTCCAGCGCACCCCTGTTCTGCATATGGATCAGGTGATAGGAAGCAGAAGAGGAATGTCCTCGCATGAGTTCAATCCGTTCGTGATCCTGGCTGACAGCAATACGACGGAGGATGGCGGATCCTGCTACGGCATGATGTTCGCATACAGCGGAGGCTTCCGGGCGGAGGCAGGACAGGACCAGTACAACGGTACCCGTGTACAGATCGGGCTGATGGAGGATAAATTCCGCTATCCGCTCTGTCCGGGAGAATCGTTCACGGCGCCGGAAGTCATTATGAGCTTTACGGACCGCGGACTGTCGGTCCTCTCCCATAACTATCACTCGTGCATTCGAAAGCATGTCTGCAGGGGACAGTTCCGCGACAAAGTGCGTCCGGTCCTCATTAACAGCTGGGAGGCGTCCTACTTTAATTTTACCGGAGATCTGCTCGTCGAGCTTGCCGAGGAGGCGAAAAAAGAGGGAATCGAGATGCTGGTCATGGATGACGGCTGGTTCGGTACCCGCGATGATGATACGCAGGCCCTCGGGGACTGGGTCCCGAATGAAGAAAAACTCGGCGGCACTCTGAAGCAGCTGGCAGACCGTGTCAACCGGGCAGGTCTGAAATTCGGTCTCTGGATCGAGCCTGAGATGGTCAGTGAGAACAGCCGGCTATATCGGGAGCATCCGGACTGGGCGCTTGCGATCCCCGGGAGGAAGCCGGTCCTGGGAAGGGACCAGCTGGTCCTGGACTTTTCCAGGAAAGAGGTCGTGGACGGAATCTACGGGCAGATCAGCAAGGTCCTCAAATCAGCGAATATCGAATATGTCAAGTGGGATTACAACCGCTGTATCGCGGACGTCTTCTCGTTCGGAACCGGGGATCAGGGACGTGTTCTCTATGATTATATCCTGGGTCTCTATGACTTCCTGGAGCGCCTGAACCGTGAGTTCCCGTATATCCTCCTTGAGGGATGCAGCGGAGGAGGCGGACGATTTGATGCGGGTATGCTCTACTACACACCCCAGATCTGGTGCTCGGACAATACGGATGCGATCGATCGTCTGCGCATCCAGTACGGAACTTCGTTCGGCTATCCGGTATCATGCGTCGGATCGCATGTCTCCATTGTCCCGAATGAACAGAATGGACGCGTTACTCCGATCGAAGTCCGCGCTGCTGTCGCGATGGCGGGAAGCTTTGGGTATGAGTTCAGCTTTGCCTCGATTTCTGCAAAAGAGCGCGGAGCGATGAAATCGCAGGTGGAGCATTTTAAAGAAAATGCACCCCTTATGCAGAACGGCAGGTATTACAGACTGTCGAGTCCGTTCGAGGATGAGGCAACGGCGTGGATGATGGTCTCGGAGGACGAAAAGGAAGCCTATGTCGCGGCCATTCCGACGGAGATCCACGGGAATATGCCGCCTGTCTATATCCGTCTGCGGGGGCTCGCGAAAGGCGCCTTTTACCGTGAGAAGGAGTCCGGGAAGATCTATCCTGCCAATGCCCTGATGCAGATAGGGCTGCCGCTTCCGCATGAGATGGGGGAGTACAACGCACATATTTACAGGTTCGAGAAAATCTGAATCTGCGACGCGGGTCTGTGACCCGTGTCAGAGCCGGGTTTCACTTTGCGCATTCACCGCATGATTGAAATCACGAGAATTCTGCGTCAGAGTTTGATCTTTGATACAGGTCTGTAATCTGTGTCAGAATCAGGAACAGTTCGGCGTTCTTGCCGCAACGCGCTTACGTTCGAAGCATCTTCCGGTTTGCGCGGCTGCGATTCGTCGGAGACTTTAATCTCTGACGCGAAATGATCCTGACGTTCCTTAATAAGAAGCTGTATGGATGGGAAATCCGTCCGTGCGGCTTCTTATTTTTTGGCTTGATGATCTGCACAATTAATCCATGCACCGATTCGTGAACTATTCCGGGTTGCGAAAGGTGTGGATTGATTGTTATCCTTTCTACATCGAAAAACGATTCGCCCGTTCGGGCAGAGAAGGAAGCGGTTCCGCTTCCGTGGAATTCCACTGAGAGAACTGTTGAAAATAGAAGAGACGAAGGAGGTGAAACTATGGGAGAACTGCGCACTTTTTTAGACGAAGAGGATGGCGTGACGGTGGTCGAGATCATTTTGATCCTGCTTGTCCTGATCGCACTGGTCGCGCTTTTTAAGACGCAGCTGACGAGTCTGGTGAAGAGCATTCTGGGCAAGGTGACAAGCCAGGCGAACAGCATCTGATCGATTTTCGGAGGGGACCCGCTTGAATAGGAGAGGAAGTATTACCATATATCTGTGCCTTATGCTGCTTGTCATGATCTCGGTCCTTTCGGCATCGTTTGTATCTGTGCGTGTTGCCGCGGGCAGGATGCAGTGCGCAAACGCTTCCGATCAGGCGATGTTTACGATGTTTGCTCAGTATGACAGGGATCTGTTCGACAGGTTCGACGTCTTCTTTATAGACGGAAGCTGCGGAGGATCCGGACTGCATGCGGATAAGCTCAGGGAACGCTACAGGAAGGCAGCGGACTATATTCTTCACCCGAATCAGGGAATGCCTTTTACGGGGAGCAATCTGCTGAAACTGGAGACAGAGGAATGCAGCATAAACGGATATACGCTGGCGACAGATGTGAACGGAAGTGTTTTTGCCTCACAGGCGGCAGACTTCATGAAAGAGACTCTCGGAATCCAGGGGGTCTCCCTCCTTCTTATGCGGACACAGGATCAGGCTGTGAAGACATCCGGACAGGAGGCAGCCGGAGAGGCGGTCAGGAAGGCCGGGGCAGATACGGAATATGATGACATAAAGGCGATTTCCGATGAGGCAAAGGAGAAAGACTATCAGCAGAAGATGCTTGAGGCCGAAGAGGCCGGAGCTGCGCCGTCTGCTACGGAGGCTGAAATTGCTGCGGAAAATGCAGAGAAGAAATATGTCAATCCCCTGCCTGACATTGCCGAGATCAGAAAGAAGACGATCCTCTCGCTTGTCATCTCCGACAGTTCGTCTGTCTCGGATAAGAGTATCCGTCCGGGAGAGCTTCTTTCCGGCAGGGAAAAAGAGGTCGGCGTCGGAGTGATCGATGTGCCTCCCGGCATCGGGGGATATTATGAGCGTCTTCTCTTTGACGAATATATTATGCAGCACTTCGGAAATTACACCGATCCGGAGAAGACATCGCCGCTCCTCTATCCGACTGAATATATCCTTCACGGGAAGAAGGATGACCGGGCGAATCTGGAAGCGCAGGTCATCCGGCTGCTGGCGGTCAGAGAAGCCGTCAATTTGATCGCACTCTATACGGATCCCGCATTGAATGCAGAACTTACCGCGGTTTCCGCCGGGATCGCGGCGATGCTCTTTATCCCGGAAGCAGTCGGCCTTATAGAGGCGGTCCTTGCGTTGGGCTGGGCTTTCTGCGAGAGCCTTGCGGATGTGAACGCGCTGCTCAGAGGAATGGGAAATGCTCTGTATAAGGACAGCATGACCTGGCAGGTTCCGGTGGAGAGTATTGCCTCGCTTCTTGCCGGAGGAGCGGAGAGTCTCGCGAGGAATGTGCCCGGCGGGATCACTTATGAGGATTATCTGAGAGTCGACATGCTTTTAAAAGGCGGGGATGACCTTGTCACGCGCACCATGGACATGACAGAGGGCGTGATCAGAGCCGGCGGAAGAAGCGCGTTCAGGCTCGACTGCTGTTTGGAATCTCTTTCCGTGGAAATGAAGGTAAGATCCGAGGATCTTCTTCTCCTCACAACAGAGAAAAAGGGATCATACCGGGAGTATACGGGAAAACAGAAATGAAGAACGCGGGGTATTCCTGATATCGATGTGTTCCGATCACAGCGCTTCTGCCATACTGTGCAGGAGATGCAGAACCTTCCTTATTGATCGCAGCTTAAGATCCGTTGGGAGCGGAGACTTACGGAGGTGCAGAAGAATGTCTTTTTCGGGAAAAATAACAGAGAAAGAAGGATCTTCCGGATCGCGGACGGAGACACCGGAAAAGACATCCTCCTGCATCTTGGTGAGAGGCAGGACGGTTTTGCGAAGTCGGGTCAGGCGGGGGCACAAAAAACGGGGGTTTCTGTGGCCCCGCCGCCGGAGAAGGCATCTCCTTGCCGGCTCGCTGACAGTTGAGTGTGCTTTTGCGCTGCCGCTTTATCTGTTTGCTGTGATCACGCTTGCCGGTTACATGATGACGATCGGAATTCAGGTCCGTGAGAATCTTTCCCTTTCCGGAAAGGCCAGGAAAATTGCGATGTATACCGGCGGAGTCGGAACAGATACGTCTGATATCTGGGTCGATCTGCCGAAAACGTACACGTTCCGGTATCCTGCTGCAGTATTCGGCCCTCAAAGCACACGGATCGCCCTGAGGGCCCGTGTCCACAGCTGGACAGGCTGCGCCGGAGAAGATGATGTCTCCGGAGACGACGGGAGTTCTTCCGGGAAGACCGTTTATGTGACGGAGAACAGAGAGGTTTATCACACACATGCTGACTGCACGCATCTCGATCTGACAGTCATGCGGACGGATCTGTCCAATGTTAAAAATATGCGGAACGCATACGGAAAGCGCTATAAGAAATGCAAAGGATTTCCGGAAGATTACAGCGGTCCGGTCTATCTGACAGAGAAAGGAGAGTATTACTATCCTTCGTCAGATTATAACAGCCTGGTCAGGCATGTCAGTGTGACGGATCAGTCGGAGTGCGGGGGACTCGGTCTGTGTGAGCGCTGCGCGGCGCGGGATAAGAAGGAGGCTGCCTGACGATGGAGAAGGTCCTGAAGATTCTTGGAATCCTTCTTCCGCTTTTGATGCTGTCCGCCGGGTCCTGGACTGATATCAGGGAAAAGAAGGTCGACGTCCGTCCGATTCTTCTTGCGGCAGGTGCGGGCATCGCGTTCAGAGCAGTCCTGAGGGATGAAAGTGTTCCGGCACTTCTTGCAGCATTGGCGCCGGGTATGATCTTTATTGCCCTGGCGGTCGCAAGCCGCGGAGGAGTCGGGATGGGGGACGGACTTTGCGTGCTGGTCCTCGGACTGTATTTTTCTCCGGAAGAAGTCCTGATGATCCTGTTTGCCGCATTGTGTTTTGGGGGTGTCATCGGCGCCATCTTCCTTTTTCGGGGGAGGGGAAGGGGATATGCATTTCCTTTTCTGCCGTGCCTGCTCGGCGGATGTCTGTGCTGTGAAATTGCACGGATACTCCTGCACCGATGAACCAGCGGGCACACCATTTCAGATCGTGCGGAGTATCCGGCAGTTCACATGCGACTGCAGAACACGGTGCGAAAGCGAATTAAATATGCACAGTTTTGCAGACACCTCCGGCGGACTGCGTTACGTGCGAAGCGTAAAGGCGCCGGGGCGCCGCGCACGCTGCGGCAGGAACGCAGGGCGTTCCTGAAGTACAGAAGGAGATTTCAGATGGGAAGTGAGAGAAAAAGACAATGTGTGCTTAGGGGATCTCTGACGGTGGAGGCCGCGCTTCTTATGCCGGTCATTTTCCTTGTGGTATTCATGTCCCTTTATCTGACGGTCCACATTCACAACAGGATGTGGATCTGCGCCTATGCAGCAGAGCAGGCTGTGAGCGGACATATTCAGCCCGATCCGGAGCTTTTATTCGCAGGGAAAATGGTCTCGGAACGGTCGGAATCGGACACGCAGCGTTCTGTTTGCATCAGGGGAGAGACCGTGTACTTTACCGGGCAGGTGCTTTGGGGAGCTGAGGTTTCCGCGTGCTATGACATCTGCCGGCCGGTGCCTTATCTGTGGAAGATCAAGGCGGCGAAAGGGCTGTTGGATTAAGTCCCCTGCCTGATAAGGGCCGGAGCTCCGTTCACTGCGCATGGCTCAGATCTCTGACGGGAAATTCCCGTAACGCAGGCCGTGAAATGAACTCGAAAAATGCAATCCTTGCTTACGAAACAACAAAAAGCGGAAGGGAGGTCTCTGTTTGGAGGTAAAATTTCATCGGGATGTGAACCATAATTATATGATGCTCCTGAGCGGGGAGACGCCGAATCCGGATGCCTATGAAAACCGGGTGATCCTGGCGAACCGGATACGGGGGCTTCTTCCCTGCAGGCTGCTGTACCTGAACGGGGATACATATTACAGCTATGATATCACGTCCATGCAGAGCCTGGAGATCCTTCGCGGACGCCGGATCTTATCGGGAGAGGGGTTATCCGGTTTCCTGAGTGAGCTTATCGATGTTCTCGGCGGGCTGGAGGAATATCTGCTGTGTTTTGACCATCTCATCCTGACACCTGATAAAATTTTTATTGATCCGTCAGGAGGAAAAATCGGTCTGGTGTATTGCCCGGTCTACAGAAAGGATATCAGGGAGAGCCTCAGGGAGCTCATCGAATATCTCCTGTCAGGAACAGATCCGGAGGATCGCCGGACGACGCTTCTCTTATACCGGGTCTATCATGCGCTCCAGAAAGAAGAGCTTCTGCTCGGTGAGCTCCCGGGTCTGTTTTCCGAATTCGGAAATGAGAGCGAAAGCCCTGAAAGACCGGGGAGGAGCAGATTTCCCGGGATGGAAGGAATGCGTTCCGGACAGAAAGGATACGCAGGGATGCCTGACGAAGGAATTGCGGACAGAGCATATGCGGAGAAATATCACGGTGTATCGGAATACGGGAGAGCGGAATATGATAGCCGGGCCATGGAGTCCTTTGGAGAGGGAAGGAAGAGAAGCTTTTTCGCCCGGTCAGGTCCGGACTGCAGAAAGAGGGGCAGGAGGGGAGCGGAAGCAGTATATGAGGGGCCTCTTTGGGATACGGCAGGGAATGGCCGGGCAAAAGCAGCCCGCAGGGAAACGGGAAATGTGCGCATGACTGCGATTATCGTGTTCCTGAGCGTGGGACTGCTCTCCGCAGCGGTCACTTATTCATTTCTTCATCTGGGACTCGGGAGGATCTTTGCGGAACACAGTGATTTCGTCATAAGGATCGGCGGAGCCTGTGCGGTCGTGGCGCTTTTTGCTGCTGCCTTTTATTTTTCCGGAAAAAACAGGAAAATGAAGACCCGGTCTGTCGGTATGCCCGAAGACGAAGTTTCCCGATATGAAGATGACGGGTTCTTTCAATACGGGACAGAGGATTTTCCGAAGGCCGATTTTCGTGAGGCACGGGAGGATCCGCAGGATGAAGACATGGATTCCTTCAAAGATCCGGACCGGGGAACAGACGCCGGTGAGATGCATGAAGGAGAACTGACATGCCTGCTTCGAAAGGAGCAGAAGGCCCCGGAACTGTCTGCCCGTCTTGTGCCGGAAGAGGACAAAGAAGAAAGCGGGGGCTGCACGGAGATTCCGCTGGGAGAGGGAACGGTCATTATCGGAAAGAGCGGGGAGCTCTCAGACCGGGTGATTTCAATGGCTACGGTGAGCCGCGTGCATGCGAGGATCAGATTTTCCGAGGGAGAATACTATATCATGGATCTGAACAGCAGGAACGGGACATTCGTTAACGGAGAGCTTCTTCCGGGAGGGGAGGAGGTGAAGATTTCCGATGGAGACGGGATCTCATTTGCAGATGCCGTTTACCGTTTCCGTAAATAGAGTACCCGGTTGTTACAGGCTCTTAAGATCCGGGAGCTTCGTCGGTTGGCAGAGCGGAGGCGCTTTTATGCTTAAAGAAGCAGAATCAAGCCGTGCCGTCACCACAAACAGTCGGTATTATTGCGGGTTCGCGGCAAAAGTACTATACTTTAAAGAAAGTGCGGATCCGGAAAGGGTCCGAATAAAGTATTTAGGAGGCCGTCATGTCTGATTGTATTTTCTGTAAACTTGCCGGAGGAGAGATCCCGACTGCGACACTATATGAAGATGATGATTTTCGTGTGATCCTTGATGCGGGTCCCGCAACAAAGGGTCACTGCCTGATCCTTCCGAAGGAGCATTATGCGGATCTGTACGAGATCCCGGAGGACCTTCTCATGAAGGCGGCGGTGCTGGCTAAGAAGATCGCCGTGAAAATGACCCGTGCGATGAACTGCGACGGCTTTAATATCGTTCAGAATAATAAGCCGGCGGCAGGACAGACTGTGTTTCATTTCCACATTCACCTGATTCCGAGATATGCCAATGACAGACAGAATATTCTCTGGAAACCGGGCGAGCTGACAGCCGAGGCGAGGGATGAGATCCTGTCACTGTTCGAGGCTGCGGAATAAAGAAATAAGGATGCGGCGGGTCCGCAGGAGACCTCTGCTCAAAAAAAGCGCAGCCGGCATGGCGGACGATCCATCGGATCATCGCTGTGCCGGGCTGCGTTTTTTTCTCTTATTTACTCAGACTTCGCACATGCATTTATGAGGCGGCGACCGGTATTCATGCGCCTCTCCGGTTCTCCTCCGGAGTCAGGTTCTGAACGGTGTATTGCCTCTCCGGTTCTCTTCCGGAGTCAGGTTCTGAACGGTGTATTCATGCGCCTCTCCGATTCTCTTCGATCAGCTTTACAATGACGGAGACCGAATCAGACTGATCGCTTTTTGACATCGCGTCGATGTAGGTCTGTCTGTTTTCGTAAAGGTCATCCACTGCCTGAATGAGAGTCATCGTCGTGAGCGTTTCCTCCTCGATCACAACAGAGAAGCCCTGATTCTCAAAGCTTCGCGCGTTCAGGATCTGGTCGCCGCGGCTCGCTTTGGCCGAAAGCGGGATCAGCAGATTGGGCTTTCTCAGCGTTGCGATCTCACAGATCGCATTCGCGCCTGCGCGGGAGATGACAAGATCCGCCATTGCAAAGAGATCCGCCATCTCTTCCTTGATATACTCATACTGAATGTAGCCGGGTCTTCCGACCAGACTTTCATCGAGCTTGCCCTTTCCGCAGAGATGAACGACATCATAGCGGACGAGAAGCTCAGGAAGAGCTTCTCGGATCGCGGTGTTGACCGCCATGGCTCCGAGTGAGCCGCCGGTCACCATGATCACAGGCTTTTCTCCGGAAAATCCGGTAAATGCAAGTCCTCTTTCCCTGCTGCCGCACTTAAGTTCAGCACGGATGGGGGTTCCGGTCAGGACCGCTTTGCCCTCCGGGAGATTTTTCAGGGTCTCCGGGAAGTTGCAGCAGATCACTTTCGCCATCGGGAGGCAGATCTTATTGGCCAGGCCGGGCGTCATATCGGATTCATGGGAGATGACCGGGATATGCAGACGATATGCTCCGCGGACGACCGGCACCGCGACAAATCCGCCCTTTGAGAAGACGATATCGGGATCGATTTCTTTCAGAATTTTCCTGGCTTCTCCGATTCCCTTGATGACCCGGAACGGATCGGTAAAGTTCTTCGGGTCGAAATATCTGCGGAACTTCCCGGTCGCGATTCCATAGTAGGGAATATTGTAGTCCTCGATGAGTTTTCGCTCCATGCCGTCGTAGGATCCTATATAGCTGATCTCGTATCCTTTTTCAAGGAGGGCGGGGATCAGGGCGATGTTAGGCGTCACGTGTCCAGCAGTACCGCCGCCGGTAAGTACGATTTTTTTCATTTGTGACCTTCTTTCACTGGGTTATGGTATAATTATACTGTAAATGCCTGAAGTCTTACTCTATGGCATGCACGTATCGAGAACGGGAAGCTGTCTCCTTTCCGAGAACCGGTGCATCTTCTTATCGGAAGAGCTCTGCATGTCCTGTGTTCATGATCTGATCCTGAAACGGACTTTTTTTTCAGCTGCTCCGCAGTTTTCGATAAGGTTTATTATAAACGAAAGCCTTTGTATATTCCAGTACTTACTCACGGGAGGAGAGAGCCATGAAGCTGACTTTTATCGGTGCAGACCGCGAGGTGACGGGGAGCTGCCATTTTCTGCAGGCTGCCGACAAGAATATTCTCATAGATTACGGCATGGAGCAGGGAAGGGATACGTACGAAAATATTCCGCTTCCGATCAGCCCGTCGGAGATTGATTTTGTTCTGCTGACGCACGCGCACATAGATCACAGCGGGAATCTTCCGCTTCTCGCGATGGAGGGGTTCTCAGGCCAGATCTATGCGACGCCCGCGACCTGTGATCTCTGTGATATCATGCTGCTTGACTCTGCCCACATCCAGGAATTTGAAGCGGAATGGAGAAACCGCAAAGGAAAGCGTCAGGGCAGGGAGCCTTATGTTCCATATTATACTACTGAGGATGCGGAGCGTATCCTTAAGCAGTTCGTCGAGATGGAATATAATACGGTCTATGAGGTGAGTCCCGGAATCAAGGTCAGATTTAATGACGTCGGACATCTGCTGGGATCTTCAGCGATCGAAGTATGGGTCACTGAGGAAGAGGAGACGATCAAAATTGTCTTCTCCGGTGACGTCGGAAATAAGAATCAGCCGCTCATCAAAGATCCCGGTATAATTTCCGGAGCGGATTATGTTGTAATGGAATCGACCTACGGAAACCGGAGTCATGGACCGAGGACCGATTTTGCGGCAGAGCTTGCGAAAGTCATTCAGCGCACATTTGACCGGGGAGGAAATGTTGTTGTCCCCTCCTTTGCAGTCGGACGCACACAGGAGCTGCTCTATTTTATCCGGCAGATCAAGGAAGAGCAGATGATCGAAGGACATGACGGCTTTAAAGTCTATATGGACAGCCCTCTTGCCCTGAAGGCGACTGCAATCTTCAATGAACATACGGCAGACTGCTTTGACGATGAGGCCAGGGAACTTGTGATGAAAGGAGTCAACCCGATTTCCTTCCCGGGACTCTGCCTTGCGACGACCGCAGATGAATCCAGAGAGATCAACTTCGATATGGAGCCGAAGGTGATCATTTCCGCGAGCGGTATGTGCGATGCCGGCCGAATCAAGCATCACTTAAAGCATAATCTCTGGAGACGGGAATGCACGATCCTGTTCGTCGGCTATCAGGCCGAAGGGACTCTCGGACGCAGGCTTCTCGACGGGGTGGAGGAAGTAAAGCTTTTCAACGAGCCGATCTCAGTTGAGGCGGAAATTATTTCCCTGCAGGGAATATCGGGACATGCGGACCGCGAAGGCCTTGTGGAATGGGCTTCCGGTTTTGGAAATAAGCCCCGCAGATGCTTTATCGTTCACGGAGATGACAGTGTCGTAGACGGATTCGCGGAGCTGCTCCACGAAGAACTCGGATGGGATGCGACAGCGCCCTATTCGGGAACGGTCTATGATCTCACTACAAATACGTGTCTGCTCGAGACGAAGGGCATTCCCGCTGAGAAGAAGGCCGAGAAGACCGGTTCCGCCGAGAGTGCAAAGACCACGCCTTACGTGCGGCTTGAAAGGACAGGCGAGCGCCTGATGGCGATCATTCGTCAGAACCGGAAGCTGTCCAATAAGGATCTGGCGAAGTTCGCCGATCAGCTGAATGCGCTGTGCGATAAGTGGATGCGGTGAATGTGAGATCTCAGGAATGTCCGGACAGTCCTGCCTTGCCGCGCAGGGAGAAATGTACTTTCGTCATTGTGCAGCCCGCAGACAGAATGCGGCTCTTTGCATAGAAAGGGGCAAAAAAATGCAGCCAGGAAACCATATCAGGGATCCGTGGCTGCGTTTTTTATACGATATTTTGCTGATTTCAGAATTTAAATCCTGTCAGCATGGAGAGCAGGGACATGCCGCTCGCCGAAGAGTCGGAAGCTGCTGCCTGCGGCTTTGCGGATGCTGCGCCGAACATGCCCATGAGATCGCTCAGATCGAAGCCGTCGCTCAGATTGATACCGGACTGCTGCTGTGTGACAGCCGTATCCTTTGCCGCTGAGACGCCGGAAAGAAGCGCGGGAGCGATGTTTGCGAGAACAGAGCTTACCTGACTGCTGTTCATCCCGCTCTGGGAGGCGAGAGAGTTCATGACGGACTGGGAGTTCCCTCCGAGGATGTGGCCGATGATCTTTGCGCCGTCTTCTTCGTCCGCTTCTTTGACCTGGGCGTCCAGAGAGGCCGTGCTCTTATGCTGGGTCAGTGCGGAGAGCAGGGAACTGGCACCGTTCTGGGAAGACGCGTTTTTTGTCATTGCCTTGATGATCAGCGGAAGCGCGAGAAGAAGAAGCTTCCTGATCTGAGCATTGGAAGCACCGCTCTTTTCTGAAAGTGTGTTGACCGTTGACTGTGATGTCATAGCGCCTGTGAACAGATTCAATAGATCCATAACGTTTGCTCCTTTCCTTTAAGCACAATTTGGATGAAGTCGGGACAGATTCTGTCCTGTTCCGTATACACTGCCGGATCGATCTTCCCGGCTGTATCCGTATGGAGATACGAACACCGTGCATGCAGCTGCATTCAACGTAATTATACATTTACCGAGCCTGAGTGTGAAGGAAAAGTTGCGGCAATTATCAAAACCGGTATGAATATTCATGGACTTTCAGAAGAGAATAGCGTATTATTAAAATTATACAAGTTTAGCTGAGAGCTGTTTGGATTCTTTGTGGATTATCGGTAATTTGCACACAGGAGAGTGCCGGATCCCGCTTAAAGCGGGGGACTCAGGGAATCGGCTTTTGAATCCACCGGTTCAGTATAACAGGAGCATATAGAGGAGGGAGTCTATGAAAAAGTGCTTAAAATACCTGCTTAAAAGCCTGCTTATCATCACGATGCTCGCAGCAGGATTTGCGGGCAGTGCGACCAGGGTCTGTGCTGCCGGCGGCGAGAACATCGATGAGGCCTGCGAGGGCGTTGTTCGTGTTTTTTCCGTCTTTGGAGACAACGCTGCCTCCGGCTCCGGCATCATCGTCGGAAAGACCGGCGAGGAGAGCGATATTATCGTGACGAACTGGCATGTAGTCTCTGAGGAGGACTATTCAGGCGGGATCACCCTGGCGGATGAAGTCTATATTCTCCTCGATAATGAAGCGTATACGACAGAAGGATTAAATGAGGATCACGCGATAAAGTGCAAGGTACTCTATACGACGACAGGATATCCGGATTTCGCAATTCTTCAGGCTGAGAAGAAGATTCCGGGAAGAAAGGCGCTGCCGCTGATGAGCGCTTCCAACGCGAAACGGTCCGAGAGGGTCTATGCACTCGGATATCCTGGCAGCGCGGACATGATCAATGACGGTTATATTTCCGCCACGGTCCAGGAAATAACAGCTACAGACGGGACGATCTCCCGTATGATCCAGGCGGATGCTTTCGGAGATACTTATGTCATCCAGCATACCGCCCATATTAACCACGGAAATTCCGGCGGACCGCTGGTCAATGAGGACGGAACGGTCATCGGAATCAATACGTACGGGTATGGCGACAATGCCGCGGAATATTTCCTCTCCGTGTATATCGACTACGCTATGAATGCGATGGACGAGCTGGGAATCAGCTACGACAAGGTAAAGCCTTCTGATACTTCGATCACCGCTGATAATGCGGTGGAGCCGGAAAAAAGCAATATATGGCTTATCATCGGTATTATAGCCGCCGTTGTCGTCGTCGCTGCTCTTGTCCTTTTCCTGCTCGTGAAGAAAAGAGGAAAATCGAAAGCCTCCGGGACGGTTTCCGCCGCGAACAGGGGCGCTCCGACTCTGAGCGCTGCCCAGCAGGCCGCAAAGCGGACGGTCAGCTCGACTGGCTGGTATATACAGGGAATTGAAGGAACGCATGCCGGACAGACGTTTTCAGTGAATGACAGACTTGTATTCGGCCGGGATCCGTCAGTGTGCGGAGTTGTTTTCCCGAAAGACGCTGCGGCCAGCCGGGTACACTGTGAGATCCGGATCGTTCAGGGAACACCGGTCCTGCAGGATAACGGGTCAACGAACGGCACGTTCGGCGGAACAACGAGGCTCGAGCCAGGAAAAACATATCCGCTGCGCAGCGGAGCAGTCTTCTCGATCGCAGGCAGCACAGACAAATACAGGCTGGTCCAGCGGAACTGATTACGAAGAAACGTACCGGTGATGCCTGCTTCAGCCTGCGGCAGATCGCGATACGTGTGCATTGGCAGGCGCTGGCGCTTCGCATGCAGTGGCAGGAAGGCGAGGCGTTCCTGAAAAGAAACGGAGCCGGATACCGCGGCGGCTGCGAAGTATGAAAGGACGCGGGATCGGCATCTGAACGTATTCAGTTAAGAGAACAGCTGCTGTTATTAAAGGAGAGAACTATGAACAGGGTATATAAGAAGAGTATTATGTTTGCGGTCTCCGCAGCGCTTCTTTTTGTCTTTTTGATTGTATTTACCAATGTAAGACCGGTGCACGCTGCGGGAAACAACGCTAAGAATTTTCTGGGAAAAGCAATTTACGCAGAATCCGGCGACAGTGATGAAGTGACCTGGTTTTCCGGCGGTGTAGGGCTGAATTATACGGACGGAACGTCTGCCGTCATTACCCGCCCGATCGACGAATCGGATGCTACTTCCGGATACCTGTTCGGTTTTATGGACGCCGGCGGAAATGTCTATGATATGGTGTTCGATTATACAGATTCAGATCTCGGATATACGGAATGGATCCTGGACGGAAGAGGAGACGACCGGTATTTTCTGTCTACACAAACGAGTGCCTTTCAGGGAGAGGAATATTCTTTTGCCTATTTCAATACAGGAAGTCAGAAGATCTCTACGACAGGGATAACTTTCAATGCCTGTACAGATCATGGATTCCTCACCGCGGACAGCGTCCCGAATGATATTCTGACACATCCCGGCGTAGTCGTTACCGACAATAATGAGCTCATTGCACTCTACACGGAAAATGAGATTTTTATATCCTGGGGAACTGATCCCACATCCTTTACCGGTGGCAGCAGTTCAGGAGGAAGCAGTTCAGGCGGAAGCGACGGGGGAGGGAAAACCGGAGGTTCTTCGGGGAATTCTCCTGAGATTCATGAAGTCCCGACGGATCTTGACTTTACAGATGATGAGAAGACTCAGGTCGGAAACGGCACGGAGGCGACAGGTGTTGAGGACGGTGATGTCAACAGCAAGGAGACTGCCTCACTTTCCGGCGCTAAGAGATTCCCCGTTATACCGGTCGTCATCGGAGTGTTCGCTGCGGCAGTCGCAGCAGTGGTGGGAATCCTTTTCATCAGAAAGAAAAAAACCGCTCCGCCGACAGGCAGTGAGCCCGCGGCAGTATCCCCGCAGGGCGGCGGTTACGGCATGAACGCCGGGAACGGCCAGGGTTACAGCGCAGATATGCTTGACAAGACTGTTAATCTGAAACAGCAGCAGGCAATGCAGAGGCCGCCGGTACAGCAGAATGTACAGGCACCGAATACACGCCCGGTCGGTGTCGTTGCTCTCGAAGGCGGACTGAAGGGAAGAGGGTTCAGGATCTCAGATACGGGTGTCACGATCGGAAGGGATCCGTCCTGTGAAGCTGCATTCCCGGTCGGTTCGGAAGGGTCGAATAAAGTGAGCCGCAGACACTGCAAACTGTATTTTGAGAATGGCAGGCTGTTTCTCGTAGATCTGGGATCCACGAACGGTACTTTCATGGCGGACGGCAGACGGCTCGTTGCGCAGCAGCCGGTAGCCGTGAAACCCGGAGACCGTTTCTATCTGGATAATCCGGGAAATATGTTCGAGATCAGAATGTAATGCGACAGCCCCAAAAGGCCGATTTATCAGCCTTCATTCGATGATCGGGTCCGCAAAGCGGGTCCGAAAAAACTATGGAACAAAAACGGTGTGACCGGTACTGTCCCGCGGATGTCAGACATACGCGGAAGACAGTACCGGCTTCCGTGAGATCAGCCGAAAAAAATGTATTTACCTAAACTGCACTTGTGCTCCATCGGAGCACAAGTTATGCATGCTCAGACACGCGGGGGTGCGCTTCAGATTCGGTTCGGTATTATGCAGGAACGTGCGGACCCGAATCTTTTGCTTTCATCCCGCGAGCGTGACTTGAAAGAGGAGGAACCTATAACATGGATATTTCACAGGTCAGATATGAACCGTGGATAGTGATTAGACAGTTGGGCAAAGGTTCTTACGGGTCTGTATTTGCAATTCAGAGAGAGGAGTTCGGAGAAGTCTATACTGCAGCCCTGAAAGTTATTTCAATTCCGCAGAGCGATGACGATATTACTGCCAATCGTGCGGGTGGAATGACAGATCAGTCCATGGCGGCTTACTATCACAGTGTTGTCAAAGAGCTCACACATGAACTGGCTCTTCTTTCCAAGCTGAAAGGCAACACAAATATCGTAGGGTATGAGGATCACAAGATCGTGCAGCATCCTGACAAGATCGGATGGGATATCTATATCCGCATGGAGCTCCTCACGTCACTGACCACGGTCTCTGCGAAGTACGATTTCACCAGAAATCAGGTGGTGAAGATCGGTATTGACATCTGCAATGCGCTGATGCTCTGCGAGAAGAACAATATCCTGCACAGGGATATAAAGCCCGATAATATTTTTGTTTCAGGACACGGCGATTATAAACTGGGTGATTTCGGAATCGCCCGCACTGCGTCACAGACGGCAGCCAACATGTCGACGAAAGGAACGCCGAATTACATGGCGCCTGAGGTCTATAAGGGGCTGAATTATGACGCGACGGTGGACATCTATTCGCTTGGCATCGTTCTCTACCAGATGATGAACGGCAAGCGTCTGCCCTTTATCCCGATCGATGTCACGATGGCTGACAGGGAAGCTGCTCTCGGAAAGAGAATGAGCGGGCAGCCGTTCCCGGAGCCGGAGATGGCGGATGAAGAGTTTTCAAAAGTCATCCTGAAGGCATGCGCATACGATCCGAAGGCGAGATACGCAAATGCATACCAGATGAAGAAGGATCTGGAGAAGCTGATCGAAGGCGTCTATGTTGCGCCGATCGATGTGAAGTCGATCCTCGGGCCGGACGCTTATGCAGGCGCTTCGGCCGGTTACTCACAGTCAGGCAATAACGCAGGCGTATATCCACAGGGCGGCAATAACGCAGGCGGATATACACCGGGCGGCAATAACGCAGGCGGCTACGCACCGGGTAGCAGCAACACAGGCGCTTACGCACCGGGCGGCAGCAGCGCAGGTGGTTATGCACAGACCGGCAATAATTCCGGCAGCTACGGACAGGGCGGCTATGCTTTCCAGGGGGGGAACAAAAGCCAGGACAGCTTTGTACAGCCGGGCAGTTATATCCAGCAGGGCGGAACCATGGGGAATGCCGGGTATGCACAGCAGGGAGGCTATAATCAGGGACAGAACGCAGGCGGCTATCCCGGACAGTATAACGGGAATTACGGACAGGGTCCTTACGGGCAGACTGTCGGCCAGGGAATGAATAAAAGCGGATATGACGCAACTGCAGGGTATACTCAGCAGGGCGGAAATATGGATCCGAACAGTCGAAGCTATGTCTCGTCCGAAAATGTTCCGGCAGTGCCGCAGAATCAGCCGGGGCAATCCGGATTTGATGTGACGACAAAAGAGAATATGGGACCTGCGCAGTATGGTCAGGGAGGCGGTCAGTACAGCGGCATGAACGGCGGAGCTTCTTCCGGCGGTAAAAAACCGAATATGAAGCTGATCGGAGGAATTGCTGCGGCAGTTGCGATCATTGCTATCGCGATTTTTGCCATCAAAGGCAGGAAAGACGGCCCGGTAACTCCGAAGCCGGATTCGGGATCCACGGTATCCGGCACGGAATCAAAGGCGGAATCAAAACCTTCGACTTCCCAGACGACGGATTCCACCGGCGGCACTGCAACTGTCAGCACTGTGGAGGGGCTTTCCGATTCTCTGGATGACTATACCTTCGAGCTGGACGGTGTAGTGATGAAGCTGCCTGTCCCTTATCAGGAGTTTGCCGCCCACGGCTGGAGTCTCTACTCCTATGACAATTCGGATACAGAGGAAGATCTGATCAAGGCTCAGGATTATGAAATGTACGATATGACAAACGGGGACGCACGGATTGACGTTCGCATTTACAACCCGTCCGGCGATACAAGACCTGTCAGGGAGTGCAAGATCGGCAGCGTTCAGGTCAGAAAGAATGAAAGCGTGAGCTTCAGGATTGCCGGCGGCGTTGAGCCCGGAATCAGTGCGGAAGATGTCATTGCAAAATTCGGAACCCCCGCAAGAAACGAAACAAGTGGGGACAGACAGATCATTGAATATAAGACAGGCAAGGGTTATGATGATGGGCAGACGGAGTTCTGTTTCGAGGCAGGACACAGCGCGGACAACTACATTTCGGTCAGGTATATGCCTGTGACGAAAGAGGATATGGGGGAAGTCTCAGCAGAGAGACCTGCGTATCTTGATACGTATGTTGCGCCAACAGCGCTTTCAGACGATCCGACGGAGACGATCTTCCAGTTGGGCGGGGATTTATATCAGCTCCCCTGCACAGTTGATGTATTCCTGAACAATGGGTGGACGATCACTTCAAAGAATGTTGACGCAATCGCATCCGGGCAATACGAAATTTCAGCGATGGGGCTGTCCAAAGACGGCTATTCGTTTGATCTTACACTTGCTAATTTTGATATGAAGGCGGCTAAGGCTGAGAATTGTGCAGTCGTCGGCATTTGGATCTATACTTATTTCGAAGAGGATGATATGCCGGGCGATTATGCTGTTTTTTCCGGAGGTATCAGGCTTGGCAGCTCTGCCGAGGAGTTTGCCGCAGCACTTGGTTCCTTTAAGACAGAGACATATACTTCGTCTATCACCTACTCCTACTATTCTGATGACTATAGCAAGTCTTTTTATTACGACGTGTCAACTGGCAGTTATAAGAACACGACTGTGAACCTCATAAACAGAAACTGGAATTACTGAATTATGAAAGATGAGCTTAAGATCAGTTATTCTGTTTGTTCGGAAGCAGGCAGGATAGCCGGGGAAAATGAAGACAATTTTTACGTCAACGGCAGGATCCTCAGGCCCGGCGTACCGTGTTGCCGTCTGACCGAGAATACCGAGAGCGGAGATGCGCTCTTTGCGGTGTTCGACGGCCTGGGCGGTGAGGAGCACGGTGAGCTTGCATCGGCGATGGCGGCGGAAAATCTGGGGCGCTATCACGGTACATTCGGAAGCTTCTATGATCAGTATCTGACGGAGACGAATAAGATGATCGCCGAGAAGCTCCAGAAGGGAAAAGCCAATACGGGCACAACGGTCGCGGCGGTGGCGATCCGCGGAAGGGAGGCCGTGATCGTTAACCTGGGAGATTCGAGAGTCTATCTGATCGAGAACAGTACGATCAAACAGCTGTCAACAGATCACAGTGAGTTCGCCACAATGCTCCGGTATGGGGTGGTTCAGAAGGAAGAGTATTACACCAGCCCACTCAGGAGTCATCTCACCCGCTATCTCGGGATGCATTCGGGCGAACTTCTGGAACCGGGTGTCGTGCGAACTATTTTCAGACCGGGATCTATGTTCCTTCTTTGTTCAGACGGAGTGTGCGGATCCCTGACAGACGAGGAGATGCTCGCCTCGATCAGGGAGGAGCGCACAGCGGAGCATCTTGTTCAGAAAGCACTCACGGCGGGCAGCCGTGACAATGTGACGGCGATTCTCGTCTGGACAGACTGAGAGCGGGAACAAAATAATCTGTGAGGCTGCCGCACTAAGCTTTTGCAGCTATATCGTAAGACATCCAAAGCCGGTGTCTGCCATATATGACTGTAGGGATGCGTTAGTGCGGCAGCCTCACGTTTTGACAGAAATCATGTCACATTCGCGGGACGGAGGATCGGAATTCCGGCCGGTGTCAGCTGACAGGATTTCAACCCGGATCTGAAGCGCATCCCCGCGCACATAAGCATGTGCAGTCTGTGCTCCGCCGGAGCACAGGTGCAGCAAAGCGGACCGCGGTTGTCCGCTTTACAAAGGAGGGTACATATGAACTACCTTGCAATCGATATCGGCGGCACCTTTATCAAGTATGCAGTCATCACGGAGAATGCCGAGATCATAAGCAAAGGAAAAAAGCCTACAGACAGAGATCACATCGACGTGTTCCTCGATACGCTGGAAGAAATCTATCGTGAAAATGAAATAAGCGGACCTGCCGGCGTTGCGATCAGCATGGCCGGGGTACTCGATGTAGACCGCGGTTTTGCCTATCACGGCGGCGGGGTCTGGTGTGTTAAGAATCTTGAGATCGTAAAGATCCTGGAAGATCGGCTGAAAGTGCCGGTGACGATTGAAAATGACGCAAAGGCAGCTGCTCTTGCGGAAGTCTGGATGGGAAATCTTTCGGATGTGCGGGATGGGATCGTTATAGTACTCGGAACAGCCATCGGAGGGGCGGTCATCATCGATCGTAAAGTCCTGCGCGGGAAAAATCTGATGGCAGGAGAGTTCAGCTATATTTCGATCGGTGAGGCGGGAAAGCCTGCATGGCCGGATACCTGGGGGCCGGCCGGGGGCGCGCCCGGTCTCATCCGGATGACCGCGGCAAAAAAAGGAATGGATCCGGACACGCTTGACGGCGTGGCTGTCTTTGACATGGTGAACGGAGGGGACGCGGATGCGCGTGCCGCCCTCCGCGAGTATACGGACCTCCTCGCGCAGCAGATCATGAACCTTCAGGTAGTCATTAACCCGGAGAGATTCGTGATCGGCGGGGGGATCAGCTGCCAGCCGGTCCTCTTTGAGGAGCTTTCAAAGTCCGTGCAGGTGATCACGGATACCTTCCTCGGACATGTACCTGCACCGGACATTATGCCATGTAAATTTTTCAATGATTCAAACCTGATCGGCGCGCTCTATGCGCACCTGACGAGGCGGGGAATCAGCTGATCCCCTCCTGCATCATAGCCTCCGCCATAGAGATCCGCTCGTTGACATAATTGAGGACTTCCTCCACGGGAAGGCCGTGTACCATAGCGGCCTCTTCAAGGGTCTCGCTCTGGGCTGCCGGGCAGGAGATACAGCCCATGCCGCATTCCATCAGCGCGCGTACAGCGATCGGGTATTCTTTGATGATATCGCCGATCAGCTGATCTGACTGTACATATTCTTTCATTTCTATATTTTCGAAATCCATAATGGTCCTCCTTTTGACCTGGTATATTTCGGACGGCTGCAAAACGCTGTGCTTCATGCCGTACAGAGTTTCGCAGGAGCCTGCGTTCTGCCCGGTTCCGTCTGCGGATCGCAGGGGGGCTGCCGGAACAGATATATTTTACAAAATCTTTTTACCATCTATCATTAAACAACGAATCGCACGCTTATGCAATAGCAAAGTCACATAAATGTGCCTGCGCACAGGTTTTACCCTCTCCAAAGGACTGCCGCCGGGCGGTCTTGCAAGTTTTTCATACAACCGTTAAAATATTAACAAAAATCGCACTGCTTAAAAAATCACACAGCGTTAAAAAACAAAACTCGCGGAGCGAGCCTATATTCGGAGGAAATATGACACAAGAGTTTGACTATTCTATCGTTAAAAATCCGCAGATCTTCCGGATCAACCGTCTGGATGCCCATTCCGATCATGAATATATCATGCCTTCTGAGAACACCGGGGAGGGAAGCACAGATTTCAGGTTCAGCCTGAACGGCGTATGGCGTTTTTCATGGGCCAGGAATTATGCATCCGCAGTGCGCGGCTTCGAATCGCCGGACTATGACACCCGTGCCTGGGATACGATCCGTGTTCCCGCCCATATCCAGATGGAGGGGTACGGCCATCCGCAGTATGTCAATACCCAGTTCCCGTGGGACGGGTCGGAGGAAATTGAGCCGGGTGAGATCCCG
>CADABA010000007.1 GCA_902785985.1 uncultured Lachnospiraceae bacterium
CCACACGCATTAACATGACTGCGACCGGGAATAAATAATTTCCAAAGTCGGGCGTCCGAGCACGGCCGGTACTTCTTTCTTTTAATGCCGAAGGCTGCAGAAGAAAGTTAGTACCGCTGCCAGTGCGAGCGAGCGAGAGCGTCCCGACGTGGAAATATTTATTCCGGGAGCTTCAGGAACCTGAATGTGGGAAGTTTTTGTTATATTCCCTTTTTGCCCAGATATTCGAAGAACAGCGGTGCCCCGCCGGTGTGAAGGAAGAGAATGTTTTCATTCCCGCGGCCGGATTCCCGAAGGTCCGCCAGCATACCGCGGTACGCCTTCCCGGTATAGACCGGATCGAGAGGAATTCCCGAGCCGAGATAGGTCTCACGGATCACCCGCCCGATCTCGTCATCATACAGGGCATACCCGCCCGCAAGATACTGGTCCCGAACCAGGATCCTCGCCGCAAGTTCGTCCTTCGAAGGAGCGGAAGCCCCTGTCCTTTCAAAGTATTCCAGAAGATTATCGAGGATCACTTCCGAAGCCCGCTGCGTATTTCTCGTCACGGATATGCCGATGATCACCCGGCCATCTCCATGCCGTATGCTCCCGGCGATCAGCCCTGACTGCGTCGTACAGGTGCTCGCCGCGAGGTATATTTTCGAAAAACGGACCCCGGCCGCCTCCTCATACCGCACGATCTCATCGTACGCTGCATCATAGGCGCGCATCGGCACATGGACATTCCCGCGTCCCGTCTTATCCCCGTTAATATAGTAGGGCTTTCTGCCTTCCTCTTCGAAATCCCTCATTGCCTGTTCAACGGCATCCGCGATCGCAGGACCCTTGTGGCAGGGATACTCCCGGACTCCTGCAGCCCGGATCATCCGCGCATTCGGCGTGTTCTCATCTTCCTCTGCGTCGTCGATATTGTGGACCATGCTGCATGGGATTCCCCTCATCCTGCATGCATCCGAGAGGATCCTGCAGAGATTCGAGTTGTATCCGCCGTAAATGATCATCGCATCGCAGCCGCGCGCTTCCATGTCGGCGAGATACCCGGCTGAAAAGCGCACTTTATTTCCGCCGAAGGAAAACGGGATCATATCCTCCCGCTTCACATAAATATTCTGCCCGCCTGCTGTCTCTGCGGCAAAGTGGATCGGAGTTTCAGAGACAGGGAGGTCGTGTGTGAGGATGATGTCAATATTCGACTCGAGGCATCGAAGCGTCCGCTCACATTCCTCCAGTGTATCTCCGGACAGGATGACCTGCCCGATCCGGTCGCGGCCGTTCGTGTAAGGTCGGACGGCATCTCCGGGCTCAATATTAAATGACAGCTCTAAAAGATTATCATTTTTTTCGTTCGTGTCAACGATTTTTCGAACGATCCCGCTTCTTTTTGCCATGAGCGTACGTGCAAGGACAGCTCTCTCCCGCTCATTCCGGAAGTCCTCTGTGAGATCTTCCCCCATGGCAAGACGTACGATTTCTTCGTAATAACTGACCCCGAACCGCTCTCCCGTCATCTCGGAAAGTCCTGTCGCCCCGGACCTCCCCGTAATTTCGACGACGTACACCTTACCGTCTTTCTTCAGGCAGTCGCAGTTCACCGGGCAGTTGTCAAGCCCTGTAGCGCGGACAGCAGCCCGGACTTCCCGTTCGACCTGCTCCCGCATGCTGTCAATGTCCGCAAGCGGGACCGAATGCCCGACCGGCGTAGGAACTGCCCCGATAAAGGCTTCCGTATTATTCGGCAAAATGAAAAGAAATTCGCCCCCGGAGATCATCGCTTCGACTCCGAACAGCTCTCCTTCGATAAATTCCTCGATCAGGCAGTAATCCTTCCCGGTCTCGCTCATGCTCTTTCTGAAGTTCACACGGGCTTCCTCCGGCGTATCGCTGCGGTAAATGCCGCGGCTTCCCATGAGGTCTACCGCCTTCAGAATGACGGGGAAGGGCAGACGCTGCATGGCCGCTTCGAGCTCCTCCTCCGTGGAAATCTTATAAAAGCGGGCTGTGGATACGCCGCCGCGGACAAAAGCCTCCTTCATCAGCGATTTATCCGAGACGGTCCGCGCTGCTTCCCTCGAGGGGCCGACAAGTCCGAGGCGGGAGCAGGTCTCCCCGATCGCGCGCATTCCCAGATCGAGCCCGCAGGTCGCGATCCCATCTGCATGGAACGCTGCTGCGGCCTCTGCGACGGCCTCCGGATCCGCGATATTGACGTACGCGCATTCATCTGCCAGTTCAAATCCCGGCCAGTCACCCGGAATGCTTGCGGCGACCGTCGCATACCCCAGCCTTTTTGCAGCCTGATAAAGCGGAGTCTGCGTATAGGCAGCACCGAGAATCATCAACTTTTTCATATCTTCCTCATTTACTCCGTGATCACCTTTATGTACTTGTTCATGTTGTCGATTTTTTCGCACATTTCCTCCGGGTCGTCAAAGGTGATGACCATGGCCCCGAGACCGAAACTGCCGTTCCGGAACTTTTTGACTTCCTCTCCCGGCTTTACAAGAATGCCGCACTTTACGACACTTTTCTCTATCACGGGATCGATCTTCACTTCCTTAAAAATCCCGTCCTTCGTTGAGTGCAGGATATAGGAGGACGCACAGCGGACCGGTTCCTTCTGATACAGCGAGCTCACATCATCCCCGACCGCCTGCATGCAGGTGTACTCGGCGAGATCGATCTCCGTCGAGGCAAAGATCGCGTCTGTGATCAGATTTCCTCCGTTTCTCGGACCGATCTCCATGATATAGACCTCACCGTCCTCGCCGACGATATATTCGACATTGTAGGCACCCATGTGCATATGAAGGAGGTTGAGCAGACGTTCAACAAGTGCTCTCGCCTTCTCCTGGGTGGCCGGATCCTGCGTCGGGGGATAACTGTGCCCGATCGGCGCATAAAGCGAGCATTCGATATCGTGGTGCTGGTCGCAGATTCCCCAGAAGACGATCTTTCCGTCCGCCATGAAGGCATCCCCGTCGATCTGGTAACCGACCCTCTGAATGAACTCTTCTATAATGATATGTTTTGAGATGGAGTAGGACATTGCCTCAGAATACGCCGCCCGGAACTCCTCCTCGGTAAAGACTTTGTTCACACCTTTGCTGCCGGAAGCATCGATCGGCTTGACCATGGCAGGTTTCTTTATTTTCCGGAAAAAGGAGAGCGCTTCAAAAAAATCCGTGAAACCTCCGCCCTGCGGCATCGGAAATCCGTTTTCCCTGAGAAAGGCCCTGAAAAGATCCTTGTGTGTCATGATCATGACCGACTCGTACGGATTGGTGGGAAGCCCCATGGCTTCTGCGACATACGCAGCCGTCGGAGCAGAGATGTCAGATGCATAGGAGACGATCCCGTCGATCTGAAGCTCCCTCGCCTTTGCGAGGACCTTCTCCTTCTCGATCGTGCTGATATTGTAATATTCATCCGCATACTGATGCGCCGGATTGTCCGGCAGATAATCCACATCAATGACATGATAGCCCAGCCTTTTCGCGGCGAGCACGGCTGTCATCTGAAAATAGTTTCCGCCCAGCATCATGATTTTTTTCGGCATAATTCTTTCCTTTCCTTAAAAAGAGATATTCCGGAGCGCCTCGGCATTCCTGAATCTTCATCGCGGGACTGTACTCACGATGAAGACGAACATCACTTTGCGCGCGTATCTCATGTCTGAAGACACAAGTATTACGCGATGAAGAACAAATGCATTATACCACGCACCTGCAGGAAATCAAAAGCAAATGACTAATTCGTAAAGATTCACCAATTGGCACTGCCAACTTGCGAACCTGGGGCATAAGTTGTACAATGGAATGACATATGGGGTCAGACGGAATCAGGAACGCCCCGGCGTTCCTGCCGCGAGTATTACTCGAAGAAGAATAAACAGAAGACCAAATAAGGAAGGACACTATGATCGATTTTAATATCCCGCCTTTCACAGGCAAAGAACTTGAATATATGAAAATTGCAGTCGCTGACAAAAAGATCTGCGGTGACGGCCAGTTCACAAAGAAATGCCAGCAGTGGATGAACGAGCGCTTCGGCGTACCGGCCACTTATCTCACGACGTCAGGCACCACCGCGCTCGAGATGGCCGCTCTTCTCAGCAATATCGAGCCCGGCGACGAGGTCATCCTCCCCTCCTACACATTCTGCTCCACAGCGGACGCTTTCGTGCAGAGAGGCGCCAAGCTGGTCTTCGTTGACATTCGTCCGGACACCATGAATATCGACGAGACAAAAATTGAGCAGGCCATCACGGAGAAGACGCGCGCAATCGCTGTCGTGGACTATGCCGGTGTCGCCTGCGAGATCGATACGATCATGGCCATCGCGAAAAAGCACGGCCTCAGCGTCGTCGAGGACGCGGCACAGGGCTTCGGCTCCTTCTACAAAGGCCGGCCGCTCGGCACACTCTGCGATTTCGGCTGCTACTCTTTCCACGAGACCAAGAATCTCTCCATGGGCGAGGGAGGTGCGATTGTCCTGCCGACCCTTGAGCACAGGGACCGCGCGGAGATCTACCGTGAAAAGGGCACAGACAGAAGTAAATTTTTCCGCGGTCAGGTGGACAAGTACACCTGGGTGGATTACGGTTCCTCTTACCTGCCGAGCGATCTCAACGCTGCCTATCTCTGGGCACAGCTTGAGTGCTATGAGACGATCTACAACGACAGAATGAACACCTGGAACCGCTACCATGAAGCGCTGCGTCCGCTTGCCGACGAAGGTCTGATCGAGCAGCCGACGATCCCGGATGAATGCGTTCACAACGCCCACATGTATTACATAAAGCTGAAAGATCTGAATGAGCGAAGCGCTATGATCAGGCATCTCAGAGAGTGCGGCGTCCTCGCCGTCTTCCACTACATCCCGCTCCACTCCGCGCCTGCCGGACTTAAGTTCGGCCGTTTTGACGGGGAGGATGTCTACACGACAAAGGAGAGCGAGCGCCTGCTCCGCCTGCCTCTTTATTTCGGACTTGCGGAAAAAGACCGGGAGAAAGTCATCTCATCCGTATTCGGTTTTTTCGGAAAATAAGTACCCGCTCAGTCCCCGGCCATGCGGCAGCGAAAGAACACTCTGCGTGTATTCTTTAAAATGAGCCGCCGCATGCGCCTTACTCTGATCCACGAGGGAGAATAGCCTATGGAACCCAATGAAGCATCTTTAAATGAATCCGCCATCATCGATTCCACTGACGATTCCCGGAAGAAACAGCACGAGTTCGGCCTTCCGGCCGTCCTCCTCCTGTCCTCTCTCATCTATATGGGCCTGTACGGGTTCTTCATTTTCGGGAATGCAGTCTACATGTACAGTGACGTCGGATCGGACTCCCTGTCATCGAGCTTTCCCATTATCACCATGCTTTCAAGGCTCTACCGGGAGAAGCAGTTCACTTTCTATACGCTCTCAAGCGGTCTCGGCAGCGACACGTCCGCTACGTTCCTGCAGTACCTGAATCCGCTGAAGTTCCTGCTGCTCAATTTCGGGAAGGATTCTTTTCCGCTTTCCGTGCTGCTCTTTGTTTTCCTGCAGCATCTTTTTACGGCAGTTTTTGCCTACGGCTTTTTCAAAGCCCTTCTTAAGGCAAAGCGTCCGGCTGTTTTTGCGGCGCTCATCTGGGGATATACGAGCTATATCATCGTCTGGGGGCAGAATTACAGTTTCGGTGTCTGCATACTGCTTTTTACCGCCTCCATGTTCTTCCTGCAGCTCCTTCTGAACAGACCGTCCCGTCTGTATTTCATGCTGCTCTCCTTTACTTTCGCGCTTTTTATCGCTTCCAATTACTATTTCTTCTACATGACCGGCGTGTTCACGATCTTCTATGTGATCTTCTTCACGCTGTCCGTCAGGAAAAAAGAGAACCGTATAAAGCGCATGATAAAGAGTCTCTTTACGCTGGCGCTCTCCGCCCTTATGTCAATGGCCATCGCGTGTGCCTCCATTCTTCCGATCGTCATGAATTTCCTCGGAAGCGCGCGGACCGGAGACACGACGAGATTTGACCTGAAGGCTCTTCTGACACCCTACGGCATGAAGGCTTACTTCACTTTCCTCGGCCGCTTTTTCTCCGCCTCCATCATGGGATCCGGCTCGAATTTCACCGGGTATCTCAACTTCTACGAGACGGCCCTGCTCTATACCAGCGCGCTTTTCTTCTTCGCGCTGA
Source organism: uncultured Lachnospiraceae bacterium (assembly GCA_902785985.1). Taxonomy (GTDB): domain Bacteria; phylum Bacillota; class Clostridia; order Lachnospirales; family Lachnospiraceae; genus Chordicoccus. The sequence continues at coordinate 6,188 of CADABA010000007.1, forward strand.
TTTATGTCCTGTTCAGGAAAAAGAGCGTGATCCAGGCCATCCTCGTCGTTGTGCTCACCGCAGGAATGCTGTACTGCCCCGCGGCCGGGAAGCTTCTGACCTTCAATATTTTTTCCCAGCGGTACTCCTTCATGATCTGTTTTGTCGAGGTCATCGCGATCGCGATCCTTCTGAAGGATATCCTGAGCCTTGACATGAAGACCGTTCCGGCTTTCTACGTTTCGGTCCTTGGTGCACCGATCGCAACAGCCGGCGTCCTCTTTCTTCTCTATATGCGGAGAACAGCGCTCGGCTACACGCTCAACAAGTTTGCGTTCCTGGCAGCTGTCGCCTTCATCGCTGTCTGGACCTTCTGGCTGATCCTGACTGGCCTCATGAAGAACAAACGGATGGCCTCGATCATCGGTGTCGTGCTCCTCTGCGCGGAGCTGCTTGTCACGAACCAGGCTTCGATTTATGACCGTGCCTACCTCACAAAGACCGATTATAAGACGGACTATTTCAATGACGGAACGCAGGACGCGGTCGCAAAGATCAAGGAAAGCGACAGCGGGCTCTACCGCATTAACACCAGCACCGAATACGATTTTGCGAACGAAGGTCTCGTTGACGGCTTCAACGCAACGACCACCTATTCCAACACCAACCCGGCGAGCATCGTCTCTCTCTCAAGAGCGTTCGGAAACTATCAGCTCTCGAGCAACTTCTTTATCGCAGGCTGTGAACAGTATTATCTGTACACACTGCTCGCAGGAAAGTATCTCGTCTGCGATCTTCCGGACAATGAGGCCGACTCCCTTGAGCCGCCCTGCTTTAAGGAGATCGGCAGGACAGAGTCGAACATTACTTTTGAAAATGTCAACGCGCTGCCCTTCGGCTATCTCTACCGGAACGAGATGGACGGAGCGGATTTTGTCACGATGAACTCCTATGAGAAAATGCGAGCCCTGACAAAGTCCTTCGTACTGACGGAAGCGATCGACGAGACGAAAAAGAAGGACGCGGATGACCATACCAGGCCGGCGGAAGGGGATACTGTCCTCGACCTCATTCCGAAGATCCACACAGTCAACAACTGCGATCTGGCTCCGGTCGGAGAAGATAAGATCAGGGTGAAGTCTGTCGGCCCGGATGCGTATTTCTTCCTCGACATCTCCGATTATTATTCGGAAGATGCCGCGGAGACCCAGTTCCTGCATCTTGCAGCGGAGAGGGAATCGATCAAGGAGGATATCGATCTCGAAGTCTTCATCCTGACGAGCGAGCATCCCGATCTCAGCGACTGCATTTCCACGACGATGCCGCTCAACTTCATTTTCAACGATTCCGTGATCATGCTTCCGGACCACACGACGCTTCTCCGAATCGATCTTCCCGATGACGGGGAACTCGTATTCAGCGCCATGGAATTCATCACCTCAAAGGGAGCTTCCGAAGATTTCAAGGAGCTTCAGAGCACGGAGATCACAGGTGTCACCTTCGGGAACGACACCTACAGTGCGACTGTCACGAGTACGAAGACGAACAGCATGCTCTGCATTCCGCTTCTGTACACCCCGAACTGGAATGCAACGGTCAACGGATCAAAAGTTCAGGTCTTCAACATCAACGGCGGCCTGTGCGGGATCAGCCTGCCCAAGGGGACATGCGAGATCAAAATGACCTATGAGATCCCGAACTTCGGGATCGCGGTGAAGGTATCTGCGGTGAGTGCCGGCCTCTGCTTCCTGATCGGGATCATCCCGCCGTTCCGGAGAAAGAGGGAGGACGAAGACGAATAAATAACTGACTAACTAAAACTTCCCACATCCTTTACTATAAGGCTCCCGGAATAAATATTTCCACGTCGGGACGCTCCCGCTCGCTCGCACTGGCAGCGGTACTAACATATTTTTGAAGCCACAGGCTTTAAAAATACCTTAGGAAATTATTTATTCCCGGTCGCCGCCCCATAAATACATGTGGGAAGTTTGAGTGACTGAAATTTCCCGCATTCGAAATAAAAAACACGGGGCTGTCGCATTAAGCATTCTATGCATAAATAGTTCATACATGAATATTTATGCACTTTCTTACGCTTATTGCGACAGCCCCGTGTTTTCTGCCTGTTCACGGGCTTTGATCTCTTTATGTCAATTTTCGATCTTTACGGGCTCTCCCTCATCGGCCTTCAGAATCTCTCCATCATACCGGTCCGTACCCGGAGCTTTCACCTCTGATTCCGGCTTCCTGTCAAAATTCAGCCGTTCCTCCTCCACGACCAGCGGCCGGTCAAGCACTCTCGAATTGATCGACAGAATATACTCTCCCAGCATTCCGGTAAAGAAGAGATTCAGACCGCCCAGGAAAAAGACGCCGATCACGAGCGGGGCGATTCCGGCCCGGAACCAGTCCCAGTGGATCAGTTTCAGGATAAAATAGACGATCGCGACCGCAAAACTCAGACCTCCGACAATAAAGCCCAGGAAGGTCGCCAGTCTCAGCACCACCTTGGAATAGGAGGTGATTCCCAGCATCGCAACGTCATACAGGCTGTAAAAGTGGTTCTTGCTTTTACCTGCCCTGCGGTTCGGCCGCTTGTACAGCACCGTCTTATACTCAAAACCGAACTCTGCGACCATTCCCCGGAAATAGGGCATCGGATCGTGGATCTTACGGACAACATCGACGAACGCCTTATCAAAAAGCCCGAAGCCCGTAAAATTCTCAATGTGTCCGATATCCGTGATCTTTCTCAGGAACTTATAGTATGAACGGCGGACGAAGGCCATGAAAAAGTTCTCCTCCGTCTTCTCCTTGATGGCAAGCACGAGCTTATGTCCGTTCTCCCACTCCCGGACAAGCTCCGGAATGAGCGCCGGCGGATCCTGAAAATCCGCATTCAGACGTACAACGCAGTCCCCGGAAGCCTGCTTGAAGCCATGGACAGGGGACCGCATCTGGCCGAAATTCCTGGCATTGAAAATTGCCTTTACCTTCGGATTCTGTTCGCAGATCTGCCTCAGCAGGATCTTTGTACGGTCCTTTGAGTGATTGTCGATATAAATGATCTCATAATCATACTGCGGAAGCTGCTCCTCAAAGAGTTTGACGAGCGTATCCGTCATCGGGCCGACATTATCCTCCTCGTTGTAGGTCGGAATGACGACCGATATCAGTTTCTTTTCCATATAGCTCCTCCTTAGAGCTGACTTTCACGCATCCACGCGACGGTCCTTCTGATCCCCTCCTCAAAAGAGACCCGGGGCACAAAGCCCGTATCTTCCGTGAGGTTCGTGATATCCGCGCACAGGTTCCTCACCTTTCCGTCCTTCGGGTAAGGGATTTCACCGATCCCGGTGACCGGGACACCGCAGGCTTCCGCCATCTCCTCGATGAACAGGCGCAGTTTGCGGCTTTCCCCGCTCCCGATGCAGTATACCGCCCCGTCTTTTCCCTTCTCGCCCATGAGGTAGAAAGCTCTCCCCGCGTCCTCGCTGAAGAGATAATCCCACCTGTGCTCTGCCGGAGAAAATGAAGTTTTTTCGCCCGCAAGCATTTTCCGGATACTCGACGAAATCATGGACGTCGGTTTGTCATAAATTCCGTAGGTGCTGAAGATCCGCGGCCAGATGAATGCAATGCCGAGCTCATGCGCGAGCATGCGGCCGAGAAGCCCCGCTGCAAGCTTTGCCGCGCCGTACGGCGTGACCGGATTCGTCTCTGTATCCGGCCCGATCCTTTCGAGGTCCTTCGGACCGTATTCCGCCTGAGATCCCGCTCCGATGAACTTCTCCGCTCCCATCTCTGCAGCGACCCGGATCGCTTTCAAAGTCGTCCGGATATTGTCGGCCTGAAGCTCCGTGCTCTCATTTCTCTTCGCCCCGGTATGCCCCCATGCAATATGGTAAAAAGTATCGATCCGGGCGGGAACCTTTGCAGGCAGTTCCCCGAGCGCATCAAGATCACCCTCGACCAGATGAAGCCGGGGGTTCACCGGCAGCCGTCCGATCTTAGGAGAATTCTTCCGCACCATCGCGTAGACTTCCACCCCGTTCGCCAGACTTTCCGAAACGAGCGCAGACCCGATCATGCTGGTCGCGCCGGTCACAAATATTCTTTCCATGTTCTACCTCATCGAAGATACGTGCAGCTTCAGGAACACCTCAGCGTTCCTGCAGGATATTCCTCAGCCAAGAGACCCCTCGTCGAGCGGAATGATCATGTTCTCCCGGAGTTCCTCCCTTGAGAGGAACGGGAACATGTCCTCCAGCGGTGCGGAGACCATACTGCCGTCCTCCAGCTTTCGCGAGGATGTCTTCGGGAGTGTCTTCTGCAGTTTCGTGACAAAAATCTGGCACACTGTCGGCTCCTCCGCATCGAGTACCTCGCGGATCGTCTCCGCGAGTCTGTCGGGATCTCCACAGGAAGTATAGCGGAAACCGAAGGCCGGCACAAGCTTTTTAAGATCCGGGAAACTCAGATCTCCGCTCTCCTCGCCGACACCGACAAGTGAAGTCTTAAAAAAGCCGCTCTGTGTCATACGCACGGAGTGATATCCCTCGTTGTTCACGACAAAAAGCTTAAAACGGATCCGGTTCTGTCTGAGCGTCTGCAGCTCCTGCAGATTCATCATGAGACTGCCCTCGCCTGTCACACAGACGACCTGCCGACCCCCGATCGCCCGGCTTGCGCCGATGATCACCGGAAGATCAAATCCCATGGAGGCCATATTGGAGTTCGTGATGAAGCGCTGTCCTGTTTTCGGCTGCCAGACCTGGCTTCCGATGACGCGCGATGTTCCGCAGCTCGCTATGAGCACTGCATTTTCAGGAAATGCACGTGTGAGCTCATTGTAGAACGCATAGGTATTGGTACGGCCCGGTTCCAGGACCTTATAGTGTTCCTCCGTTACCACCGGATAGCGCTCTTTCCAGGTCCTGCAGCGTTCTCTCCAGGCCGCTGCATGTGAGAGAGGTTCTTCCTTCGAAGCACCGCGGCGTTTCACCTCGGCAAGAAGTGCCCGGATGAAAGCGCCTGCATCTCCGACGACCGGGAGGCTCACATGAAGATTCGGCTTCCTGATCTCATTGGGATCTGCGTCCACCATGATCGTGAAAGCAGCCCTCGCCCAGCTCTCTGTCTTGAATCCGGTCTGCGAGAAACTCTGCCGGCAGCCCACCGACAGGAAAAGATCGCTGTTCTGTACGGCAAAATTCCCCGCGCGGTCACCGGTCCCGCCGCATCTCCCGGTAAAGAGCGGATGCGCACCCGGAATGGCATCCACCGAGCTCACACCGGTGACGACCGGGACACCCAGAAGGTCGGCCAGCTCAAGGAACTCTTCATGCGCACCGGCAAGCCGGACACCGTTCCCCGGGAAGAGGACCGGCCTCTCCGCCACCGCGAGTCTGTTCGCGATCTCAGCGATCACTTTGTCCGGTATCTCCGGAGGCAGCAGATCCGGATCTTCCTCCGGATCATAGGCTGAAAGCGTCTCCGTCTCCACGGAAGCGCCCTGAACATCCAGCGGGATATCGAGCCATGCCGGTCCGGGTCTTCCTGTCCGGGCAGCATAGAGGGCACGCTCGAGATGATAACGGATCTCCTCCGGTTTCCTGACAAGCTGCGCGTACTTTGTGATCGGGCGGACGATCGAAACGATATCACACTCCTGAATCCCCCGGCTCCGCAGTTTGAGACCGGTCGCCTCGACGCCCGTCACGTAACGGGTCTGGCCGGATAAAATCAGCATCGGAACAGATCCCATCCATCCGCCGAGTACACCTGTAACGGCATTTGAAGCGCCGGGACCCGCGGTGACACAGACAGCCGCCGGTCTGCCCGCCACGCGTGCATAGGCTTCTGCCGCCATCGCGCAGGCCTGTTCATGGTGATGATATGTGCAGCGGAGTTTCTCATGGTGCCCGAACGAATCGTTCATATGCATCGCAAGGCCTCCGGGCACGGTGAAGACTTCACGGATTTCATTTTTTACCAGAAAATCTGCTATATAGTCTGATACTTTCTGTCTCATCATTTCTCCTTTGAGGATCTGCCTTAAGCCGCAGAGATCTTAAGCAGCGCAGGGCAGATCAGAACTGTCACATGTAATCCGGGCACTTATTCTCGCAGACCATGGTCTTGCCGGATGCCTGCACCGGGATCTCATCCACATAGGTCACATCGATGACTGCATCCGCGCCGAGATAGTGCCTGTAGGAGGCCAGCAGCGCTTCCTCGTCAAGCTTCTCCCTGTCCGCATTGACGAGCAGCTCATATCTGTTCTTCTCCCACTGAATGCACCTTGCCTGATGGACGATCCCCTCCTGCTTGAGCAGCAGGTTCATGAACACATGGATCGAGAGCGGTTCCCCCTTTGTGTTGTAAAGAAGGGATCCCCGTCTCCCGTAGATCTCCGTAAAGTAAGCGTGCCTTCTTCCGTCCGCCCCGGTCTCACGCACCATGACCCCGGTATCCCCCGTGTCGTAGCGGATCATCGGGAATGCGCGGTTATAATAATCCGTGACAACGATCCTGCCGAGTTCGCCTTCCTCCGCAGGCGTATCGCTGTCGATCTTCAGAATCTCCACATAATAGTTATAGAGATCGATCGTATAGCGCCTGTCCCCGTTCACGCAGACTGCGATAAATCCGTTCTCATTGTTGCCGTAGGACCGCACGGGCGGAAAATGAAAGACTCTCTCGATCGCCTCGTAGGTCTGATCCGGCATGGCTTCCCCCATGGAGAAGATCATTTCCACCGACCATGTCTTCACGTCGATCTTTTTTCTCTCGATATACCGGACCAGCGCAGTCAGCGCGCCGGAATACGCCACAATGACCTGGATGCGTTCCTTTCGCAGGCGTTCGCACACCGTCTCCAGATACGCATCCCCCATATTCGAGATATCATACATATAGAGGTTATTCCGGAAGCTCTTCCACTTCGTGATCGCGTTCCGTCCAGGGATCCAGACGCGGAATTCCCCGCGCTTCATCCCCATCCTGAAGCCGTTCAGCTCATAGACAGCAAGCATATTCGAAAAAATGTGATCCATCTTGAACGGATCCGCATAGACCGTGAAGGGAACGCCTGTGGACCCGCTCGTGTTCAGCTGGGCCAGGCTGTCCTTATCCGCGGCATACTCATCCGATAGGATTGCATCCCGATTTTCGTTGTAGTCCATCTTCTTCATGACGGGAAATGAGGAAAGCCCCTCCGAGGCATCCATCTTTCCGTAAAACTCCGTGTGCTCCGCGGCATAATTGAGGATCATATGAAGACGCCTGTCCACATATGCCGGCGTCACGCCGTCCGTGATTTCTTCCATGTTGCGGCGGATCAGGCTGTTCATTTTCCCGCCTTTCGCCCGGTCGAGCGCATAAAATGCCGCTCTCCTTGAGACCTCTCCGATACTCATAATCGCCTCCGTTTATGAACCATTTTTCTTTCTGCCGACCATAAAAAGGCCGAACAGCGTAACAACTGCCGCGCGGACAGCATTCGCAATGAGGACTGCCGTGGAAAAGCCGGCCAGTCCGTACTTCCCGGTCACGGAAAGGACCAGGACCGTGATGACCGCCAGATGGATGATCTGCAGGATCATCTGCCATTTTTCCTCCGTGAAGGTCAGGACCACGATAAAGAGGTATGCGGACAGGACGCCCAGGACCTGGCTCGCATTGACGATCCCGATGACCGGCCGGACCGACTCATACAGATTCCCGTAAAAAAGCCTGAGGAAGATCGGCGTAAAAATCTCTGCGCCGATAAAGAACACCAGGCTCACTCCATAGCCCGCTCCGACAAATTTCAGATACTGGATCCTTGTCAGATTTTCCTTTCTCTTTGTGAGGAAGGAAATGATGATCGTGTTGATCGGGGCTACGAGAAGGACCAGTGTCTTCCCCAGGAGCGAGACCGCATAGTACTGGGTGACCGCAAGGTCAGAGATCAGGAACTTCAGCACCAGACGGTCGATATTCAGCGTCACATTGGTGATGACGTAGGAAAACATGAGGAAGATTCCCCGCCGGAAAGCTGTGGAAAACCATCTGCTTGGAGCAAAAAAATCTTTAAATACAGTCCCCGTGAGCGCGAGGTACAGAAGTGCAAGCGTCTCCCCCGTAAGAAAGATCAGATACCACATGCCTGTCAGGAGATAGAGGCCGAAGCCCGCGAGATACCCTCCTGTCAGAACCGCGTAGTAAATGAAATACCTCTGATAATTCAGATTCAGCCGGTATTCGACGTCCCCGTAGAAGCGGAACACCATGAGCAGGATCAGGACGAATGCCGCGGCGGCCTGCAGGGGGTTCCCGATGGCGCTTCCGGCGATGACAAGCGCGATCACGCCTCCTATACTGCCGAAGAGCAGGAGCATCCGGTCATAATCGCCGTTGGTGACATCGACAGTCCGCCGCACGACCAGACGGCTCGTGTTCAGCGCCTGTCCGATCGAAGGACAGACAATTGCTGCGATGCCCATGACAAAGAGAAGGCTGCCCAGCATCTCACTCCCCATATGCCTGTTCAGATACGGGTAAATGAAGATCTGGAGCACGCCGTTCATGAGAAGACCGGCCCCGATCGTGTAGGCGGTACTTCCGGCTATTCTTTTCTGCTGCTTAATATCTGCCAATGATAGACCTCTTAAGAATAATTCACTCAAACTTCCCACATGTATTTATGGGGCGGCGACCGGGATCGTCCCGACGTGGAAATATTTATACCGGTAGCCTTAATACAAAGGATGTGGGAAGTTTCAGTAATTCATGATACGTACTTGTCAGCTCAGGAACGCCACCGCGTTCCTGCCGCGACGTGCACGGCGCTCAAAGCGCCTTTAAGCTGCACACGCAACGCGATCCGCCGTTCACTGCTTCGCATACTTCTCACAGAGATTCTGAATGTACTTTCGCTTTCCGGAATTCAGCACGGGGATCTCATCGACGAACTCGATCCGTATGTCTGCATTTTCTCCGAAATACGGACGGATCCTGCCGAGGATATCCTCCGTGTCCATCTTCTCTCTGTCACCGTTCAGCCGTAGCGTGTAGACCGTCTCCGTATTCTGAATGAACTGGTACTGCCTCACACCCTCCACATCCCATAGATTATTGGTAATGACATAGGGGGTCAGAGCATTGCCTTCGGTATCATAGATCGTATCGCTCCGCCTGCCGTAAAGCTCTTTCAGAATAAGACGCATACGGTCCCCGCGCTGCCTGCGCTCCGCGACCGCAATATCCCCGTTGTCATAGCGAATGATCGGGAATGCGTAATTGTTCAGATCCGTGATCACGATCCTGCCCGGTTCTCCCGGGGCAGCAGGCTCATCAGAGTCCATCTTCAGGATCTCGTAATAATAGTTCTCCGTGTCGATGTAATAGGAATCCCCGTCCGGCGGCTGAACACCCATGATCCCGTTCTCCTCATTGGAGTACCAGGCCTGGACCGGGCAGGAGAACTGTTCGGAAAGCCGCTTTCTCGTGACGGTCGGCATGCTCTCAGAAATCGGAATGATCGACCGGATCGCAAATCCGCTCGTATCCACATGATTCCTGTCGATATAGCGGGAGAGCTCCCCGAGCGAGGACGCGTAGCCGACCAGGGCTTTCACGCGTTTTTTCCTGAACATGTCAAGCATCTTTCTGCATCCCTCATCACTGAGATCCGAGGTATCCACCATGATCATATTCTCAGCGAGAAGGCGCAGCTTCCCTTTTTTTACGTTGTTGACCCACACTCGGAGGAAACCCATTTTCATGCCGATATAATAGCCGGCCATGGCTCCGAAGAAAATTCCTTCCGCCGTGTCGTGGGCAATTTTGTCACTGTTTTGAATGACCGTCAGCGGAGTCCCCGTGGAGCCGCTCGTCGACATCTCCCGGCATCCCTTGCGATCCGCGAACTCCGAGCTTATGAACTCTTCATAATGATTTCGAAAGGTATCCTTGTTGACGATCGGCATATCCGAAAGCGCTGCATTTTCCGGAATGTCCTTATAAAACCCCGTAGTCGCTCTCGCATGCGCGATGAGGCGTCCGATTTTTGCTTCCGTCTCGCTGAGAGAAGTACCTTCCCGGTAACTTCTCCGAATATCATCGTAATATTTCCTTATTTTTCCGCCGCGAAGACGGTCCAGCAAAAAGAAGCCGAACCACCTGGCTCTCTCATCCAGAATCATCTGTTCACCCCAAAATACTCTCTGATCTGCCTGTCTGTAACTGCTGTCATGTCTTCTCCCGCCTCCCGGGATCTGGCCCACTCGACAGTCCGTTTTACGGCTTCCGCCACATGCATTCCCGGGCGCCATCCGAGCTTCATCCGGATGAGGGAGCAGTCGAGTTTCAGGAAGTTGGCTTCGTGCGGCCCTCCGTCATAATGATTCTCCCAGGCACATCCGTCTCCCCAGGCATTGCAGAAAAGATCTGCGAGCTCTCCTGTCGTCACGCAGTCTTCATCTCCCGGTCCTACATTATAGGAACCTGCGAGCTCAGGATCAAGATCCTGCTGCGCTGCGATCAGAAGATAAGCGGACAGCGGCTCCAGAACATGCTGGTAGGGCCTTGTCGAGTAAGGATTCCTGACAATGATCTTTTCACCGGCTGATGCCGCCCGGATGCAGTCCGGAATTATGCGGTCCGCCGCAAAGTCGCCGCCCCCGATGACATTGCCCGCGCGGGCCGTCGAGACTGCCGGCCTCCGTCCCGCAAAAAAGGACTTTTTGTAGCTGTGCGTCACGAGTTCGGAGCAGGATTTGCTGTTTGAATACGGATCGTAGCCGTCCAGCGGATCGTTCTCCCGATAGCCCCATGGCCATTCTCTGTTCTCATAGACTTTGTCTGTCGTGACATTTAAAAAGGAACGGACCGTCCCGCACTGCCGCACTGCTTCAAGAATATTGACAGTCCCCATGACATTCGTCTCGTACGTATAGACGGGATTTTTGTAGGATTCCCGCACAAGCGGCTGGGCCGCAAGATGGAACACGATCTCCGGCTCCGCGCTGAGGAGCGCCTTCTTCAGACAGTCAGGATCCCGGACATCCCCATCGATCGAGTTCATCCGTCCGGAAAGTCCCAGAATTTCAAAAAGACTCGGATCTGTGGGCGGCGCTGTCGAATATCCTGTCACATCTGCTCCGGCGAGTAGCAGGATCTCGGAAAGCCAGCTGCCCTTGAAACCGGTATGGCCTGTCAGAAAGACTTTTTTCCCTTTGTATGCATCGAGTATTGAAATCAAGCTGTTTTCCTCCAAAAAGTCCTGTTTCCTGAAACCTCCCGCATAAAGAATTGAGAATGTTCCTGATTCCGGAAACCTCATCGGTCTCAGATTCGGAAAGTTTCAGTGATCGTCAGCTATTTATCCCAGATCTTCCAGGGAGCGTTCCCGCTCTCCCACATTTTCTCCAGGATCTCCTTTTCCCGCAGCGTATCCATGCACTGCCAGAATCCCTTATGCCTGTACCCGTTCATCTGCCCCCGCCTTGCTGCCTCCGAGAGAGGATATCTCTCAAGGACTGTGTCGTCCCCTTCGATCAGGTCCAGCAGTTCCGGCTCCAGGACCATGAAACCGGCGTTGATCCAGCCGCCGTCCTCTTTCTTCTTCTCCTTGAAGCTCCTGATGCTCCCGTCCGCCTGCATATCGAGGATTCCGAAGCGCCCTCCCGGCATGACAGTCGTGATCGTGACCATCTTGCCGTTCTTTTTGTGAAATTCGACCAGCTCCGGAATATTAATATCCGCAACGCCGTCTCCGTAGGTGAGCAGGAAGGTCTCGTTTCCCAGATGCTCCCGCACCCGGCGTACTCTTCCTCCTGTCATCGTATGGAGACCCGTATCCACCAGAGTCACTTTCCAGGGCTCCAGATAATTATTGTGAACGATCATCTGATTTTCGCCGTTCCTGAAATCAAAGGTGATGTCACTGTTGTGCAGATAATAATCCGCGAACCATTCCTTGATGACATGCTGCTTATAACCGCAGCAGATGACGAACTCATTGTATCCGTAATAGGAGTACATCTTCATAATATGCCAAAGGATCGGCTTGTCGCCGATCTCGATCATCGGTTTTGGCTTGAGATGACTCTCCTCACTGATTCTTGTGCCGAACCCTCCGGCAAGTATTACGACTTTCATAGATTTGTCCTGTCTTTCTCACTCCAGTTTTTGCTGTTCACTGCCGCGGCTTTCGGATTCCGCAGTACCGGTTCATGCCGCCCTGCCGCCTTGTCTTCTGTTTCCCGAAAAAAACTCAAAAGTAAGGAATAACATCCGGTTATTCCTTACTCTGTTTCCCCAGCAGATCATTTTCTCAGTGTGGGAATCTCCCCGCTCAATTGCCGGTCCCGTTCATTCCGCTGTTTTCTTCCCCGCTCTGTGCAGGGGCCCCGAAATCGAACTCGCCGGTCACGTCAGATGCATTTTCATCGACCGCAGGAGTATCCGTCCCCTCATTTGAGGAGACAGGAGACGCCTCTGCCTCCGCTCCTGCACCCCCTGCGCCGCCGTCTGCAGGGTTCCCGCTCTCTCCTTCATTCCGGAGAGAGTTCTCCCCGCCGTCTGCAGTGTCAGCTCCGGCATTCTCAGATTTTTCTTCCTTTTCTGCTTTCTCCGCGACGGCAAGTGCTTCAGCGTCGACCGGCAGGCCGGCAGGAGAGTCCTTCTGCTCATTGATATAAGCCTCATCTGCTGCCTGGATCTTCTTTTTCAGCTTCCTGCGTCTCACCGCAAGGGTGATGATGATGGCCAGGATACCGGCCGCAACGACTCCTCCGAGCACATAGATCGCAAGACGGAAGGTCTCTCCGTCGAGTTCTCCGTTCTGTCCGGAGTTCTCCTTCACAGTCCCTGCATCCTTCTCCCCGGTCTTTTCGGTCTTTTCGGTCTTCCCGGAAGACGCCGTATCCTTTGAAGTCCTGGACTCAGTCTTCTTCGCGCCCTCAAGTTCCTTCTTATATTTCGCGGCATTCTCCTTCGTCATCAGAAGATTTCCGACTCTCTGTCCGTTATAACTGTAAATCCAGTTGACCATCTCACCGGCATCCGAAGAGCCTGCATCCTGCTCTTCGATCGTGCACGCATCAACACTCGCCCCCTTCGGAAGCGTCACTTTTCCGCCCCCTGCCGTCAGATCAGGGTTCCCGACAGACTGGACCGCAAAATTATTAAATCCGTAGTCCAGTATGTGTATATTGTCCTCGGCTGCATATCCGGCATCCTCCGCATGCATCGTGACGACGATCAGCGTCATTCCGTCCCTGCTCACGGCATTGATCAGCGTGTGACGGGCACCATCCGTATAGCCGGTCTTTCCGCCGATCGTTCCCGGATAATAATATGACGGAGAAACAAGAAGCGGATTGTGACTCGTGAGCTCGCGCTCTCCGGACGTCATGTTCGTCGGCGGAATCGTGTATGTCGGAGTATTGATGATGATCCGGAAGTCCTCACGGCGAAGACCTTCCCGCATGATCAGGGCCATATCGTGCGCTGTCGTCACGTGTTCGGGATCCGGCATGCCGCAGGCATTTGCAAAATGTGTACCCGTGCACCCGATCTCGGCTGCCCTGTCATTCATCATCTGGACAAAGTTGTCGATGGAACCTCCTCCGATATATTCTCCAAGCTGCGTCGCCATATCGTTAGCTGAATACAGAAATGTTCCGTAAATGAGTTCCTCGACAGTGAACTCCTCGCCAACTTTCGTATACAGATTCATACTGCCGGTCTCCGCATAACGCACACCGGTCTCTGTCATTGCGACCCGGTCCTCCAGATTGCCATTCTCAAGGGCAAGCAGGAGCGTCATGACTTTCGTGATCGAGGCCGGAGCCATCTTTGCCCCGATCGACTTGTCATAGAGTACTGCCCCGGTATCCGCGTCGATCAGACAGGCTGTAAGCGATTTACAATCCTCGCCCTGCGGCCATCCGGCAATCGCGTTCGTAGACACCTCAGGAGGTGCTTCCGGTGCCGGTGTGCCGGATGCATCTGTCTGTGCCGCCGAAGAATCCTGTGCCGTTGAGGATTCCTGCGCCGGCGCTGCGCTCTCCGTTGGCGCAGCGGAAGCGTAAACACTCTCCGGAGCCGCGCAAAAAAGAACCGCTCCGGCCAGAAGGACTGCAGCCATCCGGCCTGTATGCAGGGCAATCCCGTGAATGATCTGTGAAACTACACCCTCTTCGTTCAATTGTTTATACCCCCAAATAATTGTACATCTCCCTGTCTGTCGGAGTGATGCCTTTCGAATTCCGCGCTCACCTCATGCTCCTGCCGCACTGCGCAGATGCCCGTATACCTGTGCTTCTGCAGACAGAGGCTCACCGCACAGTATGCTTTCGCCTCTCTCGCAGATATGCGATCTTCCCGTTTACTGACGAGGTGTCGATTCAATTGACCTGCTCCCCAAGTCCGTTCTCGACTGCCGCGCACATTGAACGCAGTGCTTCTCTCTCATCCGGGCCATCGCAGACGATCTCTATCTCATCCCCGCACTTGACACAGGCGCTCAGGACCGAGAGAACACTCTTTGCATTGGCAGTGGTATTCCCGAAAGAAAACGTCACAAGGCTCTTGAACAGAAGCGCCTCCTTACAGAAGTAAGCGGCCGGCTTCAAATGAAGTCCCGTTGCATTGATCACTCTGACTTTTCTGCTGACCATATTATCTCCTTTTATCTCAGTGGGTAAGACCCCCGCTTCTATAAGCGGGGGATAGGTCGATATCCTGCTCGTCTCAGTGGCGGGTTTCAATCCCCCACTGAGATAAACGCCTCAGCTCCGCAATGCTCCACTGGAGCATTGTTACGCATGCTTAGGCACGGCGGATCGCAGCCGCGCAAAGAGGAAGGTGCTTTGCACCATGCGCGGCGCGGCAAGAACGCTGAGGCGTTCTTGATCCCGTCAGTGGGAAAGACCCCCGCTTTACGCAATCGGCGGGTAAAACAATATCCTGCTCATCTCATCGGCGGTTCCCGATCCCCACTGAGTTCAAGAACGCTTCCGGCGGATCGCTTAACATACGCAGCGTTATGTCTATGTCTTTGTCTTTGACAGCGTCACACTGACTGTCACATCCTCTACAAGCTCCAGATCCTGCGGCAGAGTCACCTTGAGCGGAACGTCATGTTTGCCTTCTGAAAGCCCCGTCAAGTCGACGGACGCCTGAACGGATCCTGCTGTCAGCGAGGAAAGTGCCTGGTCAGTACCCTGGACCTTGATGTCGACTTTGCTCACATCGAACACGCAGTTCAGAGAGCTGTCAAGATTTTCCTTAACGACCGACTGCGTCTCGACAGAGATCAGCTTACTGTTATACGGAAGAATATGGACTCTCACCATGACAACATCGGTGGTATCCTCCGCAAGCCTGATGCCCTTCGGAAGGAAATCCCCAATATTGATGCGGACGTCAAAATCTTCTTTCGCATCCGTACAGTCCACTGTCCCCGACCCGGCAGAAATCGTCACAGTGTTCCCGGAGTCAGCAAGCTCCTGGAGCAGCGTTTCATCCGCCACGACGGAAATTGTTGCAGGCGTCGTCACGATCTCTCCGACCTGATATCCGGGAGCCGGATTTCCGCTCGTCTCGACCCTTACTTTCACGTCGCTCTGCACTTTAAAAAAGGTCACGTTCACCTTGATCTGGGACGCTTCCGTGCTGAAGGAAAGAGAGGACATCTTTGAATCGCCCAGCTCCGCCCCGTTCTTGTCTATGACTTTGATCACGCACGGATATATTCCGCTTCTGCTCTTATTTGACACGTCCACCACCGCAGTGACCCGGTCAATGATATCGATCAGAGTATTCGGCCCGCGCACTGTCAGCTTCTCCGGTTCCACTGTCATTTCTCCGATCTCATAGCCGTTTGCCGGCTTTGTACTGCCGTTCGACGGAGTAATGACAAAGTCCTTGCTTACTCGCTCTTCCAGTTCTATCCCTATGTTGCGCGGATTAGTGACACAGTTTTCCGGGGGAATTCCGGGAACGGAGACACTGAGCGGGACCATGACCGGACTTGTGTCAAGGCTGATCAGCTGTGTAAGATCCGCCTCCACAGTTATATTGGAAGCCCTCAGAGGCTCCACGACGGACCTGTTGCCCCTCACTGTCACGGAAACGGCATCGTTCCCCGGGACAATACTGTAGGAAAGTCCCATGCTCTCAACATGGGACGCATTTTCGACAGTGACGGGTACGCCCGTAATTGTCCTCGTAATGATCGGATTCCTGTAATTAGTGATGATGAACCAGATGATAAATGCAAGCACCAGGGAAATGACAGCGAGGCCCGGGTGCTTGATGATCCTGTTTTTTATCATTTATCCCGCACTTTCCAGATCCGGAACTTGTTCTCATTCCGTTCTTTCATTGAATTATGCTGTACATAATACAGCTGCTCTCTCAGTTCACTCGGCGTAACTCCGGTCGACAGATGCCCCATATACGCATACGACACCCGTCCGGTCTCCTCCGAGACGATAATTGTGAAAGAGTCACTCACCTCACTGATTCCCAGGGCAGCACGATGTCTGGTGCCATACTTCTTACTGATCGAAACATTTTCCGACAGAGGAAGATAACAGGTCGCGGCGACGAGACGCTCTCCGCGCATAATGACCGCACCGTCATGCAGGGGCGTGTTGTGTTCAAAGATATTGACGAGAAGCTGGCTCGAGATAAGTGAATCCATCTCGATTCCCGTATTGATGTACTCGTCCAGCGTAATATTCTGTTCAATGACGATCAGAGCGCCCGTGCGGACCTCAGCCATCTCGTTGACTGCCCGGATGATCTCATTAATGATCGAGTCGGAAAATTTTATGACCGTCTGTGAATTGTTTGATACGAAAAAATGGAAAATGAAATTTCTCTGACCCAGAGAATCCAGCGCCTTTCGAAGCTCCGGCTGAAAAATGATGACCAGGGCGATCAGGGCGACTGACGCGATCTTCTGTGATATCCACAGGATCGTCGTCAGCTGAAAGACCCATGCAAAAATGGTAAAAATACCAACGACGAGAATTCCCCTCAGAAGCGTGTAAGCCCGCGTACTCTGGATCCACACCATGAACACATACAGGAGCGCAGCAATGATCAAAATCTCGAGAATATCATTGATCTGCAGCCTCGGCATATATATTTCCTGAAGAAAAGTTTTGATCTTTTCAAAAAAAGTAAGCAATCTGCCACTTCCTCTCCAAAGAGCCTGTCAGATGTCCGTTCTTTTACAGATTCCTGAGGGAATCCTCCAGCTTCTGTTCAAAGTTCACGGATTCTCCATCCGCTTCATCTGTGTCGGCAAAATCCTCCGATGTAATCTTGGGAACCGCTTTCACATGATAATAATACATGTCATCTTCGAACTCCAGCACTTCGACTTTTTTGAAGTCAAGAGAAAGCCAGAAGAACTGAAGAATCAGGGATATGATGATCGCTGCGCCCGCACCGATTCCTTCCTTTGCGAGATCAAATTTCGTCAGGGAGATCGAATTGCCGAGAATGACGAAGAAAATGTAGACTACTCCTCCGGCAACGCAGGCAGCCTCATACGCATGCGCGAACCCGAGTCTGCGGAATGCGTAGACGATCATAACAACGCCTGAAAGCGCCAGAATACTCACGATCATTTCATTTCCCGAACTGATCGACTCCATGAGGAGCGTCAGCCTCGCGACATATTCCGTCTTTCCGAATTCAAGCAGGGCGTCCTTATTGGAAGTCACTGCGGAAAGAAGATAATACACGATACACCCCGATCCCACTGCAAGGACCGCGGACGGGCGCTTCCTGAGCCCGTAACAGATCGGGACCAGCGCCGGGATTCCAAAATGCATGGCAATCGGCAAAAAGATGATCGCCGGGGAATCATCCGGCACGAACCGAAGGAAAAGGAAAGTGAGCGCCAGCAGAATGATCGCGCAGACTGCAAAGACGTCGATCCCCATAGAAAATGAATGCCCGACGATAAAAGCACCCGATACGATCGGCATGAACCGGAAGGGCAGGACCGAACACAGCAGAGCTGCGATCAGCATGACGAACGTATTCGCAAAGACCCCCTCTCCTTCAAACACAGACGCGATCCAGTAAAAACACGCAAAAGCCGTACATGCCTTCACGATAATGTCAATATATACAGAATGCACTGAATAAAATTTCTTCAGAATCTCTTTAATTGTCAATGCTCCACGCATATTTCAATATCCTCATAAAAACACAAAGCGCTGTTCCTGCCGCCTCATTCATTATTCTCTGAAAACTTCCATCCCGGAGACTCTCCGGTCTCCCCGGGCAGCAGCTGCACCGATGCCTGCGGGAAGTTCCCGTTCCTGAAGTGATTCCCTGTCAGGAACACCCTGACTCCGAAATCACTTCATGCGGTACAGCGATCGCAGCTTCACTACATATTCCCGCAGGCGTTTTCTCGCGCGCCCGTAGCGGACTGCCGATGAAATGTAGGTGATCGCGAGATACAGGCCGATCAGCGCCACATATCCGATCAGGATCAGGGACAGAACAACAGGAATATCCATCGAATCCAGATTATTCATCAGGAACTCCAGATTACCGCCCACCAGAAGGGCGAGGAGCAGTATATAACTGATCGTTGTGAGGAACCAGTTCTTGATCAGCTGGACTGTCAGATAATCTCCCCGGTAAAAATGCCGGATCCGCAGATCCTCCCTGCCTTCTCCTTCCTCATAGCGGGCAAGCTCTATCATCGCCCTTACTTTTTTCTCATCAACCATTCAGACCTCCATCACGGAAGATGTCTCTTTTGTCTCACAGATGCTGTGGTCCGTTCCACCGCAAAAAGCATAGTCATCAGTATGTTATCATAAAACCCGCTCCAATGCAAACTGACAGAAAGTATATTTGCCGTGCCCCGGCCTTGCGGAGAGCCCCCGCGGCTGCGTCGATCGTCGCCCCCGTCGTATAGATATCATCAACGATCAGGACGCGGTCCGGAACATGTCCCCCGGAACGCACCGCGATCGCATTCTCCATATTTTCGAACCGTTCAGCCCTCGTGAGCTTTTTCATAGGTCCTGTCCGTTCCGTCCGGACAAGAAGATCCGGGCAGAACCGGATTCCCGAAAGCTCCGCGATCGGTCTGGCGATTTCCTCCGCCTGGTTATATCCGCGCTGATTTCTCCTCTCCGGGTGGATCGGTACAGGGATCACCGCCTGCGGTCTCCAGCGCAGAAGCTCACTCCGCGCCCTCTCAAAGACAAGCCGGCCCAGCACAGCTCCGTACTCTCTGCGTCCTTTATATTTGAGCGCAGCCATGGTCTTCTTCATCTGCTCATCGTAAAGGAAGATCCCGAGCCCGCACGTATAGGCGTGAGGATTTTTCGCACAGTCCTCACAGTATTTTTCAAATTCCTCCACCGGCTTTCCGCATTTTGCACACCGCCTCGTCTCGATCACGGGAAGCGCGCGGAGACAGTCCGGGCAGATGTCCGTTCCGAAGGGTGCGGGCCGGTCGCAGACAGGACAGCGGGCGGGATATAACAGATTCAAAATGAATTTATGGGCAAAACCGGGGATTTCCTTTCCCAAGAAGCATTCCTCCAGCTATAGAATTCCGATCCGAATGAGCATTTGTCAGTTTATCCTGTCTTCCCTCACCCGTTCCCCATGTATCTCAAGGATCCTCTCGTCCAGCGATGAGTACCGCTTCTGCTGGACGGAGTTACCAATCATTTCCCTGACAGTATCCTCGCTTCCGAGGACCATGACGCATTTTCTCGCACGGGTCACCGCTGTATAGAGGAGATTTCGGTTCATGAGCATTTTCGGTCCGGATAAGAGCGGAAGGATGACAGCGGGATATTCGCTTCCCTGGGACTTATGGATCGTAACCGCATAGGCGAGCTCGAGCTCCTCGAGGTTTCCGTACGGATAATCGACAAATCTTCCCTCATCGAACTCGATCGTCATGAACGAGGCGAAGTCGTTTATTTCCCGGATAATTCCCATATCCCCGTTAAAAATGCCCTGTCCATGGCTCACCGCGATCCCGTATTTTCCCCGCACTTCCCAATCCATCTGGTAATTATTCCTGATCTGCATGACTTTGTCGCCGATCCGGAAAAGCCCGTCTCCGAACGTCTTCTCCTTTTTGGACGCATCCGGAGGATTCAGATATTCCTGCAGGATCCGATTCATCCGCTCAACTCCCAGAAGCCCCTTCTTCATCGGAGATAAGACCTGGATATCAAAAGGTGTCGCATCCACATAGGCCGGCAGGCGGTCCCTGACGAGTTCGATAATGTTGCTGATGATCCGGTTCGGATCTGTTCTCTGGAGGAAAATAAAATCCCTGCTCTTATTCGTAAGGACGATCTGTTCCCCTCTGTTGATCCTGTGCGCATTCATTATGATGTCCGATTCCGCTGCCTGACGGAAGATCTTCACAAGGCGGACTGCCGGAAAGACATCCGTCTGCAGCATATCACGAAGGACCGCGCCCGGCCCTACAGAGGGCAGCTGGTCCACATCGCCCACAAGGATCAGCCTCGTACCGACAGGGATCGCGGACAGAAGTGCGTACATCAGAGAAATGTCCACCATCGACATCTCATCGATGATGATGACGTCCGCCTCCAGCGGATTCATCTCGTTCCTCTCGAAGCGGGTATTTTCCTGCAGTTCCTCTGCAGAGGAACTGACCTCGAGCAGCCTGTGGATCGTAGACGCTTCATATCCCGTCGTCTCCGTCATCCGCTTTGCGGCGCGTCCCGTCGGTGCCGCAAGACGGATCGTCAGATTTTCGGACTCGAAATAGCGAAGCATCTGGTTAATGGTCGTAGTCTTGCCGGTCCCCGGTCCGCCCGTCAAAACGAAAAGCCCGTTCTTCGCCGCACAGACAAGCGCCCTCCGCTGCTCTTCCGCGAGTTCGATCGGCTCTCCAGTCTGAGAGGCCAGGACATGTTCGATGCGGCGCTCTATATCCGCTTCCTCATCGGAAAGCACGCAGACATTGAGGTCTGTCAGCATCTGCGCCGCGGCAAGTTCCATATAATATAATTTTGAGAGATAGACGATGCGGTTCTTTCCCATCGCGTACTCTTCCCCGTCATCCCCGGAGTGGTTCCGGATCATGATTTTTCTCTCGATCGAAAGGGCGGCAAGCTGACGCTCCACCTCCTCGTCCCGGACACCGAGCAGATCGGCCGTCCGTGAGACCAGCAGCCACTGGGGCAGATAGACACTGCCCTCGCCAAGTGCAAGTCCGAGCACATAAAGGATCCCGCTGCGAATCCGGTAGTCTGAATCCTCCGCGATCCCCATCCTGGAGGCGATCGCATCCGCTGTCTTGAATCCCACGCCGTTTATATCCTCCGCCAGGCGGTAAGGATTCTCACGCAGAATCGCATACATTTCCTCCCCGTAGGCGTTGTAGATCTTTACTCCGAGTGCAAGCGAGATGCCGTAATTCTGGAGAAAAAGCATGGCTGCCCTCTGAGTCTTCTGGGCATCGACCTGCCGGGCGATCTCGCGCGCCTTGCTGACGCTGATTCCTTTGACCTCCGCGAGGCGTTCCGGTTCCTCCTCAAGGATCAGAAGCGTCTTCTCTCCGAATTTTCGGATGATCCTGGCCGCCAGGGCTTTTCCGATCCCCTTGATCGCGCCGGATCCGAGATACCTCTCGATCGCCTCTTCCCCTTCCGGCTCCCTCACTTCATACCGCTCCACCCTGAACTGGTCTCCGTACGATGCATGGGAAGTTCTGTGTCCGAAGGCTTCTATGGACTCGCCCTCATTTACAGATTGAAAAAAGCCGACACAAGTCAGCTCTTTTCCTTTGTCCCTGAGTACGAGGACCGTATAACCGTTGTCTTCATTTCTGAAAATAATGTGATCAATTATTCCTCTGACCGATTCCTGCATCATCTCTCCATGCGGCTCAGCTGCTCAATCTTTTCCACGTACAGTCCTGTTCCCTCCGCAACACAGCATTCCGGGCTCTCGGCTGTCATCGCGTTGATTCCGGTCCGCTCCTCGATCATCTCCTCAAAACCGTCCATCCTTGCGCCGCCGCCGGTAAGGATGATTCCTCTCTCGACAATATCCGCCGCAAGTTCCGGCGGCGTCTTCTCAAGTACGGAATGAACCATCTCCACGATCTCACTGGCTGATTCCGCGCACGCGTTCCTGATCTCATCCGAAGAGATCGAGATCGTGCGGGGAAGGCCCGTGATCACGTTGCGCCCGGTGACCTGCATGGAGACGGTATCCGGTCTCTTACAGACCGTACCGATCTTTATTTTGATTCCTTCCGCTATACCTTCCCCTATAAAAAGGCTGTGGTTCCTTCTCACATAGCGTGTGATCGCCTCACTCAGGACATCGCCGCCGATCCGGTTCGACGCCATCACGACCGGTGCTCCGAGAGAAATGACCGCCGCCTTCGTCGTCGCCCCTCCGATATCCACAATGAGGTTGCCGACCGGCTTTGTGATGTCGATCCCGGCTCCGATCGCGGCGGCCACCGTCTCCTCGACGATCGTCACCTCACGGGCGCCGGCCTGATACGTCGCTTCCCATACGGCCCTCTTCTCGACTTCGGTGACACCGCTCGGCACGCAGATACTGACGAATGGTTTGCGGAATGCCCTGCGGCCGATCGCTTTCTGTATAAAATGGCGCAGAAGCTTCTCCGTGACCGAATAATCCGAGATGACGCCCGCACGGAGCGGACGCACCGCGACGATATTTCCCTGTGTGCGGTCTATAAGTCCTTTCGCTTCCTCACCGAAGGCAAGGATCTTGTCAGCATCCTTGTCATACGCTGCGACCGAAGGTTCGCGGATCACAATTCCTTTTCCTCTTGCATACACGACTACGTTCGATGAACCCAGATCGATTCCTATATCTGTAACAGGCATGAAGCCCTCCCCATAAAGCATGTTGATATCTCAGGACACACGAAAAACACCGCGGGCGTATGCCCGCTGTCTATAATCATACACGAAGGCACTTTTTTGTTCAATGCTCTTTCCCTAATTTTAATGCTCCCGCCCATTCCCGGTCCAGCAGGCATGACAGGCCTGCATCAGGTCCGGGAGCCTCCGTCTTCCTTGCTTTCATCGCTTTCTTCTGAGCCTGTGCCGCTGCCGTCATACAAAAACAGATCACAGCCGTTCCGGATCAGCCTGGACCGGCCGGGATCTGTCTTCCGTCTGACAGTGTATTTCAGCACATTTCCCTCTTTCGGGCTTTCAGGAGTTCCTTCTTAATGAACACTCCCGTATGCGAATCCGGATTTTCTGCCACGCTCTCCGGTGTCCCATATGCCACGACCGTTCCGCCGCGATCTCCGCCCTCCGGGCCCAGATCAATAATATAATCTGCGGTCTTGATCACATCCAGGTTGTGCTCGATCACAACGACCGTATTCCCGTCCTCCGTGAATCGGTGCAGGATTCCTACCAGCTTATTCACATCCTCAAAATGAAGCCCTGTGGTCGGCTCATCCAGTATATAGATCGTCTTTCCCGTCGATCTTCTGGACAGTTCCGCTGCCAGCTTGATGCGCTGGGCCTCGCCTCCGGACAGTTCTGTAGACGGCTGACCGAGCCGCACATAAGACAGCCCGACATCGTAGAGTGTCCGGATCTTGTTCCGGATGCGGGGGACATTCTCAAAAAAGTCCAGAGCCTCCTCGACCGTCATATTGAGGACGTCATAAATGCTCTTTCCCTTATACTGCACCTCCAGCGTCTCCCTGTTGTACCGTCTGCCGTGGCAGACCTCGCAGGGCACATAGACGTCAGGCAGGAAATGCATCTCGATCTTTCGGATTCCGTCTCCCTGGCAGGCCTCGCACCGGCCTCCCTTGACATTGAAGGAGAACCGGCCCTTTTTGTAGCCGCGCATCTTCGCGTCGACCGTCCCCGCAAAGAGGTCGCGGATCATGTCAAAGACTCCCGTATAGGTCGCGGGATTTGACCTCGGCGTTCTTCCGATCGGAGACTGGTCGATATTGATGACCTTGTCGAGCTTGTCGATCCCGTACATGGCCTTATGCTGACCGGCGATCTCATGGGACCGGTTCAGATCGTGGGAGAGACGCTTAAAAAGGATCTCGTTGATGAGAGAACTCTTTCCGGAGCCGGACACACCGGTGACACAGGTAAATACTCCCAGCGGAATATCGACGTCCACCCCGTGCAGGTTGTGGAGCTCCGCACCCCGTATCTGCAGCCAGTCAGCCGGCTTCCTTCTCTCCTTCGGTACAGGGACGAACTTTTTCCCGCTCAGGTACTGCCCTGTGATCGACCCCTCCGTGTTGATGATATCTTCGACCGAGCCGATCGCGACCAGTTTTCCGCCGTGCTCGCCCGCGCCCGGACCGATATCCACAATGCAGTCAGCCGCGCGCATGGTATCTTCGTCATGCTCGACGACGATCAGCGTATTCCCAAGGTCCCGGAGGGATTTGAGCGTATTAAGCAGCTTCTCATTATCCCGCTGGTGCAGTCCGATCGAGGGTTCATCAAGAATATAGGCGACGCCCACGAGCCCCGACCCGATCTGGGTCGCAAGCCGGATCCTCTGCGCCTCTCCGCCGGACAGTGTTCCCGTAGCCCTCGAAAGCGTGAGGTAATCCAGACCTACATCCCGCAGAAATTTGACACGGGAGACGATCTCTTTCAGGATCTGCCGGCCGATCATGCGCTGCATTTCGGAAATTTCAAGTGTCTCAAAAAACTCCAGCAGCTTCGTGACAGACAGGTCCGTGACAGCCGTGATATTCTTATCCCCTACCGTGACGGCGAGGGCTGAACTCTTAAGCCTCTGTCCGCCGCAGGCACTGCACGGTGTGATCTCCATGAACTTTTCGTACTCCGCCTTGGAAGATTCCGAGAAAGTTTCGCGATAGCGCCGCTCGACATTCCGGATGAGGCCTTCAAAAGCGACGTCATAGACGCCCTCGCCCCGCTGCCCCCTGTAACGGACCTTCACCTCATGCCCGTCCGTTCCCTCGACGAGTATTTTCCGGATCTTCGGCGGATATTCATTGAAGGGCGTATTGAGGTCGAACTTGTATTCCTCAGCAAGTGCGGAAAGGATCTGGTGCGTAAATGACGAAGGATCGGACGCGCTCTGCCACCCCGGCACGACGATCGCGTTCTGCATGATGGAGAGCGATTCATCGGGAATGATCCTCTTAAGATCAAATTCCATCTTATACCCGAGTCCCGCGCAGACAGGACAGGCCCCGAACGGATTGTTGAACGAAAAGCTCCTCGGTTCGATCTCCTCGATGGAGATCCCGCAGTCCGGGCACGCAAAGCTGGAACTCAGCGTCATGACATTGCCGTCCATCGTATCGACCATGACAAGCCCTTCCGAAAGATGCAGGACGGTCTCAATGGAATCCGTGAGGCGCTTTTCAATGCCCGGCTTTACGACGAGCCGGTCCACGATGACCTCGATATTGTGCTTGATATTCTTGTCAAGCCTGATCTCCTCGGACAGTTCGTACATATTGCCGTCGACCATCACGCGGACATATCCGCTCTTCCTTGCCTGCTCGAAAATCTTCTCGTGCCGCCCCTTCCGGCCTCTGACGACCGGCGCGAGCAGCTGGATCCTGCTCCTTTCCGGAAGCGCCATGATCCGGTCGACCATCTGATCCACGGTCTGCTTTTCGATCACACGTCCGCAGTTGGGGCAGTGCGGGATCCCGATCCTGGCATATAAAAGACGGAGATAGTCATAGATCTCCGTCACAGTCCCGACAGTCGACCGGGGATTTCGGTTCGTCGATTTCTGATCGATCGAAATCGCCGGAGGAAGCCCCTCGATGCTCTCGACGTCGGGCTTTTCCATCTGTCCCAGGAACTGTCTCGCATAGGAAGACAGAGACTCCATATACCTGCGCTGTCCCTCAGCGTAGATCGTGTCAAAAGCAAGCGAGCTCTTGCCGGAGCCCGAGAGACCGGTGAAGACCACCAGCTCATTTCTCGGGATCTCGACAGAGAGATTTTTCAGATTGTTGACATTTGCGCCGCGGATGCTGATGAATTTCATTTCCCGCATAAATAATTTATTCCTCATCCAGCTTGAGCACGTTCAGGAAGGCGTCCTTCGGAATATCGACATTGCCGATCTGGCGCATCTTCTTCTTGCCTTCCTTCTGCTTCTCAAGCAGCTTTCTCTTTCGTGAAATATCTCCGCCGTAACACTTGGCGAGGACATCCTTACGCATCTGCCGGACGGTCTCCCGCGCGATGATCTTGGAACCGATCGCAGCCTGGATCGGGATGTCAAAGAGCTGTCTGGGGATCTCCTTCTTGAGCTTTTCGCACATCTTCGATCCGCGCTCGTAGGCGGAAGGCGCATATACGATAAAGGAGAGTGCGTCGACCGTCTCGTGGTTCACCAGAATATCCATCTTGACAAGCTCCGACTGCTCATAGCCGATCGGCTCGTAGTCGAAGGACGCATACCCTCTCGACCGGCTCTTCAGTGCGTCAAAAAAGTCGTAAATGATCTCATTGAGCGGCAGCTTGTATTTGAGGATCGCGCGCGTCGTCTCGACGTAGTCCGTGCTCTCGTAAACGCCGCGGCGCTCCTGGCAGAGCGTCATGATCGACCCGATGTACTCCGTCGTGACCATGATCTCCGCGCGGACCATCGGCTCCTCCATATATTCTATCTCCGAAGGTGCCGGGAGATTGGACGGATTGGTCAGGTCGATGACCGTCCCGTCTGTCTTGTGGATCTTGTAAATGACGGACGGCGCGGTCGTCACGAGATCCAGATCATACTCTCTCTCGAGCCGCTGCGTGATAACGTCAAGGTGCAGCAGTCCAAGGAAGCCGCAGCGGAATCCGAAGCCCAGTGCCTGGGATGTCTCCGGCTCGAACTGAAGCGCGGCATCATTGAGCTGCAGCTTCTCGAGCGCGTCCCGAAGATCCGGATAGCGCGGTGTATCCGCCGGATAAATGCCGCAGTAGACCATCGGCTGGGGCTCCTTATAACCCGGCAGGGATTCCTCGCAGGGGCGCGCAGCCTCCGTGATCGTATCGCCGACGCGCGAATCGCGGATCTCCTTGATGCTGGCTGTCACGTAACCGACCTCGCCTGCCGAAAGCTCCTCACAGGGCAGAAAACGTCCCGGTCCGAAATATCCCACCTCGACGACCTCGAATTCAGCGCCCGTAGCCATCATGCGGATCCGCGTGCCTTTCCTCATCCTGCCGTCCATCACACGGCAGAAGACGATGACTCCCCTGTAAGAATCATAGAGGGAGTCAAAAATGAGCGCCTTGAGCGGCTTCTCCGGATCCCCGTTCGGTGACGGAAGATTCGTAACGATCGCTTCGAGCACTTCATGCACATTGAGCCCGGTCTTCGCAGAGATCCGCGGGGCCTCCATCGCCTCGATCCCGATAATATCCTCGACCTCCTGGGCGACCTCGTCCGGCTGGGCGCTCGGCAGGTCGATCTTGTTGATGACCGTCTGGATCTCGAGGTCATGGTCGAGAGCGAGATAAACATTTCCGAGGGTCTGCGCTTCTACTCCCTGTGTCGCATCGACGACGAGCACTGCGCCGTCACAGGCGGCAAGTGAGCGCGAAACTTCATAATTAAAGTCGACATGGCCCGGCGTGTCGATGAGGTTAAAGACATATTCCTCCCCGTCATCCGCCCGGTAGACCGTCCGGACTGTCTGGGCCTTGATCGTGATCCCGCGCTCCCGCTCGAGATCCATGTTGTCGAGGACCTGCTCCTGCATCTCGCGCTCGGTCAGGAGTCCCGTCATCTGGATAATGCGGTCCGCAAGGGTGGACTTGCCGTGATCTATATGGGCTATAATACAAAAGTTCCTGATTTTGCTCTGATCCATTCTCAATCCTCTGTCTAATTCAATGACGCGACGTGCGCGGCGCGTAAGCGCCTTCCACTGCGCACGTAACGCGATCCGCCGGAGGCTTTATCTCAGTGGGGAAGACCCCTGCTTCTGTAAGCGGGGGATAGACTAATATCCTGCTCGTCTCAGTGGTGGGTTACAATCCCCCACTGAGATAAACGATGCATAGGCACGCGAGGATACGCAGAGCTCAAACATTCGTAAGTGCCATTTTAGCAGAGGTTTCCGGCAAATGCAATCCGTCCCGAAGCGCGCTTGCGAACATTTGCAATCCGTATTATCATAAACTGAAAGCGGCCGAACTGACCGCGAGTACAGGATCTGTCCGGAGGTTTCCTTGAAGCGAATCAATGATGATATCAAACAGAATAAATTTGCCCGCGTCTACCTGCTTTACGGGCCGGAGAGCTATCTCCGCCTTTTTTACACGGACAAGCTCTGCAAGGCAGTCCTTCCGGAATCAGACACGATGAACCGCGCCTCTTTTGAGGGGGATAAGACAAAGGAATCCGACATCATTGACTTCGCGGAGACGATTCCGTTCTTTGCGGAACACAGGCTCATCCGCGTGAAG
The DNA here is from genome assembly GCA_902785985.1 of uncultured Lachnospiraceae bacterium. Classification (GTDB taxonomy): domain Bacteria; phylum Bacillota; class Clostridia; order Lachnospirales; family Lachnospiraceae; genus Chordicoccus. The sequence continues at coordinate 34,648 of CADABA010000007.1, forward strand.
GACAGCGGGTTCTTCAAAGGCAGCTGCGAGCTTCTTCCGGATTACATGAAGAATATCCCGGAACACGCGGTCATTGTCTTCTCAGAAGGCGAAGTCGACAAGAGGAACCGTCTCTTCAAGGCCGTCCGCTCAGCCGGCTATGTCTCTGAGTTTTCCGCTCAGAAGGAGGACACGCTGCTCCGATGGGGAGCAGGCCTTCTGAAACAGGGCGGGCTTAAAATTTCAAGATCTGATATGAGCTATCTCCTCTCGAGGACCGGTACGGATATGAGCCATATCATGCTCGAGATCGACAAGCTCGTAAACTACTGCAGCGGGCAGACAGCTGTGACGCGGCAGGATATCGACGCGATCACGGGAACACAGCTTGAAAACCGGATCTTCGAGATGATCGACGCGATGACGGACGGAAACCAGGCGAAAGCGCTCTCCCTGTATGGAGACCTGCTCTCTTTAAAAGAGCCTCCGATGCGCATCCTTTACCTCATCGCACGGCAATATAATCAGCTGCTCACCGTTCGCGAGCTCATGGACGAAGGCAATTCCCAGGGAGCTGTCGCTGAAAAGACCGGGATGCGCGATTTCGTCGTTCGCCGCAATATGAACCGGGCGAGAAGCTTCACTGCACCCGAGCTCAGGAAGAATGTAGCAAAATGCATAGAGATGGAGGAAGCCGTCAAGACAGGCCGGATCGGAGACCGGCTGTCCGTGGAACTTCTGCTCGTTCAGTTCTCAAAGCGGCGGCAGGGTTAGGAATACTCTTCCGGCTGCGAAAGAACTCTCATGGAAAAGCTCATAATGAATGCGTACATAAATATCCCTACTATTCCGATCATCGCTGAATACGCAGAAGAAAAACGTCTTCTGTCCGGAACACAGGATAATTCTCCGGACTTTTCAGTGTTCAAAAGTCCGGTTTTCCGGATGGCCGGGATGATCTTCAAAGTACGGAGACTTTTATGTGAGAGGATTCAGCCTCACATACTCCTCCGCGTTCCAGCGGTTCCGGGCGATCTCCTCCGGTGTTAATTTTCTCAAAGCTCTGGCCGGGGATCCGAGGATCATCATCCCATCCGGAAACTCCTTATCCTGGGTCACAAGAGCGCCTGCGCCGACGATCGAATCGTTCCCGATCTTCGCGCCGTTCATCACAATGCTACCCATGCCGATAACAACATTATTTCCGATCTCGCATCCGTGCAGGATCGCATTGTGTCCGACAGTGACACCGTCGCCGATCACGAGCGGATATCTCGCTGCCTCATGCAGCACCGCTCCATCCTGAATATTCGTGTTCTTTCCTATTGTAATCGGAGCCTCATCCCCGCGAAGAATGGCCCCGTACCAAACGCTCGAACCCTCGCCGATCGTGACATCGCCGACAAGGACAGCATTTTCCGCAACCCAAACTGTCTTGTGTTTTTCGATCATTACCTTCTCCTGTCTTAGTCTGTGGAGCTTTCCTGATTACTGAAATATCTTACAGATTTCGTGCGAAGCACTTCCATTTTCTGCTACCGTTTTAGTATATCCGTCCCGCTCTCTTTGGCAAGTACCAGTTTCAAATTCTTCCGAATCAATATACCCGGAGGTCCTTCTTGAAAAATATAACCGCTTCTCTCGGTCTCTATATTCACTTTCCCTTCTGCGTCCGCAAATGCGCCTACTGCGATTTCCTCTCCGCACCCGGCGGGGATGAGGTAAAGCACGCTTACACAAATGCGCTCATACGCGAGATAAGGACATGGAAAAAGATACCCACTGCATCGGTCGATACGATCTTCCTGGGCGGGGGCACTCCCTCCGTGATGGATCCGGAGGATCTGCAGCGCGTTATGGACGCGGTCCGGGACACCTTTACGATTCTCCCGGAAGCCGAGATCACCATGGAAATGAACCCCGGAGTGTATGAAGACCGGCTGTTTTCTTTTATTTCCCGAAATGTGAACCGGGTAAGCTGCGGACTTCAGTCTGCACATAATGACGAGCTGAAGAAACTCGGCCGTATCCACAGCTTCGAGGATTTCGAGGCGTGCTTTGAGAGACTCCGGAAATCCGGTATCCGAAATATCAACGCAGATCTCATGTTCGCACTGCCCGGCCAGACACCTGCAGACTGGATCGACACGCTCACGACGGTCGCCCGGATGAATCCCGAACACATCAGCGCATACAGCCTGATCATTGAGGAGGGAACGCCGTTTTATGATCTGGCAGAACGGGGACTCCTCGATTTGCCGAATGAGGACTCCGAACGGGAAATGTACAGCACAGTCGGGGATACGCTCGCCCGATTCGGTTACAGCCGCTATGAAATCTCCAATTACGCGAGACCGGGTCTTGCGTGCCGTCACAATGTACGTTACTGGAAGCGGAAGGACTATCTCGGTCTGGGCCTTGGCGCGGCGTCGATGATGAGAGCAGGGAATCCTGTCACCGGCAAATTCACGGAAACAGCCGGGACGAACGGCAGCCTGCGCGAGAGACTGAAAAGACCCGCAGGAGAGTTCCGGTGGAAATGTACTGATGACTTAGAGACCTATATAAAAGAGGCCGGGAGGCAGGATCCCGTATACGCCAAAGCGTGCATGCTGAGGGATAACGAATTTACAGATGCGGATCTGTCCGATAAGACGACCCGGAATTTCACCCGGCTCTCCGTAAAAGATGCAGTGGAAGAGTTCATGTTCCTGGGGCTTCGAATGACAGAAGGTGTGACCGATCAGGATTTCAGGCAGAACTTCGGAATGGAACTCATGAATATCTATGGAGAACAGATAAGAGATCTGGCAGCCAAAGGGCTCCTCACCGCACATATGGAGGATGGCCGAAAAAGAATCGCTCTCACGCCGAGAGGAACGGATATAAGCAATGCTGTGCTCTCGGAATTTCTTCTGGATGACTGAATCAGCTGACGTACAGTCTGTTCGTTCTGCAGGTTCACGAAGCCGTTGATCTCAGTGGGGAAGAGGGGCTGTCGCACTAAGCATTATATGCATAAATATTCATTCAGGGACCGCTCGCGCTTAGTCCTCGCGCAGCGGTACTAATAAATTTTCTGCACTTGCGACAGCCCCATAGGTCAATATCCTGCTTGTCTCAGTGGCGGGTTTCAATCCCCCACTGAGATAAACGCTCAGCTCCGCAATGCTCCACAGGAGCATTGTTACGCATGCATAGGCACGGCGGATCGCAGCCGCGCAAAAAGGAAGGTGCTTCGCACCATGCGCGGCGCGGCAAGAACGCTGAGGCGTTCTTGAAATGAACAGATGATTTTTACAGATGGTTTGTACAGATGATTTGTACAAAAAAAGCCGATGCATTCTATATGCATCAGCTTTTTTGTTTGCAAATATGAATTTACCCGGCGGTGAAACTCAGGCGAGCGCATCGACCTTCCTGGACATGCGGGCAATCTTTCTGGCGTTCGTATTCTTCTTGTAAACGCCCTTGGATGTGGCACGGCCCATCTCGCTCTTCAGAGCGTCAAGAGCCTTAACAGCCTGAGCCTTGTCACCTGCGAGCACAGCTGCGTCAACCTTCTTGACTGCTGTCTTAACGCCGGATCTAACTGCCTTATTGCGTGCCGCCTTCTTTGCATTGACCAGAATTCTCTTTTTTGCAGATTTGATGTTAGCCGATTGTGGCATGGGCGGAACACACTAGACTATTTTATGCGAAAGGCATCTGCGTGTCAAGCCATGTTTACGGAAAATCTTCAGTTCCGGTTCATAGAAAATTTTCAGATCTGCGCGTCATGTTTTAACGAAAATGCCAGTTTTCCCTCTTTCCGAAATTTCCAGAACAAAAAGACGATGAAGACTGCTAACACGATCGTTGAAGTCACTGTCCCCTCGATCCCGAAAGCGGTATCATACGCAAAGCTGTTTCTTGCAGAAGCTGCGTCCAGCTTAAAAATCGAATAGGAAGCGACAAGCCCGCTGTTGGGAAGCCCGAGTATAAAAGCCTGCATAAAATTCCATGTTGTATGAAATCCGGCCACCCAGAAGAAGCTGTCTTCACAGACAACAATAATCGATGTCATGATCCCAACGAGGAAAATGTTCAGAAGCCCCAATAATGATACTCCCGGATTCCCCATATGAATCGACAGAAAAAGAAGGGCATTCAGTACCGCGGCAACGATCTGCATCGGATATCTGACAGAAATTTTCCGCAGCATATAGGATCTGAAAACAAGTTCCTCCGCAGACGACTGGACGGCGACCAGCAGAAAAAGAACGAGAACAGGCAGAAGATCGAACCTGTTAAATGACAGGATAATGTCACCGTGCAGGATCCCCACCACTGCGCAGAACAAATTAAGGCCCATTCCCCATCCTGCTCCTTTCAGAAGCATAGGGAGATTATTTCCTCCGCCGGGTCCGGTCTTCTTCAGGATGAAGCGGTTCCATGGAAATATCGCAAGGATCAGAATCGCTATGATCCAGATCCCCACAAAGGAAGCATACACAGACCCGGACCAGAAGACCGACCCCCAGAGAGTATCCCCGGCTGCTTCTGCCCTGTCTCCAAGCACCAGGAGACAGTAATCAAAATAAGATCCGAGCACACCCTGCCCGATCAATATGATCACGAAAATGGCGACAAACGTGACCCACAGAAGGTACACAATGCCTCCGAGCGGCTTTCTGAAGAATTTTTCCAACGGTCCGATTTTTCCTGCCTGTCCCGACTCCATATCGTATCCTCCCCCGATCTTTACAGATACTTCAGGAACGCCTCGGCGTTCCTTATCGACTGCCGGTCAGAAGCTGATCAGCAGATGCCACGTAAGCTCCACCTTTGCCCTGTCCGGTACATACGGTTCTATCAAGGCTTCATATTCCTCTGTCGTGAGCGGCGTATCATCATTCACATAATAGATGATACCGTCCCCGTCAGCATCCAGTTCAGGAAGGTACTGACCGTACGGCGGTACTGTGTACGTACTGACTCCATAGGCGGAAAGGATCTCAATGTCATACGAGTGTGTTTCCGGATTGTACCCCCTGACCGTAAAGGGATAGTACAACGTTTTCGGGTTCTTCGGATACGTCCGTATGTACCCTGTCGAATAGAAATCCTTCGTCTCGTAAGACCCTCCGTCAACAGAATATACACTGAATGAAGATCCGTTCCATGCCCACACCTCCGTGTTAATAACTTCATACGGCATACCGGAGTTGGTATAGGAAAGAAAGATCTCATCCACCTCGTCATTGTCAAGATCTCCGATTGCGTACATTATCTGAGGTGAAGTATAATCGGAGAGCGCGTCCCCATCATTGCCCGAAATATAGTAGCCATACGGATCATTGCGCACATCCGAAAGGAAACTGTTATAATCCGCCTCGATCGGCCCTGCCGTTTCAGGGGTCGGTTCCGGGGTCGGCATGACCTCCGGAGAAGGCGTTGGTGTCGGACCTGCAGGAGATTCACCGGCAGGCTTCTCTCCCTGAGGACCGGAATTCCCCGCAGGATCTGCTCCGGAAGGAACCGGCTTCGGCGTCTCTGTCGGGGAAGCTCCCGCCTGAGACGGGTCAGAAATCCCGGTCTTCCGCTCAGCCAGCCCCTTCTCGCCCGTCAGATCCTCGACGCGCTTATAATCATCGTAAGCCTGTTCCGGTCTGCCCATATCCATGTAGGCTTCCCCGCGCTTTTCATAGGCTTCACTGCGGCGGGGATCAATATCAATTGCTTTTGTAAACACACGGACCGCTTCATCATATTCCTGGTTATGCATATATCTGCTGCCCAGATTGACATTATGACGGTATCTCGCATCGGGCGTTCTGAGAAGAACGATCACTGCAGCTGTAAAAATTACAAGAATGATAAATAAGATGACCGCCAGTCTTTTATAAAGCGTAAGGCTGTGTGATTTTTTCATTATGTATTCCCCCCCTCTGTCAGAACACATTTCAAGAACGCCTCAGCGTTCTTGCCGCGCCGCGCGAGGTGCGAAGCACCTTCCTCTTTGCGCGGCTGCGATCCGCCGTGCCTAAGCATGCGTAACAATGCTCCAGTGGAGCATTGCGGAGCTGAGCGTTTATCTCAGTGGGGGATTGAAACCCGCCACTGAGACGAGCAGGATATTGACATATCCCCCGCTTATAGAAGCGGGGGTCTTCCCCACTGAGATAATGTCTTCACAGTCTTTCTTTCTTGTCTTCACAGTCTTTCTTTCTACAGGTGTACCGATCCCTCTGTAGAATTGTACATACGATGAAGGCGGGTAACACCTTGAACGTGCATCTCCTGACCGAAGTTATGCGTATTGCACGATGAAGATAAGTATTCCCCTTCGCACGTATGCCACGACCTGAAAATACAGGTATTACGCAATGAAGAAGAGAGAAGAATAATGCTTATTTACTTTTCTGCAGAATCTTCGGTCATTCATCCCCAGATCCCGGGCGATCTGATCGATCAAAGCAGCGTCGAAATTTTTCCTTTTCATCATGGCGATCCGATATTCCCACGACGGATGAAGACCACGGGAAAGATCCGGACCTTCCCTCGCTCTGCCCCGGATACAGCTCTCGACTCTCTCCGGGGTAAGGCCTGTCTTATGAAGGCTCCCGAGATCCGCGTGGACCTCCCTGACCCACCCCGCAAACTTTCTTTTGCGTCCGACCGCAAAAAGAGGGCGGTACTGTCCTTCTTTGTGGGTCATCTCGTGCCCCAGCGTGAAAACAAAGAAATCAAGAAGACGGTCCGTTCCTTCATCATGACCGGATATTCTTTCCATATTTCGGGAGACATCCGTATTCTCCGGGAGACCGCATTGCTGCCGGCATCCCCTGCTTCGCAGACACCTGAACAGCACAGTGGCCCATCCCGGTGTAAATACGATCAGTCCGGTCCCGGGGAGTGCCGTATTCGCGTTCAGCTTCCGGGTATTCCTCCTGCCCGCATGAGGAAAATCGTGAAAGATCACTCTGGTCTTCAGAAGAAAATCCTGACGGTCAAGAATGCTCCGGATCATTCCGCGAAACCGTTCCGGCTCAAACGCCGGGTCAGACTGCTTTAGCTTTGCTGCAGTCTTTTCGGATATTATATCAATCTCTGAGAGGACGAACCTGACATATGCATAACAGCCGGCTGCCAGAAGGAGAAAAGTAAGAAGACCTGCTGCGAACCAGATAACAAATGTGTGATCCATACTGTATCGCCCTCATCCTTTCCCGGTCAATTCAGCCGTCCCCAAAAAGCACATTCCCTGCGATCCGTCTCAAAATCTCACGCATCCCGTTCGGTTTTCCGGCGGATCGCAGCCTTATCGTGAGGAAGGTGCTTCGCACAGAAGCGCGGCGCGGCAGGAGCACCGAGGTGTTCCTGAACCTCTCTGCACTGATGGATGCCTTTCACCGTAACAGGAATCTCTATCGTAAGAGTACTCCAGGACCGCAGCATTTACAAGTGCGTCTCACCTGCACACATATGTCTCCCCGCGATACTCCTCCTCATCATAAGCACGGAAATAATACTTTTCCCCGTCCGTCACGACAGAAAGCTCTCCCCCATACCTCGTGATCCGCACATCCGCCCCCGCTGCGTAAAGTCTGTCCAGGAGCTCCGCATGAGGATGTCCGTACCTGTTATTCTTTCCTGCAGAGATCAGGCACAGGTCCGGACGGACGATGTCAAGGAGCTCTTCGGGTGTCGAATACTTCGAGCCATGGTGGGCTGTCTTCAGCACCTCGAACTCCTTTCCCGTCCTTCGCAGGATCTCAAGCAGGTTTTCCTCCCCCTCCCCGACTACGTCCCCTGTAAGCAGGCAGTCGAATTTTCCGAAGCGTAAAGCTGCGACAATACACTGGGCATTCACATTCACAGGCGGCCTCTCCCGTCCCGGATCCGGTCCCAGGATCGTGAGTGACACCTGCGGGTCCGCGCTCCCGGATCCCGCTTTCTCGGACGATGCCGTCTGATTCAGAAGCCCCGGGCTGTTATGAAAATGAAATGCATCTCCCGCCTTCACCCGAACGACCCTCATGTGCGCCTTCTCCGCCTTCGCGCAGAGCTCCTCATAAGCATCTCCTCTCTCCTTTAAATACGGCATGACGAGCGTCTCTGCGCGAATCGACGCAGTCCCGTCGATCATCATGTCGAGAAGTTCAATGATTCCGCTTATATGATCAAGGTCTGTATGTGTCACAAAAATGTAATCGAGTTTTCGGATCCCCTCATATTTCAGGAACGGCAGGATCCGATATCTGCCCGCGTCCGTCACGGTCGTCGATCCCCCGTCCACCAGAATGTTCTGGCCGCCGGGCATTTCCACAACAATCGCGTCGCCCTGTCCGATATCAAGCATGTGGATCTCCAGATCATCCCTTCCCCGCACAAGGAACACCAGAAGAAGGACCGGGATCATCCCGATCAGAAAGAACCTTTTTCTGTTTGTCCGCCACCTGACTGAGAGGAAAAGAAATCCTGCAAAGAGCACCCCGTACAACAGGATCCGGATCGGCTCCGGGTGCCCGCAGACGACTGCTGCACAGGGCAGTTTTCCTGCAAGCTTCAGAATTAAATACAAAAGATTCACCGAACCGACCGCAGGCAGAGTAAAGAATCCGCCAAAGGCACCTCCGCATACGATTCCCAGGATCCCTGCTCCCAGCACGAACGGAATGACCGGAACGATCAGCATATTCAGGAATACACTGTAGAGCGGAATCTCATACCAGCTGCAGAGAACGAACGGGACCGTTCCGAGATACAGGATCACTCCCCTCATGAGAGGTCCTCTTTCCGAACACAGTCCGAGTATGACGACCGCCAGAAAAGACAGCTGAAATCCGCTGTAAGTGAGATACTCCGGATTTACGATCAGAATGATCGCAGCTGTAAGACTCACCCCTGTGAGCGGGTCATAGGTCCTTCCGCTGAGCCGGGCTCCGGCAACAAGGCAGTACATAAATACCGCACGCACCGTTGAGACCGAAAGCCCTGTCATGACTGCGCAGCACACGAGCAGGATCATGGTCAATACGACAGCTGCCTTTTTGTTCATATGCAGGATCCGGATCCGGGAGGACAGCCGGCTCCTTCTGTCAGGCTCTTCACGATTCGTATTTTTTACACGATGTCTGCTCCCGGGCTGATCCGGTCTTTCCTTCCGCTGTCTGCCTTCAGACTGATCCGGCATGTACTCTTCACGATACTTTTCTCTCACTGTTCCCCGATCTTCACGTTCCGCCTGATCCGGCATCCCGGGAAGCCCCCATCTTCCTGCTGGAAGAACGACTGCAAGATGACACAGGATCCAGTAAAAAGCCTCCGCCATCATCGTTATGTGGAGTCCCGAGATCACAAGAATGTGCGACACCCCAGCCATTCTGAACCGGTCCGAATCCTCCGCCTCCATAAGGCTTCTGTCCCCGACGAGCATCGCGCTCATGACGCCCGCCGTACGGGGAGGAAAAACTTCCCCGATCCTGTCCTTCAGGAACGAACGGATCTGATGAAGCGTTTCCCTGAGAGGATCCCCCCGGCTGTCGAGAACCTCTATCTCTGCATTTCCCATCGTGTAATAGATCCCAAGCATCCGATAATAGTTTTTTCTGTCGAACTGCCCCTCATTTGACGCGGGCTCCGGCTCCCGCAGAATTCCCTTCGCGCATAAAAAAGAATCCACAGCAAAGTGCTGTGGATTTTTTAACGTTACACGGACCTTATTCAGTTCATACATGTGAGAGTCAACGGACAGGACTGCCCGTTTCAGAATAAGATAAGAATACTCCTCCCGAGTCTCGGATTCACTGACGAATCCGGTAATGCTGACAGGAAGAGAGGTGTTCGTCCATTTTTTTGCTGACACCACATCGGGAGGCAGCGGCACAAGCGTCATCCCTGCTGCCCGGATCAGGGCGAGCAGAGCGATGATCAGGACGCACAATGACATGAGAGGTCTTCGCGTCAAGCAACATTCCTCCGTTTATTCTTCATCACGCTTTTCCCCGCGACTTCAGCCGTGAGATACGCGCGCAAAATGATATCTTTTCCCGCTTTCAGGGAACTCCCGGACCTTCCTGCCACGCGGAGCAGGCAGGAAGCAGCTTCCGTTCTCACTGTTCAATCAGCGTCATATCCTCCGTAAAAGGCTTGGCCAGACTGATGTCCGACCCGAACTTCACATCTGTCTCACCCGCCACAGAAAACTGTACCGATGTGACACCGCAGTTCTCCACCAGTGAATTGACAATTGAATAAATGATCAGACGGTCCTCGACATTGAGTGTCTTGCTGACAAAGGACTCATCCAGATTTACGTAACATGTCCCCTCTGAAGTCGTGATGGAGATAATATGCGTATTCGGCGGAATGACCGCATAGTTTCCCTTCACCTTCGGCCCGGAGATCAGTCTCTCGACAATCGCCCACTCTATGGACTTGCTGCTGCTGTAATAAATCGATCTGGATTCCCGCTTCAGCTTCTTTCCGTTATCCGATGCAAAATACAGATTAATAGATGCATGTGAATAGCTGTTGATCTGGCGTCCGCTGTTCTCGATAAACGTATCAGACGTCATCGTGCCGATCTCCTCCCCCTTGGAGTTCATGATCGGCGAGCCCTCGATCGTAAAAGAGACATTTCTCACGCCCTCGATCTGCATCAGAGAGCGCACGATCCCGGCCCTTGCAAGGACCTCCCTGTCTTTCGTCATCTCCCCGTATTCCGGACTGAAATTCACTACGATCGCCCCGTTGGAATAGGAATAACTCTTCATGGTCACGTTCTGAGGAAGAAGACTCTGATGATCCGGATCCCCGGGGCCGTTCGCGATCGTATCAAGGATCTGCTGAATCGCAGTCTCACATTCCGTGACGTCAATTGCATAGTTCTCTGTCGCAAGAGCTTCCTCGTCCGCTTCAAGGAAGTAGATGACAGTACCCTCGTTCGAAGTCCCGGAGCCAGACGATCCGCACGCGGAAAAAATGAGAACAAGTACCGCCGCAAGGAAACACGCTGTATATTTTTTCATTGAGGCAGCACCTCCTTTCTCTTGAACACACTTCCGGAAACTGCGAAGCGGACGCCCGGGCTGCATGGATGAATACTTCCTGTAAAATAAAGCGCTTCGCATGTGATCCCGAACACTGCTATTTACTGGCGTGAGATCGGAATCCGCACATTAAATGTCGTCCCTTCTCCCACTTTACTGTTCAGTCTGATCACGCCATGGTGAAGAAGAATTGCGCTCTTGGTGATCGCAAGTCCAAGCCCCGTCCCCTCGATCGTCGTCGAATGCGATTTATCACCGCGGTAAAAGCGCTCAAAAATATGTTCCTGCTGGTCCTCCGGAATGCCCATTCCGCAGTCCGCGACCGTGACATAAAAATATTTCTTGTCCGCATTCAATGTAACACGGACCCATCCGCCGTCGACATTGTACTTGATTCCGTTCTCGATCAGGTTGGAAAATGCAAGGCCGAGCTTTCCCTCATCCACCTCCGCCTGAACCCCCTGCGTGACTTCCAGGATCAGCTCAATTCCCCTCGCCTGGGCGATCGGTTTGAGCCGCTTTATGATCCCCTCCAGCATCCAGGTGATATCAATCGTCTCAATATTGAGATTTGCCGCTTTTTTGTCGAGACGGACCATGGAAAGAAGGTCCGTAATGATTTTATTCTCCCTGTCGATTTCCTGGGTGATATCCTGCATGAACTCCTTGTAGAGCTCGTTGGGCACATTATCCTGTCCGTTGAGCGAATCCGCGAGGACCTTCATGGACGTAAGCGGGGTCTTCAGCTCATGTGAGACGTTGGACACAAATTCCTGCCTTGAATTGTCCATCGCCCGGACACGCGAAAGCATCTGATTGAATGCGTTCGTAATAAGGACCGTCTCGGTATAATCCGGAACGGATATTGCCTCGTCCTCGAACCCGTCCGTGACATCCTCGATCGCGTGCGTGACCCTCAGGAAGGGTTTCACGAGCATTCCCGCGAGGAAATAACCGAGGATAAGAACGACCAGGCTTGCAATGACTGTCGTAAGAAGGCCCTGGTTCTCAAGAATACGGGAACTCTGCACGATCTCGTTGGTGGAAACAGATACGAGAAGAACGCCCTCGACACTGTCATCAGGGCGGCAGATCGGAAAGGTCATGAGGATATAGGCATTCTGCTCATCGTACTGGGATGTCCCCTTCCCGGACACAAATGTACTTACGACCTCCTTTGACACCGACGTCTTGCCGGTATCGATATCGTACGTATCCTTGACGACGCGGTAATCCGAGTCCACGATCAGGATCCTTCCGTTATAGACATTGGATAAGAGGGAGAGTTCGCTGTTGACCACAGCAGAATCCGGATTGCTCAGATAATTCTCCGACTCCAGAAAATCGCATAAAATCTCGCACTGGTTCTTTACACTCGATTCGCGTAAAGAAACAGCGCGGGAACGATAGCTTCGAACGACAACACTGGTCGTGATGATGCAGGGCACAATGCCGATCAGGATCAGGATCACCATTATCCGGAATCGAAGACTCTTTATGAACGTAAAACGTGCCTTTTTTTCAGCTCTGGAAATAATAACCTACACCCCATTTTGTATGAACATACTTCGGATCGCTCGGGTTCTCCTCGATTTTTTCGCGCAGACGCCGAATATGGACATCGACTGTACGCACATCACCCGGATACTCATATCCCCACACAATATTGAGAAGGTTCTCACGGCTGTACACCTTGTTCGGGTTAAAAACAAGCAGTTCGAGCACGTCGAACTCTTTAGCCGTGAGATAAACTTCCTTGCCGTTCACGTAGACACGTCTGCTCTCGCAGTCCATCCGAAGTCCTCCGACCTCAATAGCCTTCGACTGCGGAGCCTCCTCTGAGGGTCTCTTTGCCCGCCGCAGGATCGCTTTAATGCGGGCCTTGACCTCAAGAATGTTGAATGGCTTTGTAATATAATCATCCGCGCCGTACTCAAGACCGAGGATCTTGTCCATATCCTCCCCCTTGGCCGTCAGCATAATGATCGGCACCGATGAAAACTCCCTGATCTGCTGGCACACCTCGAGCCCCGAGAGCTTCGGCAGCATGAGATCCAGGAGGATCATGTCATACTCCGTCTGCTTTGCATACTCAAGCGCTTCTTCTCCATCATAAGCGCAGGTGACCTCAAAGCCCTCCTGCTCCAGTGAGAAACGAATTCCCTTTACGATCAGCTTCTCGTCATCCACGACAAGTATCTTTCTTGCCATCTCGTTCTCCTAACTTACTGTAATGTCATCTTTTATCGTATTGAAGAGCGCCGTCTTGATGCCCGAAACATTCATGATTTCTTCGATCCGCTCAAACGCTCCGTTTGTCTCCCTGTAAGAGATGATGGCTTTCGCCCTTGCTTCTCCGATCCCGCTGAGAGTCTGCAGTTCCTCAATATCCGCTGTATTGATATTGACTTTTCCGTCGGAGTTTTCTCCCCCGACTGACGCCGCCTGCGCGGGAGGTGCCTCCATCCCCTCCGTCTCAGCCCTCGTCGGCACCCGGATCTGTTCACCGTCTGTCAGCACCCGCGCCTGATTGAGATAATCAGGATCCGCATCGGCGCGCATCCCTCCGGCAAGTCCGATCGCTTCGAAAAGCCTCGACCCGGCCGGGACGCTGTAAACCCCGGGCTGCTCGACCGCCCCGCATACGAAGACCTTGATCAGATCCGGGGCTTCGTTTCCCGAATCTGCACATTCATCAGGAAAATAAAAATCTTCCTCCGATGCTGCGGAGGAACAGGACTCTTCCGGTCGGACCTGCGTAACTTCCACGGTCCGTGTTCCGCACCCGCTTAACACAACAAAAACCATGACAAAGACCGTCATGGATTTACTAAAATAGCCTTTCATCTCAAGCACCTCCAAAGAACACAGCAGTCTCCGGTCGTGCTCAACTATTATTGTAACGAATTCAAAAACGATATTCAAGATTTTTCGGGCAAGGATTCCCGGGGATTCCGCATCCCGGACCCTTCTTCCGGAAAAAAACGGATGCACTCTTATGCAGAGTGCATCCGAACCGGATCCATATGATCAGGAACGCTCCGCATTCCTGCCGCGCCGCGAAGAGTGCGGAACATCTTCCTTCCAAACACATGTAAACGCCAGGGGTGCGATACATCTTCCTCTCAAGCACATGTACACACAAAGGGTGCGATACATCTTCCTCCCAAACATATGGAATAAGGAAAATCTCTGAGCGCCCGAAGCCTCAGCGCGTGCATCCCGATCCGTCAGAAGCACTCCTCCAGGATCGCGCAGGCGCAGTCAATATCCTCCTCCGTCACGATGAGAGGCGGAACGAACCGCAGCACATTTCCGCTCGCAGAGATAATGAGAAGTCCCTTCGCAAGCGCTTTCTTTGTGATCTCTCCGACCGGGACCTCCGGAGCCAGCTCCAGCCCCTGGATAAGACCTCTGCCGCGGCGGTCCGTGATCTTATCCGGATGCGCGGCCATAAGCGCCTCAAGCTTCTCCGTGAGGTACGGAGCAACCGCCTGAACATGCTTTACGATCCCATGCTTTTCAAAGAGTTCAAAGACTTCATGGACTGCCGCACAGACGAACGGATTTCCGCCGTATGTCGTCCCGTGATCCCCCGGCACCATTGAATTCATCGCAGTCTTTTCATTGAGAACGAATGCACCGACCGGGACACCGCAGCCCAGCGCCTTTGCGCAGGTCACGATATCCGGCTCGATCCCATACTCCTCATAAGCCCACATGCGGCCGGACCGTCCCATTCCGCACTGGATCTCATCAAGGATCAGGAGAATATCCTTTTCATCGCAGATCTTCCGGATCCCCCGGATAAATTCCGGATCCGCGGGATAAATTCCTCCTTCACCCTGGATCGTTTCCATGATGATCGCACAGGTCCTGTCATTGACAAGCGCCATGACGCTCTCAAGATCATTATATTCGGCAAACACGACCCCGCCCATGAGCGGTTTGAAGGGGTCCTGATAGTGCGCATTCCCAGTGACGGACAGCGCACCCACGGAGCGCCCGTGGAAAGATCCCTGCATCGCAATGATCTCATGATCGTTCTTCCCGTCCTTGAGCCAAGCATACTTTCTCGCGGACTTGATCGCTCCCTCGATGGCCTCCGCCCCGCTGTTCGTGAAGAACACTTTGGAGAGCCCTGTCGATGTGACGACATCCCGGGCCGCAAGAGCGAGCGGCTCATGATAGTAGAGGTTCGATGTGTGCAGGACTTTGTCGATCTGGGCTTTCAGAGCCTCGTCATATCCGGGAAAATGATACCCGAGCGCGTAGACCGCGATCCCGGCCATAAAGTCGAGGTATTCCTTTCCCTCGCTGTCCCACACCCGGACGCCGTCTCCCCTGTCAATGGAGATCGGGAAACGATTATATGTGTGCTGGACGTACTGCTCCGTCATTTCCATAATTTTACTTTGGTCCATGATAATACCTGCTCCCTTCCTCATCTATGATCGCCGTGCCGACACCTCTGTCCGTAAAGAACTCCAGAAGAAGCGAATGCTCGACTCTTCCGTCCAGGATATGCACTCTGGAGACGCCCTTCTGTATCGCGGAAATGCAGTTCTGAAGCTTCGGCAGCATTCCTCCTCCGGCGTTGCCGGATTCTATAAATTTCTGCGCATCCGCGATCGTCAGCTCGGAAATGAGCGTCGCCGGATCGTGCGGATCCTCGTAGACTCCCTCGATATCCGAAAGAAAGGCAAGCTTATTGGCCTTCTCTGCCACGGCGATCGCGCAGGCCGCGTCGTCCGCGTTGACATTGTAGGATTTGAAATCCTCCTCTCCGAGACCGATCGGGCAGATAACAGGGATGAAATCCTGATCGAGAAGTGTGTCGATGAGAGACGTATCCACTTTCGTCACCTCGCCCACAAAGCCGATATCCTGACCGCTCGCCAGCTGCTTCTTTACAACGCGCATGGTTCCGCCGTCCTTGCCGGAAATACCGCAGGCTTTGACGCCGTTCTCCTCCATATACTGGACAAGGCCCTTGTTGACCTTTCCGAGGACCATCTCGGCGATTTCCATGGTGCTCTTGTCCGTGACGCGAAGTCCGTTCACGAACTGCGGCGTCTGTCCGGAGAGAATGATCGGCTTCATCCCGATCAGCTTGAGCAGCGCTACGTCGGTGATGACGCTCTTTTTGAGATGGGAATCGGTCATCGCCGAACCGCCGTACTTTACGACTATTTTTTTGCCGTTGAACTCTCTGATATAGGGAAGCGCCTCTACGAGAACGTTCGCTTTTTCTATCCAGAGATCCATATTGTCAGCCATTTTTATCTACCTCCCCGCCAAGCGGTAAAGATCCCTGTTTTCTGCCGGACAGGTGTCTGTCCTCCTCCGATCCGAAGCGCAGAAAATCTCTGTCAGGATCTGTAATCTGCGTTGATATTCACATATTCATGCGTCAGGTCGCAGCCCCAGGCATACGCTTCCGCGTCTCCGCTCTTTAAGTCCGCTGTCGCAAGGATCGCGTCCTCCGAGAGGATCTTCGTCGCCGTCTCCTCACTGTAATCCGTCCCGACACCGTCCTTCATGATCCGGATCTTTCCGGCTGCGCTTTCAAAAAAGAGGTCGACCTTATCGGGATCAAAATCAACACCGGAATACCCCATCGCGCAGAGAATTCTTCCCCAGTTCGCGTCATGTCCCGCGATGGCTGCCTTCGTAAGCGTGCTGGAGACAACTGACCTCGCAAGGATCTTTGCATTTTCCTTCGTGTCAGCGCCCATGATCTTCACCTCAAAGAGGCAGGTCGCACCTTCGCCGTCCCTGGCCATCTGCTTAGCAAGGCTCGTACAGACTTCGAGCAGGCCTGCCCGGAAGACCTCATAATCCTCCCCATCCGCCTCGATCGGTGCATTGTCCGCAAGACCGCTTGCAAGGAGAAGGCAGGTATCATTCGTCGACGTATCTCCGTCGACTGAGACCATATTGAAGGTATCCGGAATGACACCGGAGAGCGCTTTCTGAAGCATTTCCTTCGAGATCTTTGCGTCCGTTGTGAGGAAGCAGAGCATCGTGCACATATTCGGATGGATCATCCCCGATCCCTTGCAGCATCCGCCGATCACCGCTTTGCTTCCGTCAGAGAATGTCAGCTCGACACAGGCTTCTTTGGAGACCGTATCTGTCGTCATGATCGCCTTTGCAGCCTTCAACGCATCCTCCCGTCCCTTTCCGAGAGACGGTGCGATTTTCCCGATCCCGGTCCGGATCTTATCGATCGGGATCTGCACTCCGATGACGCCTGTCGACGCCACGCAGACAGCGCTTTCCGGAATATTGAGCTCTTTGGAGGCTGCGGCAGCTGTCTCGCGGCAGTAACGAAGGCCTTCTTCACCCGTGCAGGCATTGGCCACGCCGGAATTCACGATGACTGCCTGAATCGGAGATCCGCCCTTCACAAGTTCCCGGTCCCATATGACCGGAGCGGCTTTTACGCGGTTCGTCGTAAATGTGCCCGCAGACACACACGGCACCTCCGCATAGATGATCGCCATATCATCACTTCCGTTCTTTTTTATCCCGGCCGCTCCGCCGGACGCCAGAAATCCTTTTGCGGCTGTGACGCCGCCGTCGATTATCTTCATATTAAAACTCCGTTTCTGAAGGGGACCGTCTTTCGGGGAAAGAAGGTCTGCCTGTTTTTCTCATGTTTTCTTTCTTTGCATTCTATCATCGGGTCCGCGAACCCGATGATCATAATCCGCCTGTTTCACAGGTCTTTTTATCTCAGTGGGGAAGACCCCCGCTTCTACAAGCGGCGGGTAAAACAATATCCTGCTCGTCTCAGTGCGGGTTTCAATCCCCCACTGAGATAAACGCTCAGCTCCGCAATGCTCCACAGGAGCATTGTTACGCATGCATAGGCACGCGAGGATGCGCAGGGATTCGGTTTGGACCGAATCCCGCGCCAATTCTCGCGAGCGAGAATTGAACGAAAACAGCATTGAAGCTTCCGATAAGATATGATATCTCAATCTCCGGCAAAAGTAAACCTCTTAAATTTGCATAATTATGCATTACCATTGCATATTATTGATATTTATTCACAGCAGCGTTCATAAAAATCAATTTCAGGGTTGCATATTTTTTGCATACGTTGTATATTCGTATTCACAGGTAAAAATACGGCTGCTTGTCGGCCGTTTGTTAAGGAGGATCCATCCATGAGCAAAGAGAAAGTCGTTCTCGCATATTCAGGCGGTCTTGATACTACAGCGGTCATCCCGTGGCTGAAGGAAACTTTTGATTATGAAGTCATCTGCTGCTGCGTAGACTGCGGACAGGAAAAAGAACTGGAAGGTCTGGACGAGAGAGCGCGTCTCTCCGGCGCATCCAAACTGTATATTGAGGATATCAACGATGATTTCGCCGAGAATTTCATCATGCCGTGCGTACAGGCCGGAGCAGTCTACGAGCACAAGTACCTGCTCGGAACTTCCATGGCCCGTCCGGCGATCGTCAAGAAGCTGGTCGAGATCGCCCGCAAGGAGAATGCCGTTGCAATCTGCCACGGCGCTACCGGCAAGGGAAACGACCAGATCCGCTTCGAGCTCGGCATTAAAGCCCTCGCCCCGGATATCAAGGTCATCGCTCCCTGGAGAATGACAGATCTCTGGACCCTCAAATCCCGTGAAGATGAGCTTGCCTACTGCAAATCCAGAGGAATCGATCTCCCCTTCGATCACTCGCACAGCTACAGCCGCGACCGCAATCTGTGGCATATCTCCCACGAAGGTCTCGAGCTTGAAGATCCGTCCCTTGCACCGAATTATGAGCATATGCTGGTGCTCAGCGTGACTCCTGAAGCTGCTCCGGATGAGCCGACCGACCTCACGATCACGTTCGAAAAAGGTATACCGACCTCCATCAACGGAGAAAAAATGAAAGTCGCCGATATCATCCGCACTCTCAACAAACTCGGCGGCGCGAACGGAATCGGCATCGTCGATATCGTTGAGAACCGCGTCGTCGGCATGAAATCCCGCGGAGTCTACGAGACACCCGGCGGAACGATTCTCTTCGAGGCACATCAGCAGCTCGAGGAACTCGTTCTGGACCGCGCAACGATGGAATTCAAGAAGACCGTCGGGGACAAGCTCGCGCAGGTCGTCTACGAAGGCAAGTGGTTCACTCCGCTCTGCGAGGCCCTCATCGCTTTCACGAAATCCACGCAGGAATATATGACAGGTGAAGTCCGCATGCGGCTTTATAAGGGCAATATCATCAAGGCCGGCACAACATCCCCGTACAGCCTCTACAATGAATCCCTTGCCTCCTTCACCACAGGCGACATGTATGATCACCATGATGCTTCCGGTTTCATTACACTCTTCGGCCTTCCGCTGAAGGTCCGTGCCATGAAGCTTCTCGAGGCAAAGGCCAACAGCGCTTCAAAGGACTGATCGTATTTGATTTTCATTTTCCAAAAAAAGAAAGCCTTCCGGCAAATCGCCGGAGGCTTTCTTTTTTAGACCTGGCCTTCAGAATTATAAGGAGATCCTTCTGCAAAAGCTTCAGGAGACAGCGTTAAGGTCTGTGTCCCGTATCACTCTCCGCATAACTCCCTCTAAAATAGTTATTCTTTACAGGTTTGCTTTCATGAAAGCTTCGAGCTCAGCAGCTGCCTGAACTTCGTCTTCGCCTTCGATCGTGAACTCAACGGTCTGTCCCTGCTTAGCGCCAAGGCTCATAACTGCGAGGATCTTTGCTGCGTTTACAGACTTGCCGTCCTTAGCGATCATAACTTTGCTCTTGTAGCCCTTAGCCTGCTTTACAAGCTCACCTGCCGGACGAGCATGGATTCCTTCTGCGTCTGTAAGTACATAACTGAATTTCTGCATAACAACTCTCCTTCTTATAAAATTAACCCATCTGGTAAAGCCATGCCGAAAATAGTACTAAATCAGCAACCTGCTTTTCCCTTCTACTTCGTCAATTATACCATAGTCTTGAAAAGAATACACAGGTAAACCTGTGATTTTTGCATTTCTTTTGAGAAAATTCTTCTGTTTAAGGTTCATTTTGTTTGTGTTATCATAGAGGCATGGGACGAAAGCCCTTTTTCGTTTCTAAGATTTAGTCTCTTTCGCAGATTTTCCGTAACGTAAAGCCTGTGATGAACAAGAAAAATGAGATTCGGCTTTCATACAGGATATAACCCCGCATCCAAAATCCACTTAAGGAGAACCGGTATGAAGAATGTAATTCAGAAAATCTTTATCACCCTTGTGGGTCTGATCATCAGTTTCGCGGCCTGTATCATAGGTATGTATATGGTCTTTCTGGCTGACATGAAATTCGTCTATCAGATGCTCTTCTCTGCAATTTTCATGTTCAATCCGATCACGACAATTCTCATGGCGGTCAACATGTTCAAGCGGCCGAAGGCAGGCGCGCCGTCGACAGAAAAAGGGGAAGCAAAGGCTGACAGGGACGAAAAACGGGAAGCAAAGGCTGCAAGAGAAGTGAAAAAGCCGATAGAAGTCAGGAATCCTTTCAAAAAAGAGCCCAGGGAGTCCGGTTCATCCAAAAAGGATGAAGATTTCAGCGATGTTCTCGAAAAGGACAGGGATGATTACGAGTCAGATATCTTCTCCTCGGATCATGAAATCCCGGACCCGGATAAAGACGATGATATATTCTCCTCACATATCACGGTGGATGAGGATGATCAGTTCATATCCGAATAAACAGAAAATGTTTTTTCTTCCGATATCGTTACAGTTGCAGTGATTTTTCAGAAAGAACTGAGATAAGAACTTCCCACAGCTCATGGCCGACACAGCTCCCGGAATAAAGATTTCCACGTCGGAAAAGCGTATATTCCCGGCCGCCATACCAAATACATGTCGGAAGTTTTTACAGATGAAATAAAGAGTTATGAAGAATTATAAAATGCTCATCCAGTACGATGGCACCCGCTATAACGGTTGGCAGAAACAAGGCGACACAGACAATACCATTCAGCAGAAGCTTGAAAATATTCTCGGCATTATGACCGGAGAGCCTGCAGATGTCCACGGGGCCGGACGCACTGACGCCGGTGTTCACGCGAGAGGCCAGGTCGCCCAGTTCCGCATCGAGACAGATAAAACGCCGGATGAGATACGGGATTATTTTAATGAATATCTCCCGGACGATATCGGAGTCCTCTCTGTCACCGAAGCTGCGCCGCGCTTTCACAGCCGCTTTAATGCAACCAGGAAGACGTATCTCTACCGGATCGGAAAAGATAAATCCCGTCATGTATTTGAGAGAAAATACATCTATGAGTATCGGGGAACGCTCGACACTGCCGCCATGAAGGTAGCTACTATTCAGCTTCGCGGTGAGCACGATTTCAAGAGCTTCTGCGGAAATCCGAAAATGCGCAAGTCCACCGTCCGGAATCTTTACGCGATCCATATTCGTGAGACGGAAGATGAGATTGACCTTGAATTTATCGGGGAAGGCTTTCTGCAGTATATGGTCCGCATTCTGGTCGGAACCCTGATCGAGGTCGGCGAAGGCCGGCGGGATCCCTTCTCCATGTCCGCACTGCTCGAGGCAAGGGACCGGAAGATGGCCGGCCCGACCGCTCCGGCCTGCGGGCTCACGCTCATGCAGGTCGATTATAATTAGCCGATAAAAGAACAGAAATCATACCGGACCTGAGCAGGACCGGTATGATCGCGATCCGCTGTCCTGCATGGAAATGATCTGAGAAATAATCTGAAAAGAGCTGCACATACCTGTCATCAAAAAAAGAGCCGCTCCGGTGCGAATATGCTCCGGCGCGGCCTCTTTTTATGCAAGACTTGAATTTTCCAATAGTATTACTTTCCCGGTATGCCCGGATCAGCCCTCCGTGCGGTTATTCTTTAAAATAACATCATGGCTTCCGCCTTCCACGATCGATGTCGAGGAGACGACTGTCAGCCTGGCTTTCTGCTGCAGCTCCGGAATCGAGAGCGCTCCGCAGTTGCACATGGTCGAGCGGACCTTGTAGAGGGTTGTCTGAACACCGTCTGAGAGAGCCCCTGCGTACGGGACATAACTGTCAACGCCCTCCTCGAATGTGAGCTTCTGTGCTCCGCCGAGATCATAGCGCTGCCAGTTGCGCGCGCGGTTCGATCCCTCACCCCAGTATTCCTTCACATAACTTCCGTTGATGCGCAGGCGGGCAGTCGGGCTCTCATCGAAACGTGCAAAATACCTGCCGAGCATGACAAAATCAGCACCCATGGCGAGCGCCAGTGTGATGTGATAATCGTGTACAATACCACCGTCCGAACAGATCGGAATATAAATGCCGGTCGACTGATAATACTCATCACGGGCTTTCGCGACCTCGATTACAGCTGTCGCCTGGCCTCTTCCGATGCCCTTCGTCTCACGTGTGATGCAGATCGATCCTCCGCCGATACCGATCTTTATGAAATCAGCTCCGGCCTTTGCGAGGAACATGAAGCCTTCCCGGTCCACGACATTTCCCGCACCTACCTTGACCGTATCGCCGTACTTTTCACGAATCCACCTGATCGTTCTGCTCTGCCACTCCGAAAATCCCTCTGAGGAGTCGATACAGAGAACATCCGCTCCTGCCTCGACAAGAGCAGGCACACGTTCCGCATAATCCCTGGTGTTGATACCGGCACCGACAACATAGCTCTTATTGTCGTCAAGCAGCTCATTGGCGTTCGCCTTATGGCTGTCATAATCCTTGCGGAAGACCATATAGACCAGGTTTCCATTTTCATCTATCAGCGGAAGCGAATTGATCTTATTTTCCCAGATAAGATCGTTGCAGTCATGCAGCGTTGTATTCGCCGGCGCTGTGACGAGCTTTTCCAGGGGCGTCATGAACTCCGTGACACAAAGATCTGTTGTCATGCGGGAAAGTCTGTAATCACGGGATGCTACAATTCCGAGAAGCTTTCCGTGCGCTGATCCGTCCTCAGTGATCGCGATTGTGGAATGGCCTGTCTGTGCCTTCAGATTGAGCACATCGCCGAGTGTCGCGGTCGGCGGAAGATTGGAATCGCTGGTCACAAAACCGGCTTTGTAGGACTTGACTCTCCGGACCATGTCCGCCTCATCCTGAACACTCTGTGATCCGTAAATGAAAGACACGCCGCCCTGCTTTGCAAGAGCAATCGCCAGTTTTTCGCCGGATACAGACTGCATGATCGCAGAGACCATGGGAATATTCATAATAAGGGGGCACTCTTCCTGACCTTTTCTGTATTTGACAAGAGGTGTCCTGAGACTCACTGCAGAGGGGATGCATTCAGAAGACGAGTAACCCGGAACAAGAAGATATTCTCCGAACGTGCGAGATGGTTCACTGAAAAAAAATGCCATAACATTCTCCTTTACTGGTCAAATCCTGATAATCGGTTTCCTGCGTATTAGGCATTATATTAGCTCATTTCTTTTTAAATGACAACCACAAAATTTCATTCTTCATCGCGCAATTCTCGTGATTTTATCATAAGATACGTGCGCAAAGTGAAGCTCGCCTTCATCGTGAGTACGATCCCGCGATGAAGATTCAAGAACGCCTCAGCTGCACAATGCTCCACCGGTGCATTGTTACGCATGCTCAGGCACGGCAGATTGCATCAGCCCTCCAGTTCGTACATCAGGATCGAGAGCATGGAGATGGCTGCCGTCTCTGTCCTTAAGATCCTCTTCCCGAGAGTCAGGATCTTTGCACCGGCTTTCTCACAGGCCTCCACTTCCCTCCTGTCAAATCCTCCTTCAGGCCCGATCAGGACTCCGACGGACTGACCGGGCCTGATTTCCCGGATAGCATTCTTCGTAAAACGGATATCCATAGCATTCTCGTACGGAACAAGAAGCGCATCAAGTGTCTCAGCCTCCTCCAGAGCCCCGCTGAAGCTCTCTATTTCACCGACTTCCGGAATTATGCTCCGCTTCGACTGTTTTGCCGCTGCCTGCGCGATCGCCTGCCAGCGTACGACTCTCGCCTTCGCCTTCTTTGCATCCAGCTTCACTATACTGCGCTTCATCGAGACGGGAACGATCCGGCTCACACCGAGTTCGACAGCCTTCTGAATGATGAGCTCCATTTTGTCTCCCTTCGGAAGACCCATATAGAGCGTGATCTCATTTTGAAGTTCGGTGTCCGCCTCCCTGGTCTCGAGAACATCTGCAAGGATCTCATCCGGGAGAATCCGGGAAATTCGGCAGATTGATACGCTGCGGTCCTCATCGACCGCTTCGATCTCTTCGCCCGGCCGCATGCGAAGTACATTGCGGATATGATTTACGTCCTCGCCAGAGATATGCAGTACTCTGTCACAGATCTGTCCCGCCTCTATAAAAAATCTGTACATATAGATTTCTCCTCTTTACAGAGCATGTCTGCCGCACACTTATGCAAAGTCCTTCCTGGCCACAATGCTCTCCCACTCGCCCTGTTCCATCTCCTCTATGATCGTCAGACCTGCTTTACGGATTGCATCCCGGACGATCTGCGCATGTGTGATCAGGATCCCGGAGGTAATATAATATCCCCCCTCCCTGAGCCGGTCCGGCACATGCGGTGTGATATCCGCAAGAATCTCGGCGATAATGTTGGCGCATACAAGGTCATAGCCGTCGCCGGCCTCCTCTCTGACCCACTGCTCCGTCGCGATATCGCCGATCACATATTTGAAGTCAGCCGGGTCGATATCATTTTTCGCAAGATTTTCCTCGATTGCTTCGAGTACATTGATATCAAGATCGGTCCCGAAGACCTTCGACGCGCCGCTCTTCAAGGCGATGATACCCAGAATCCCGCTTCCGGTACCGATATCAAGCACACGCATACCGGGCTCGATATACTTCCTGATTCCTCTGATCGCAAGCTGTGTCGACTCATGTTTGCCCGTACCGAACGCAGTCCCCGGGTCGATGCGAAGGATCAGCTCCTCGTCTCCCAGAGCCGGCACTTCCTCCCAGGACGGAATTATACGGATATCATCCACCGTGAACTGATGGAAATACTGCTTCCAGTTATTCACCCAGTCCTCCTCGGCTGTCATGCCGATTTCAATGCGGGCTTCACCGACATCCGCAAATCGGGAAATATCCATAAGTCCCTGCCCGACGTTCCGAAGAAGTTCCTCCTCGCGGTCTGCATCCTCCTCACTTTCTTCCTCCGGCACTTCCATATAAAATGTCACGCGTGCCTTGTGGTCATCATAGACCGGGTCCGGGACGACATCCCCGAAATACCCTCCGTTCTCTTCCGGGCTGACCGGTGCTTTGTCTTCGATCTCGAGGCTCGTAATGCCGAGATCATTCAGCATGGAACACACCAGGTCGCAGGCCTCCTCCGTCGTTACGATCGTATATTTCATCCATTTCATAGTGATCCTCCACAGGCTTCCCACTTTTTATAAACAGGCTGCTCACATTCCTCCCGCTGCAGGACTTACGCTTTCGCAGAGCAGGCTGCTCGCATTTTCTGTCTCTCTGCGGGCTTTCCGTCTTTGCAGATTATACTACACAAAAAGGCGTATGCGGTCAACTTTATGACCCATACGCCTTTTTCAGCATCAGGAACGGCTCTGCGTTCCTGCCGCAGCAGCCATTGAACAGACAGAACCGTTTGCCGGCACGGAAGGCTTCAGTTTTCTCCCATCGCCTCCGCGTAACTCTTCAGCGCCTTCTTCTGCTCTCTTGTGAGTTTTGTCGGAACCTGTACGACAAGGGTCACATAGTGATCGCCCCTGCGCTTGGAATTTCTGACAGACGGAACTCCCTTGCCTCTCAGGCGGATCTTCGTATCTGTCTGCGTCCCTGCTTTGACTTCATATTCGACGTCTCCGTCGATCGTCCTGATGCGGATCTTGCCGCCCAGCGCTGCTTTGGTAAAGGAAACAGCTGCCGTCGAGTACAGATCCATATCATCCCTCTGGAAGATCGGATGACGCGAGACGCGGACTTCGACGAGCAGGTCGCCTCTCGGTCCGCCGTTCACGCCGGGCTCGCCCTTATCCTTGACGCGCACCGCGATTCCGTTGTCGATGCCTGCCGGGATCTGAACGTCAATTTTCTGCTTCTTCGTCCTGTACCCTGTTCCGTTGCAGTCTGTGCACTTCTCACGAATGATTCGCCCGCCTCCCCGGCACTCGGGGCAGACAGTCTCCGTCTGCATCATGCCGAAGATAGACTGCTGCGTCGTGACGACACGTCCTGTGCCATGGCATCGAGAACAGGTCTCCGGAGATGTTCCGGCTTTTGCCCCGGTTCCCTTGCAGGTCGGGCACTCTTCCCGAAAATTGATCTCGATCTGTTTCGTGCATCCGAAGACCGCTTCCTCAAAGCTTATGCTGACGCTCGTGCGCACGTTCGCACCCCGCATAGGCGCATTCGGATTTGATCTTCTGGAAGAGGTCCTGCCTCCCCCGAAAAGATCCCCGAAAATATCTCCGAAAATGTCACCCATCCCCGAGCTGTTAAAATCAAAACCGCTGAAGCCCGCACCGCCGGCGCCGCTGAACGCAGCGTGCCCGAACTGGTCGTATTGCTGCCTCTTCTGAGGATCAGACAGGATCGAATAGGCCTCCGATGCCTCCTTGAACTTCTCCGCAGCCTCCTCGCTCGGGTTGACATCCGGGTGATACTTTTTCGCAAGCTTTCTGTATGCCTTCTTCAGGTCGTCATCAGTGGCGTTCTTCTCTACACCGAGCACCTCATAGTAATCTCTTTTCTCTGCCATTTGGAAAATCCCTTTCAGATATGCTTCCGCAGTGCGGACATGAAAAAACCGGCTCCCACTCCGCAAGAAGCGGGAGCCGTTGTGATTTACTTATTTATACCTCAGTGTAGTCCGCATCGACTACATCGTCATCTCTGCCACCCTTTGTATAGGTCGCGCCGCCCTGCGGTCCTGCCTGAGGCCCTGCCTGAGGCCCTGCCTGCTGCTGCATCTGCTCATACATCTTTGTGAAGAGCTTCTGCGCGCCCTCCATGAGCTTCTCTTTGCCGTTCTTCAGATCCGCAACATCCGCATCACTCAGATTATTATTGTTCTTATGTTTCTCTACAAGTGCTTTCAGATCAGCAAGATCAGCCTCAACAGATGCCTTCTCATTCGAGTCAATCTTGTCACCGACTTCCTTCAGCGTATTTTCTACCTGGAAGACTGCTGATTCAGCTTCATTCTTCGCGTCAACGCCTTCCTTGCGCTTGCGGTCCTCCGCCTCAAATGCTGCTGCTTCCTTGACCGCTCTGTCGATTTCGGCATCGGACATATTGGAGGATGCAGTGATCGTGATGTGCTGTTCCTTGCCGGTTCCGAGATCCTTTGCGGATACGTTCACGATACCGTTCGCATCGATGTCGAATGTTACCTCGATCTGCGGCACACCGCGTCTTGCAGGCGGGATGCCATCCAGTCTGAACTGTCCGAGGGACTTGTTGTCCGCTGCGAACTGTCTCTCGCCCTGAAGAATATTGATGTCGACCGCTGTCTGATTATCGGCAGCTGTGGAGAATACCTGGCTCTTCTTGAACGGAATCGTCGTATTTCTCTCGATCAGGCGTGTCGCAATACCGCCCTCTGTCTCGATGGACAGGGAAAGCGGAGTGACATCCAGAAGAAGGATATCGCCTGCACCGCTGTCGCCCGAGAGCTTGCCGCCCTGGATGGAAGCGCCGACCGCAACGCATTCATCCGGATTCAGGGACTTGCTGGGCTCCTTGCCTGTAAGGGCACGGACCTTATCCTGAACAGCCGGAATACGTGTGGATCCGCCGACCAGAAGGACCTTCGTGATATCGGAAGCTGTGAGGCCTGCATCCTGCAGTGCGTGCTGGACCGGACCTGCAGTTCTCTCGACGAGAGATCTTGTCAGCTCATCGAACTTGGCCCTTGTGAGATCCATATCGAAATGCTTCGGGCCATCCGCTGTCGCAGTGATGAACGGAAGGTTGATGTTCGTTGTTGTGGAAGAAGAGAGTTCTTTCTTCGCTTTCTCGGCAGCTTCCTTCAGTCTCTGAAGAGCCATTCTGTCGTTGGAGAGATCAACGCCTTCCTTTGCCTTGAAATCCTGAAGCATGTAGTTCGTGATCGCGTTGTCGAAATCATCTCCACCGAGTCTGGAATCACCGTTTACAGCGAGAACTTCGATGACGCCGTCGCCAATCTCGATGATAGAGACATCAAATGTGCCGCCGCCAAGGTCATAGACCATGATCTTCTGCTCTTTTTCATTGTCAAGACCATACGCAAGAGCTGCCGCTGTCGGCTCGTTGATGATACGCTTTACTTCAAGTCCAGCGATCTTGCCGGCATCCTTTGTGGCCTGTCTCTGCGCATCATTGAAATAAGCCGGTACCGTGATGACTGCCTGTGTGATCTTCTGGCCGAGATAATTCTCAGCATCCGCCTTCAGTTTCTGAAGGACCATTGCGGAAATTTCCTGCGGTGTATAGCTCTTTCCGCCCATCGTGACTTTTTCGTTCGTACCCATCTTTCTCTTGATGGAAGCAATCGTATTATCCGCGTTCGTTACAGCCTGGCGCTTTGCCGGTTCGCCGACAAGTCTCTCACCTGTCTTTGTCACTGCGACGACAGACGGTGTTGTTCTGGCTCCTTCCGCGTTCGCGATGACGACCGGCTGGCCGCCTTCCATAACTGCTACGCAGCTGTTTGTCGTACCGAGATCGATACCGATAATCTTTTCCTGTGTTGCCATAATCATTTCCTCCTGCATCTATTATACAAATAAAACTGTATTTCTTATTTTTATAGTAAAGCGGTTTCCCGCTCAACTTACTTTATCCGGCAGCGTTCTTTCTCTTTCCTCCGCTTGTATCGAAGAGTAATTTCTCTCTGAAGCGATCCATGAACCGGAAATTCTCTCCGCTGCCAGCTGTACTGAGAAGTTTTTGCTCTCAGCGAAGCTTTTTAAAAAGTTTTCTCAATTGGCGACCTTGACCATGGAATGTCTGACGACAGAATCCTTGTAAAGATATCCTTTCTGGAATTCCTCCACAACAATATTCTCACCGTAATTCTCGTCATCCACGTGCATCACCGCGTTGTGATAATTCGGATCAAATTCCTTTCCCACCGCCTCGATCGGCGTTACGCCAAGGCCTTCAAGGACAGTAAGGAACTGCTTGTAAATCTTTTCCATTCCCTGTGTGAAGGGGTCTTCCATATCCTCCTCCGCGACCAGAGAAAAGCCTCTTTCAAAATTGTCTATGATCGGCAGGATCTTCTCGACGACATCCTTCGCACCCATGCCGTACATCGCAGCTTTTTCCTTCTCGGTACGCTTTCTGTAATTGTCGAATTCTGCCATGAGCCTCATATTGCGGTCAGTTAATTCGCTGATCTGCTCGGCTTTCTTTGCGATCTCTTTTTTTAACTTCTTTCCGCCAAACAAGCTCACTTTGTCTGATTCCTCTTCCGATTCCTCTTCCGGCCCGCCGTCTTCCTCCCGGCCTTCTTCGCAGTTTTCCTGCCCGGCTGTCTCTTCAGAATCCGGGGTCTTTTTCTCCGATTCCTCAGATGCCGTGTTATCTTCAGGCGCTTCATCTGCCGCCGGATCCGTTTCCGCTTCTGCGGTCACTTTCGCCGCGTCCTCCTCAGACATCTCATGCATTTCAGCTTCTGAAGCGCTTGTCTTTTCATTTTCAATAAAGGTTTCTTCTGAAGCCATCTTTTCTTCCGTGCTCAAACCTTAAGGTTCCCTCGCTTTCCCATTCTCAGTGTCTTCCTGGTCTACCACTCTGTTGTCCCTGAAGAGCTGTCCCAGCGACGCTTTGAATGATTTTAAATTATTCATGACCTTCTCGTAATCCATACGTTTAGGCCCGATAATGCCAATTGTACCCTGAAGCCCGTCTCCCAGCTCATAAGTCGCTGTGACGACGCTGCAGTCCTTCATGGATTCCACAGGACCTTCCTCGCCGATGTAGACCTGCGAGCTCCGGATAGCGGAAAATGTTATTCGCTCCGCTCGTGTAGATCTCCATGTTCTCATCCGTCTCGGCTCTGATCACATCCGCGATCGTATCGAGAACATCGTTGACGACCTGCACATGCGAACCGGCTTCTTCCTTAATATTGGAAATAAGACCCAGATTGATGTCCGCAAGCGTAAGGCCGTTCAGCCTTGTATTGAGAAGAAGATTCAGCTTCAGGACCTGCTCTTCGGTTATCTCCTCATCGAGATCCAGAATATGGTTCTTTACAACATTGCCCTCTATGACGACAACGTTGAGGAGCTGGCGTGCGTTGAGTCTGCTCAGCTGGATGAACTTTACTTTGTTCCCCCTGTAAGAGGGCGCCGAGATCATGGTCGTGTAGTTCGTCCTCGACGCGAGCAGTCTTACGACCTGCTTCAGGATTTCTTCCATCCGGTTGGTCTTCGCGATCATCAGGCTGTTCATCGTAGAGACCTGCGCGGTCTTCTCCTCAACAAGTTCATTGACGTAAAGCCTGTAGCCCTTGTCGGAAGGAATTCTGCCGGCGGAGGTATGGGGCTGAATGATATATCCCATCTCCTCCAGATCAGACATCTCATTCCGGATGGTCGCGGAACTCAGATTCAGATCCGTGTACTTTGAGATCGTTCTGGACCCGACCGGTTCACCGGTCTCAAGATAGTTCCGGATAATCGCATATAAAATTTTCCGTTTTCTCTCTGTAAGCTCCAAGGCGATCACTCTCTTTCTCTTTTTGTTAGCACTCAGCATGTTGGAGTGCTAACATCTAAGTGATAATATACTCTTTGTCTAAAGTCTTGTCAACAAAAATCTCAAAAGATTTGAAAGGACACAAAAATTACAAAAACCATATACGAAAACAAAGACCGTAAAAAAGCACCATACACGGATGACATCGAAAAGCCTGTCTTCCGCATATGATGCTCTCTCATTTCTTAGTATGTAATTCTTTTATGGGCTGAGTCCCGCTGACTCACCTTATGGGAAAGCCTTTCCTTTCCGGCTTCAGTTCTCCGGTCTGCGCACCGGCACGCTCATCTGTCGACTCTGTTCATCCTTCTTCATCCTGACAGTCTCCGGTGTTCTCTCCGGCTCATCGCAGCACGGGTCTGCAGCAGGCGCCTGCATCGGACGCGGAGAACGGTCGATCGGCGTTGCATCCCCGATCCCGATCCCTTCTGAGAGAAGACCAAGCGAGGAGATGACTCCCGAAAGATCCGTCGGCATGTAGATCTTCGTCGCACGGCCGTCGGAAACATCTTTCAGCGCTTCAATCCCCTTCAGCTTGAGGACCGCATCATCGATCTGAGCTTCCTTCAGCGCTTTAAGACCATCGGCTTCCGCCTGATACACGAGCATGATCGACTGCGCACGGCCCTGGGCACGGGCGATCTGCGCATCCCTCTCCGCTTCAGCGGCGAGAATTCTGGCCTGCTTGTCACCTTCAGCACGGGCTACGACGGATTCCTTGTGGGCTTCCGCTTCAAGGATCGTCTGTCTCTTCTCGCGCTCCGCCTTCATCTGCTTTTCCATCGCGTTCTGGATCTCGGCAGGAGGAATGATGTTCTTCAGCTCAACACGGGTGACCTTGATTCCCCAGGCATCCGTTGCGATATCCAGGATCTGCTGCATCTGAGAGTTGATGATATCACGGCTTGTCAGTGTCTGGTCAAGCTCCATACCGCCGATGATATTACGAAGGGTGGTCGCGTTCAGATTCTCAAGCGCGCTGATCGGGCGGTCTACGCCGTACGTATAGAGCCTCGGGTCAAAGATCTTGAAATAAACGACCGTGTCGATCTTCATCGAAACATTGTCCTTGGTGATAACATTCGACGGAGCGAAGTCACAGACCTGCTCCTTCAGAGAGATCTTTCCCGCGATCCGCTCGACGAACGGGATCTTAAGATGAAGGCCGTGCTCCCAGGTAGACTTATAGCTTCCCAGGAACTCAATGACGTAGGCATTGGCCTGCGGCAC